>JBMTVD010000093.1:0-6321 GCA_049451035.1 Chthoniobacterales bacterium | reverse complement strand
CACGGGATTTCCGTGGGTGAGGCGACCGTGGAAATCTCGCTTGAGGATTTGGTCGATGAGGGACTCCGCAGCCGGCCGCTCCGTTCCTACACGCTATCCGAACTTCGCGGGTATCTGCCCTCCGTCGAGGAGCTGCCCCGGCGCATCGCGGTGATGACCGAGATGAGCAAGCGTGTCTCCATGTCGCTGGCCTGTGTCGCTTTCGCCTTGATGGCCATGCCGCTGGGGATCACGGCGCAGCGCAAGGAAACATCCGTCGGTTTCGGTATCAGTCTGGCGCTTGCCTTCGGTTATTTCTTCTTTGTCGTGCTGGCTGAAATGCTGCGGGACGACGCCGGAGCATTCCCGTATCTCGTCCTCTGGGTGCCCAACCTTCTCTTCGTCGGGATCGGAACCTGGATGCTGTTGCGCCTCGACTACCGCTGACGCGCGAGGGATTTGCCCTCCGCTGCCAAGTATGGCTCGAGCCCGGCGACCAAGGTGGCAAAAGCCGGCGGATCCAATTGCTGCTGACCGTCGCTGAGGGCTTCCGCCGGATTCGGGTGGACTTCGACAATCAAACCGTCCGCGCCCACCGCGACAGCGCCCCGGCAAAGGACTTTGACCAGGTCGGCCCGTCCGCAACCTTGGCTCGGGTCGACTACCACCGGCAGGTGGGTTTCCTGTTTGGCGGCCGCCACGGCGGCGAGGTCCAGGGTGTTGCGGGTGTAGCTTTCGAAGGTCCGGATGCCTCGTTCGCAGAGAATGACATCGGGGTTTCCGTGCGCGAGAAGGTATTCGGCGGCGAGCAGCCACTCCTCGATGCGCATGCTCATGCCGCGTTTGAGCAGGACGGGTTTGCCGCTGCGGGCACAGGCGACGAGAAGTTGAAAGTTCTGCGCGTTGCGGGCCCCGACCTGCAAGATGTCGGCCGTCCCGGCCACAAGGTCGACATCACGTTCGCTCAAAACCTCGGTGACGATACGAAGTCCGGTTTCCCGCCGGGCCTCGGCCAGCAAACGCAGTCCCTCCGGGCCGAGACCTTGGAATTCGTAGGGCGATGTGCGCGGTTTGTAGGCGCCCCCGCGGAGGATAACCGCGCCGGCGGCTTTGACCGCGCGGGCGGTCGCCATGAGTTGCTCCTCGTTCTCCACCGAACACGGCCCGGCCATCACCACAAACGCCGGGCCGCCGATCTGCACGCCCCCGGCATTGACGATCGTGCCCGCGGGGTTGGCTTCCCGGCTGGCCAGCTTGTAGCGCTTTTGCACGCGAAGAACCCTTTCGACTTGGGGCAACGCGTCGAGCGATTCGAGGCTGGCGTGGGTTGTCTCGTCGCCGATGGCCGCCACAATCGTCTGGTAATCCCCATGGATGGGGTTGGCCACATAGCCCAGCTGGCCGACCTCCCGGATGACTTCTTCGACCTGCTCCTGGGGCGTATGGGGACGGATGACAATGATCACAACGGGCCCAGACTAACGGAGGGCGGCCGGGCGGCCAAGACGCAGGGCTTTGACGGTGAAAATATTGCGTGCCTGGGCTTGCGGGTTGGGTCATATTGGCAGGTTCCTATGAACGAAAAAGAAGAGGCCGCGATCAAAGCGCTCGTGGCCCAAAGCGGGTGTGCTCACTCCCCGGAGATGGTCGAGGAGTTGATCGGAACAGCGCTCCGGCTCGGCCGGGACAAAGCGCCGGTGGCGGATCTCAAATTGTTTGTCCGGGCCCTGAAGGAGCTGCGTTACGCCTCCAAGGTTTTCCAGCCTTACTCCGACCGGCGCAAGGTGGCCGTCTTCGGCTCGGCTCGCCTGGCCCCGGAAACCGCCGAATTCAAAATGGCCGAAGAACTGGGGCAGAAAATCGTGCAGCACGGGTTCATGGTCATCACCGGCGGTGGCGACGGGATCATGGGTGCCGCGCAGAAGGGCGCCGGCCGCGACAACGGCTTCGGTCTGAATATCCGCCTGCCTTTCGAGCAGCGCGCCAATGAGACTATCCACGGGGACAAAAAGCTCATCAACTTCAACTACTTCTTCACCCGCAAGGTCAACTTTGTGAAGGAAACCGATGCGTTCATCCTTTTCCCGGGTGGATTCGGAACCCAGGACGAGGGCTTTGAATGCCTCACGCTGATGCAAACCGGCAAGGCAAAGATCACCCCGCTCATCCTGCTTGATACCGCGGACGGCCGTTATTGGGAGACTTGGGAGTTTTTCATCAAGAACGACCTTCTGCGCATGAAGCTTATCTCCCAGAGCGACTTCCACCTTTTCAAAATCCTCCACTCCTGTGACGAGGCGATCGAGCACATCCGGCAATTCTACAAGGTGTTCGACTCTTACCGCTGGGTTCGCGAAAAAATGGTCATTCGCATCAAAGCACCCCTTACCACCGCGAGCCTGGCCAAACTGAACGAAAAGTTCGGGAGTATTCTCCTCACGGGAAGCATCGAGCAGACCGGGATCCTCGCCGAGGAGGCCGAGGCGCGCCCTTGGTCGGTCGGAGCCATGTTCCGCGGCCAGACCGATGACCTGACCCGCATCGTTTTGACCCCCAAAAAAACCGATTTCGGGGCCCTTCGCCAACTCATCGACACGATCAACGAGTCGGAAACCGAGGCTTGAGGCCGGGCCCGGCCTGGCCTGTCATGGGAAGATGAGTATGAAGCCCGGTGTGACGGTCTACGACACGACCTTGCGTGACGGCACGCAGGGCACGGGTATTTCCTTCAGCGTGCAGGACAAATTGCGGATCGCCGAGCGCCTTGATGAATTCGGCATGGACTACATCGAGGGCGGGTGGCCCGGTTCGAATCCGAAAGATGCCGAATTTTTTGCCCAGGCGGCCCGGCGTCCCTGGCGGCATGCCAAGCTCGCGGCCTTCGGCATGACGCGTCGTGGCGGCGTGAAGGTCGGGGAGGATGCCCAGGTGCGCCAGTTGCTGGAAGCCTCCACGCCGGTTGTCACGGTGGTGGGCAAAACGTGGCCGCTCCACGTGAAAGAGGTTTTTCGCGTCTCACTCGAGGAGAACCTTGCCATGATCCGCGATACCGTGGCTTTTCTCAAAGAGCACGGTCGCGAGGTCTTCTACGATGCGGAGCATTATTTCGACAGTTTCCGCGAGGATCCCGACTACTCGCTGGCCACGGTGAAAGCCGCCGCGGAGGCGGGCGCCGATCTCATCGTCCTCTGCGACACCAATGGAGGAAGCCTTCCGGGTGACGTCGCCCGGGTAACACGACAGACGGCCGGGTGTTTGGGAAAGCCGGTCGGCGCGCACACCCACAACGATTGCGGTCTCGGTGTGGCCAATGCGCTGGCTGCGGTCGAGGCAGGTGCCGTCCAAGTCCAAGGGACGATGAACGGCTACGGTGAGCGCGTCGGCAACTGCAACCTCACCACGCTTGTCCCGTTGCTGCAGTTGAAGTGCGGGTTGTCGCTGGTTCCCGATCTCGGCCGGTTGACCGACCTCTCACGCTATATCGACGAGTTGGCCAATGTTCCGCCGGATATCAGGTCGCCCTTTGTCGGGCGGGCCGCTTTCACCCACAAAGGAGGACTGCATGTTCATGCCGTCCAAAAGCTGGCCAGAACATACGAACACATCGACCCGGTGTTGGTTGGCAATGAGCGCGTGGTCAGCATCTCCGACCTTTCGGGACAGAGCAATGTCCTCATGAAAGCCGAAGCCTGGGGTCTGCCTTTGACCAAAGGGTCGCCTGAAGTGGCCCGCGCGCTGCAGGAGGTGAAGCGACTCGAGCACGAAGGCTATGAGTTCGAGGCCGCGGAGGCTTCCTTCGAGCTTCTCTTGCGGCGCCTGCTCGGGAGGCACAAGGCACTCTTCGAGCTCGACGAATACCGCTGCGATTTCGTCCGCTCGGGAATTCCCGGTGAGGAGTGGAACAAGTGTGTGGCTGGCGTGAAAATTCGCGTCAATGGGGAGGCTGTCCACAAACAGGGCGGCGGGGATGGTCCGGTCAACGCGCTGGACGCTGCTTTGCGGGCCTCTTTGGCTCCTTTTTACCCCGTTGTGCCCGGCGTGAGGCTCGAGGACTACAAAGTGCGGATCATCAACGGCCGTCTGGGCACAGCGGCGCGCACCCGCGTCCTGGTGTCCTCGACGGACGGCAACGCGACGTGGGATACGGTCGGTGTGTCCGACAATATCATCGAGGCCAGCTGGCAAGCTTTGGTCGACAGTTACGACTATGCGGTAATGCAGGCCGGTCGCGAGACGTGATCCGACGCTAGTCCCCGAATCGGAAGATTCTAAAATCACCTTTGCGCGTCGCGGAGGGCGCGGCGTCCCGGGGAGGGCGCTCCGTGACAGAGGATTTCCCGCCCATGGTGTCCACCACGCGCGCCTCCAGACGGAAGGTGTTGATTGGCACGTTGACGCGGCGATTTCCGCCGTCGAGTTTGCGGCGCGCGTTGATGAAATCGAAAGGTTTGTAATAATTATTCAGATCCTTGCGGTAGGACCCTTGGTTGACGCCGACGCGAAGATTTTTACGGATCTCGAAATGGAGGTGGGCGACATACATGCCGCGGTTGGTTCCGATGCTTCCAACCAACTGGCCGCGGCGGATTTGCTGGCCCTCGCGCACGAAAATCTGGTGGAGGTGCGCGTAAACCGAGTCGACGTAGTTCCATTTGCCGCCTTCCCAGAAAACGTGGCGCACGATGACCAACTTGCCCCAGCCCATCCGGGCGTCTTTGGCGTAGACGACCAATCCGTGCGCGGTCGCGTAGACCGGCGCGCCGAGGTCGGTATTTCCTCCGCCCGCCCCGTTCCAGTCGTCTCCCATGTGGCGCCCGACGATGAGCCCGCGCGAGCGGTAGTAACCATCCGCGTCGGGCTTGCCCACCGGCATGTCGAAACCGTCGGCGCTGCGGGTCGCTGCGTATTGGAAGCGTTCGGTCGGGGACTGTCCCGCTTGCGCGGCTTGGCAGGCGCCGGGCCAAAGAGCCAGCAGGGCCAGAAGAGGGAGGGCGCGCAACATCGGCCTTTGAAGCTATTCCATGGCCGACAAGCCGGGCAAGCACCGTGGCTTGCCTGCCGAAGCGGGGTTATTTAGAAAGAGACAAGGTGAGTTTTCTCCAATTCCTCGGCACCGGGCCAGGTTCGCCCGTGCGCGGCAAGTTTTTCTCTTCCTGTCTGCTCTCGCATGGCGCTGCTTTGGTGCTCGTGGATGCCGGCGAACCCTGCAGCCAGCGTCTGGTGGAGGCAGGTGCCCCGGTGGCCGAAATCGACGCCGTGCTGCTGACCCACGGGCATTCGGACCATACGGCCGGGTTTCCCATGTTGCTGCAATCCGCTTGGCTGGCCCCGCGGCGCAAGGCTCTCCCCGTTTACCTCCCCAGGGAGCTGGTGCAACCGCTCGAAGCTTGGTTGCGCGCGGTTTATCTGCCGCCCTCCCTTTTGGGGTTCGAGCTTTCTTTCCATTGTTGGGTTGCCGGGAGTGCCTCGACCTTGGCGGCTGGTGTCGAGGTCACGCCCTTCCGCACCACGCATCTCGAAAGTCTTCGCCAGATCATCGAGCCAGAGGCCAGCGACAAGTTCGAGATTTTCGGTTTGGAAATTCGTTGCGATGCCAAGAGGGTCGTCTTCTCCTCTGATTTGGGAGCCCCCGAGGACCTCGAGGCAGCCTTGCGTTCGCCGTGCGACGTTCTGGTTTGCGAATTGTCCCATTTCCCGCCTGCGCACCTCTACACGTTTCTCGACGGGAAAGAGATCGGCACGCTTGTGCTCAACCATCTCGCCGCAGAGTACGCCGGAGCGGAGGCTGTGATTGCCCGCGAGGCTGCGCGCGCTTTGCCCCGCGTGCGTCGGGTGGTCGTGCCTTCAGACGGCGAAAAAATCGAGTTTTAGCCTTCGGGGTCGGGCACTTGGAAGGGTGGCGGAGGCGCGCCCGGGTTGGGGTGGGCGACTTTGACCACGGGGACGGGGAATCGCATTCGCATGTCACCGTCCAAGCAAACTTCAACGTGATGGACTCCGAACGATTTGATTTGAACGCCGCCGAAAAAGTGGACATTCGTCGCGCTGCCGTCGATCTCGCGTAATTCGAACCGGATCGATGCCTCGGTCACGATCTGGTCGTCGGGGTCCAGCACGCGCGAGTCCTGCTGGAAGCTTCCGATGCCGCCGCACCAGCGCGTCCAAAGGCAGAGCTTGAAAAAGCCGATCGGCAACTGTGGCGCCGGAATCGCCCCGATCACGCCGACGAGGGTCTGGGACCCGCTGACTTCCGTGCGCACGTCCTCGCACAGGATGGCGGACTGGAGGTCGGGGACGATGGGATCCATATCAGTTCGACGGCCAGAGAAGCCACGCCGCCAC
>JBMTVD010000092.1:0-6515 GCA_049451035.1 Chthoniobacterales bacterium | reverse complement strand
GGCCGGACCGCCGGCGCCGTGCCGCTTCCGGGGGTAGCTGCTCCGCAACAACCGGGTGCCAATACCGCCCTCTCTCAGCCCGGCATTGTGCCCCCCGTACCGGGCCCCGGTGTGCCGCAGACTGGACAAGTCCAAGCGCCGGGGCAGCCCGCAATGCCACCTCCGCGCGTCATTCGGCGCCGGGCCATCATCCCAGCCGCGCCTTGAGTTGACTTGGTGCGCCTGTTCTATTGAAACGATGTTACGGTTAGATCGCCTGCCCGCCGGTTTTTTGCTCTCCGTTTTGGTGATCTGGGGAGGGGCTGTCGTTTTTGCGCAGCAGCCGGTTCAGCCTTCGACCCCTGTTCCACCTCCGGAAGCGCCAGCCACCGGACCTGCGGTAGCCGATGCCCAACAGCAGGTGAGCCTCAATTTCCAGAACAGCCCGGTATCTGACATCCTCAGTCTCTATGAAGATTTGACCAAAAAGCGCCTGATCCGCGACTCTGCGGTGTCGCAAGGCGCGCCTCTGACCATCGCCGTGCCGGCCGATGTTCCGAAGAGTGACGCGATCCGCCTTATCGAGGCTTCTTTGCTCCTCAACGGCTACACGTTTGTCGAGGTGGACGACAAGACCCTGAAAATCCTCGGGCCCGCCAAATTTCCCCGGTCCCAGGGCATCCCGATCTATTCGTCACCTTCCATGCTTCCGCAGGGCGAGGAAGTGGTCAGCTACTTCATGAAGTTGAGCTTCATTTCGCCCCAAGATGCCGCGCAACTCTTCACCCAAGTCATCAGTCCCCCGAACGCCTTCACCTCCTTCACCCCGGTTCCCAACGCCCAAGCGGTCATGATCACCGAGAACGTGCCGGTCATCCGCAAGCTGATCGAGTTGCAGACTCTAATCGACGTGCCGCCGGCGAAAGTGATCACCGAATGGATCACCTTGAAGCGTGCGGACGCGGAAAAGGTCGTAGAAACCCTGCAAGCGCTTCTCGAGCAGCGCGACGAAAACGCCGCCAAGGCGCCGGGGCAAGCGCAGCCCGGCCAACCGCCACAAGTCGATGCGCAGGGGCAAATTATCCAAACCTCCACTGGCGGCGCCTCAGGGGCCGGTCAATTCGAGTCCAGCTTGGTGATCGGCGAGACACAACTCGTCGCCGATCCGCGAACCAACCGCATTCTGGTCGTCACGAGGCCCGTCAATTTTCCCTACATCAAGGATCTCATCGAGCAACTCGACGCGCCCGTTCCCCTGGACGATGTGCTCGAGCGCCCGTTGCAATTCGTCGCCGCATCCGATGTCCTGCCCGTCCTCTCCGACCTCCTTTCCGACGGCGAGGACCAAGGCGGGACCGGCGGGACCGGCGGGACCGGTGGGTCGCGGGGCACGAGGGGTGACGGCTCCATCATCCAGCCGGGCACCGGCCAGGGCATCGGTTCCTCGGAAGGATTCGGCACGGGCGGCGGTTTGAGCCGCGCGGATCGTATCAAGGAGCCCACCGCCGACGTGGCTCCCGAGTCGGTCATTATCGGCAAGACGAAGATCATCGCCGACCGCAGCGCCAACTCGATCATCGTCATCGGGCCACCCGACAGCCGCCAAAAAGCGGCGCAATTGCTCGACATGCTCGACGTGCGACCGCGCCAAGTCTACATCGCCGCCGTCATCGGCGAGCTCAATCTGACCGACGAGATGGAATTCGGGTTCAGTTATTTTCTCAGGTACATGAACAACGGCGAAGGCACGGGGTTGGCGGGATCGCTCATCAATTCTGTTCTCACGCCGAACACCAACCTGCCTGTCGCCGGCGACCTCATCCGGCCGCAACTCTTCCAGAATTTGCAGGGTCTCACGGTTTACGGGACGATCGCCAACGCGGTTGATGTGTACGCACGCGCCCTGGAGAGCACCGGGAAATTCAAGATCTTGTCGCGCCCGGTGGTCTACACCACCAACAACAAGAAAGCGGTGATCAGCTCGGGCCAGCAGATCCCCTACGCCAGCAGCACGCTCACCTCGCAGACCCTGAGCGGGACGACCGTCAACCCGAACACCGGCATCACCGCCAACATCACCTACAAAGATGTGCTGCTCAAACTGGAGGTGTTGCCGCTGATCAACGCCAACAAGGACGTTACGCTTGTCATCGTGCAGACCAACAACAACGTCCTCGGCGAGCAGAACTTCGGGGGCGGCAACACCGCGCCGATCATCAGCGCCCAGGAACTCACCACCACCGTCACCGTTCCGAGCGGCGGCACCGTCGTCCTCGGCGGATTGATTGTCGAGCGCATGCAGGCGGACGATTCCGGGTTGCCTTTCCTCATGCGTATTCCTGTTCTCGGCTATCTTTTCAAACAGACGTCGCGCGAGGTCCGGCGCCAGGAGTTGATCGTGCTGCTCCAGCCGACTGTCGTGGAAAACAACGAGGAACTGGCCAGAGCCAGCTGGCAGGAACGCTACCGCAGCGAACTGGGCGACGAGGCCTACGCCGAAGCCGCCCCGTCCGCCTTTGCCAACACGCCGGTGATCTTCGACGGGCAGGAGCTCGAGCCCGACTCGAAGATCCGCAAGCGCCGCGATCCGCTGCGCCCGGCCGGCATCGACTACGAGGAGTATGCGCCGCAGCGCCCGCCGCCGGCGCGCCAGGAGAAGAAGCTCGAGGCCCCTGCCCCCGAAATCCGGCGGGCCACGCTGCCGGACTCTTGACCGTCCACTGTCATGGCCCTCATCCCGGAGCTGGTTGACTTGGCGGCCCGCCATGGTGCGGGGGACCGGCAAAAAGTTTCCGACGCGCTGCGCGAGGCCGCGCGCTCGCAGTCCTCGCTGCTGCGCGCTTTGCTCGACAACGCGGAAATCGATGAGAACGCGTTCTACCGCGAGCTGACCGATAAGTTCCGCCTGCCGTGGGGTGCCGCGGACATCGCCAAGGCCGCGCCGGAGTTGCGCGGCAAGCTGCCGGCCCGCATCGCCTTGCGCTACCAGCTGCTGCCCGTCGCGGCCGATGACGACCATCTCACTTTGCTGACCTACGATCCCTTCGACATGCTTGCGCGGCAGGCGGTCGCCGAAGCGGTGCCGCAGCGAGTGCGCTATGAAGTCTACACGCGCAAAGGCATTCTGCCCGCCCTGCGCCAAGTCTACGGTATCGGTGCGGAGACGTTCGAGGAACTGCTCGAAGGACGCGCCACCGACGAGGAACTCGACCAGATCCGCGCCGATGAGGTCAATGTGCTCGACGAGAACGAGTCCGAAGAAGCCTCGGTCAAAAAGTTCATCAACCAGGTCATCCGCGAGGCCCTGCGCGAGCGCGCCACCGATATCCATGTGGAGCCTTTGTCCGACGACCTGCGCGTGCGCTACCGCATCGACGGCGTCCTGCAGGAAGTCCCCGTTCCGGCGCAGATGCGCAAACTGCAGCGCTCGGTCATCAACATCCTCAAACTCACCGCCGGTCTCGACCTCGGCGAGGATCGCCGCCCGCAGGATGGCCGCATCAGCCTCGAGCTTGGCGGCCAGCCGATCGACGTGCGCGTGGCTTCCATCCCCACGATCAACGGCGAAAGCATCAGCCTGCGTCTGCTCGGCAAAGAAGTGTTCAGCCTCGAGCGGCTCGGGCTCGACGAGGATTACGCCGCCAAGGTGCGCGAGCTTCTCGCGCTGCCCAACGGCATCATCCTCGTCACCGGGCCGACCGGGTGCGGCAAATCGACCTCCCTTTACACCTTCCTCTCGGGCCTGAACACGCGCGAGCGTCGCATTCTCACCATCGAGGACCCGGTCGAGCACAAGCTGCCCGGCGTCAACCAGAGCGCGGTGCAACCCGAGATAGGCAACACCTTCGCCAACCTGCTCCGCAGTTTCCTGCGCGGCGATCCCAACGTGATCATGGTCGGCGAGATGCGCGACTACGAGACGGCGGAGATCGCCATCCGCGCCGCGTTGACCGGCCACTTGGTCTTCAGCACGCTCCACACCAACGACGCCGTGGGCGGCATCACCCGCTTGCTCGACATGGGTGTCGAGCCGTTCCTCGTGGCCAGCGCGGTGCGCGCTTTTCTCGCCCAGCGTCTGGTACGGAGACTTTGCCCGGTGTGCAAGGCTCCGGCCCGCAGCGGCGATTATTCGCCGGATTACCTGCGCAGCATCGGGTTTCCCCCCGAGTACGACGGCAAGATCCTGCGCGCCGTCGGTTGCGAGTCCTGCCGCATGACCGGCTACGAGGGCCGGTTGGCCATCATGGAAATCTGCATGGTCACTCCGAAGCTGCAGGAATTGATCACCCACCGGAAAACGGCGGCCGAGCTGCGTCCCGCCGCGGAGCGGGAGGGCATGCGGCCCTTGCGCAAATACGGTTTCGACAAGGTCGCGGCGGGCATTACCACCATCGAGGAAGTGATGCGCGTGACCACCAGCGACGTCCACGCGCAGGACGAGTAGCGCGTTATGCCCGTCTACGCCTACCAGGCCCTGCAGACCGGCGGCGGCAAAGTCTCCGGCGAGATCGAGGCCCTGAGCCGCCAGGACGCGTTTGCCCGGCTTCGCCAGCAAAACCTCCAGCCCTTCCAGCTCTCGATGAAGGGAGCGGAAACCGCGGCCGCCGCGGAGCCTTCCACCGGGGGCGAAAATATCCTCTCGCGGCAGCAGGTGCTTCTTTTCACCGAGGAACTCTGCGATTTGCTCGAGGCGGGGCTGAAGCTCGACCGCGCCCTGCAGGTCATCGAGCAGCGGCAGGACAAGAGCGTGCTGCGAAATGTCGCGGCCAGTGCGCGTCTTTCCCTGCGCGAAGGCGCGACGTTTTCCGCCGCGCTGAAAAAAGCGAGCCCGAGTTTTTCCGAGCTTTATTGCAACATGGTCAAAGCCGGCGAGGCCAGCGGCACCGTGCCGAAAATCCTCAAGCGCCAGGTCGAGTTCCTCACCATGATGGGCGAATTGCAGCGCCGCGTGACCAGCGCGCTCATTTACCCGTCGGTCATCTTCGCGGCCGGCATCGGGTTGCTCGTCATTTTCATGACCTTCCTCCTGCCGCAACTGACCGTCATGCTGACCAAGACGGGCAAAACGCTTCCGCTGGCCACGCGCATCCTCATCGCGATCAGCGAATTTTTCGGGAATTACTGGTGGGTCATCCTCATCGCGGCCGCGGCGGCGATCCTCGGGTTCCGCCAATACACGAGCAGCGGCGAGGGAAGGGCGTGGTGGGACCGGGCCAAACTATTCCTGCCCGGCGTCGGCCAGCTTTTGCGCATGCGTTTCTACGCGCAGTTCACGCAAACCCTTTCCACCCTGCTCAACAACGGCGTGTCGCTCATGCAGGCCATGCAACTCATCAAAAACGCCACGCCCAACACTTACCTGCAGGGCCTGCTGGACCAGGTGGCCGGCAACGTGCAGGACGGCGCGCAACTCTCCCGAGCCGTCGGCCGCGTGCAGTTTTTCCCGCCCACGCTCATCGATATCATCCAGGTCGGCGAGACCACGGGCGACCTCGGATCGGCCTTGGAGCGCAGCGCCAAAAGCTACGACAAGCAGCTATCGGTCGTCATCGAACGGGTGACCGCCCTCATCCAACCGATGGTCATTGTCATGGTCGCGCTGTTTGTCGGTCTGGTTGCCTATTCCATGATCACCGGTATCATGCAGACCGTGTCGGGTTTGCCCGGCCGACGATGACCCCGCCCCGTCCCGTCAACCATGTCGCCGTCCTGGCCGCGTTTTGCGGGGCGATGCTGCTGGCGGGGTGTGCGCTGTTCGAGAAACGCCCTGATCCGCAGGTCCTCCGGGCCCGCGAACTCCATGCCGCCTTCCGCTCGGAGGCCGGATGGCGGAAAAAAACCTACCGCGACAATGCACTGCTCGCCAAAGCCGGCGCTGACAACACCGCGGTGGAAATCGCCCTGCGCGAACAACGCGGTCTCTTGCTTGTCGACGGGGCCATCGCGCTGGACTTTCCCGTGGCCACCGGGCGCTCGAGCCACCCGACGCCGAAGGGCTCTTACAAAATTCTCGATAAAAAGGTCAGCTACTCCTCGAACCTCTACGGTCGCATCGTGGGGAGCGATGGTTCGGTCATGGTGGCCGATGCCGACACGCGCGACCATGTGGTGCCGGAGGGTGCAAGCTTCGTCGGTTCGCCCATGCCTTACTGGATGCGCATGACCCCCACCGGTCTCGGCATGCATGTCGGCCACGTGCCCGGGCACCGCCCGGCCTCCCACGGATGCATCCGCCTCAAGCGGGAAACGGCCAAGGAATTGTTCGCCCTTCTGACCCTCGACACCCCGGTGAAAGTGGATTCTTTCGCTCCCGCCCTCGGCGGACCGGTGGGCGTCGGCAGCGTGGTGATCGGCGAGGTGGCGGAAAAACCCTCGCGCCCCTGGCGCGCGCCCAAGGCCGCCCCCGCGGCTTCGCCGTCACCCTCACCGGTCGGGGAGGAACCGGCTGCGCCGCAGGCCGCGACGGCCGAGGTGACCGCCGGGGATCCTGTCGCACCCGCGTCGGAGACGCCCGGTCCCGACCAGACGGCGCCCGC
>JBMTVD010000091.1:0-6541 GCA_049451035.1 Chthoniobacterales bacterium | reverse complement strand
GGTCCTGCACATCGAAGAACGTGATGTAGAGCATGTAGCCGATGATGAGGAAGGCAAAGCCGCTTTGGACGATCTCCAGCACGCGCACGTTGATCGGTTTGCGGCGGATGGCCTCGATAATCGCGAGCATGATGTGCCCGCCGTCGAGCACCGGAATCGGCAGGAGGTTGAGCAGCGCGAGGTTGACATTGAGCACCACACTGAACCACAGCGCCAGACGCCAGCCATCCGGCGACTCGAACAGCAAATAATAGATCCGCATGATCCCCACCGGACCACTCAGATGCTCGGCCTTGATGTCGCTGCGCGGGGAAAACACGGCGGAAAGCGTGTCGACCATGGTGCGCACGCTGCCGACGACAAGTTGCCAGGGGTTCGGGTGCTCGAGGACCGTCATACCACGATCGTCCCACATGATGCCGACCCGCGGCTTTTTCTCGCCCTCGGGAACCAACGGCGTCACGGCAACCTGCAGGGTATCGTCGCCGCGCCGCAGGGTCAGATCGACCGGTTGCCCGGCTTGGTGCGTGTCCAGGTACTCGGAGAGCGAGGCGAGGCTGAGCAGCGGTTGGCCATCCACGGCGGTGATGAGATCCCGCGGACGGATGCCGGCCGCGGCCGCCGGACTGTCCGCAAAGACCTTCGCCACCATCGGCGTGGTTGCGGGGAGAATCCCGATCTGGCGCAGCGGGCGGCGCCCCCAACCTTGGCGCTCGGGTGTGACCGGCTCGACTTCAAGAGTCTGCACGACGCCGTCGCGCTCGAACTTGATCGGAATAAGAGGCTCCTCGCTGCGTACGACGTTCCAAGTCACGCTTTGGCGCATGTTACCCATGCCGGCGAACCTCGAAACCGGGTGACGGTTGACCTCGAGAATTTTATCGCCCGGACGCAACCCGGCTTTGGCCGCGGGACCTTCGGGCAGAACATAGCCGATCACCGTGCTGGTCTCCGCTTGGCTGACCGGACGGCCGACGAACCAGACGAGGACCGCGCAAAGCAGCGCCAGAAGCATGCTGGCCACCGGACCGGAAATGGCCACGATGATTTTGTCGAAAGCCGAAACCGG
The DNA here is from genome assembly GCA_049451035.1 of Chthoniobacterales bacterium. Taxonomy (GTDB): domain Bacteria; phylum Verrucomicrobiota; class Verrucomicrobiia; order Chthoniobacterales; family JACTMZ01; genus JACTMZ01. The sequence goes on along the minus strand of JBMTVD010000091.1, from coordinate 5,472 downwards.
CGGCAGGGCGGCGCGGTCGTGCTTGCTCTCGCCCTCCACGGACTCCATCGGGGCCAGTTGCGGCAAGGCCACGAAGCCTCCGGCCGGGATGGACCCGAGACTGTACTCGACCCCGCCGATGGTCTTTTTCCACAAGGGCTTGCCGAACCAGATGCCGAACTTTTCCACGACCAGTCCGCGCCAACGCGCGGCGAGGAAGTGACCCAACTCGTGGGCAATAATGATCAAGTTGAAGAGGAGCAGGACCTCGAGCAGAATTCCGGCAACCCGCAGATAGTCAGTCATGGTGACCGACCACCCTAGCACAATCCCGGCGGGCTTCACGCCCCAATTCGCCCGGCCTCAGGGAAAAAGCTCGACGCCGAACCGCTTGGCAACCACCGCGGTTGCGACAAAGCAGAAAAATGTCAGCAGCGCGCACCACAGCAACGCCCACCAGAAACCGACACCCCGATGGAGAAGCCACGGCATAAGCAAAAACATCGGCATGGTCGGGATGACGTACCAGAACGTGTAAAAAGCGTGGTTGGACAGTTTGTCGGTGCCCTGCTTCTCCAAGTGAAGCCAGACCAGCACCATGATGGTGACAAACGGAAGCGAGGAGACCAGCGCGCCCAGACGGTCACTGCGCTTGGCCAATTCGGAGACGAGCACGATGACGAACGCGGTCACCGCGTATTTGGTGATGAGCAGGGTCATGCCCGCATGATGCGTTTTGGCCCCGGCTTGGCAACCACGGTGTGGCGCGGACCCCTCAAAGAAGGACAAATTTCTCTTTGGCGAAAACCGCAGGAGGACGACAATGAAGGAGATGCCGGCCGACACCACCGTCAGCAAAGTTGCGTTCCTCGGCGACTATCCGCCGCGCCAGTGCGGCATCGCCACTTTCACGCGCGACCTGCGCGACGCGCTGGCCGAGGCCAATCCGGGCTGGAACTGCCCGGTTATCGCCGTCTCGGACCGCCCCGGGGAGTACCGCTATCCGGTCGACGTGCGTTTCGAGATTCCCCAACCCGACATGGCCTCCTATGTCCGCGCCGCCAACTTTCTCAACCTGGCCCACGTCGATGCCCTCTGTGTGCAGCACGAGTTCGGGATTTACGGGGGCTCCGCCGGCAGCCACCTGCTCGGCCTCCTGCATCGCGCCCGCATGCCCGTGGTCACCACGTTGCACACCGTCCTGGAGAACCCCGACGCGGATCAGCGCCGCGTCTTCGAGGAATTGATCGACATGTCCACGCGCGTCGTGGTCATGGCCGGGCGGGCCCGCCGGATGCTGCGGGAAATTTACCGGTATCCCGACGAGCGGATCGAACTCATTCCCCACGGCATCCCGGACGTAGCCTTCACGGACCCGAGTTTCTACAAGGACCACTTCGGCGTGGCGGGGCGACCGGTCATGCTGACGTTCGGACTTCTGTCACCGAACAAGGGCATCGAGCACGTCATCCAAGCCCTCCCGGAAATCGTCGGCCGGCACCCGCGTCTCGTTTACATCATCCTCGGCGCCACCCACCCCCACCTCCTGCGCGAGGGGGGCGAAAACTACCGCCTGCAACTGGAACGCCTGGCCCGCAGCCTGGGTGTGGAAAAAAACGTGCTCTTCGTCAACCGCTACGTCTCGAACGAAGAATTGTGCGAATACATCGGCGCCACCGATGTCTATATCACGCCCTACCTCAACGAGGCGCAAATCACTTCGGGGACGCTTTCTTATTGCTACGGGGCCGGCAAGGCCGTCGTCTCGACACCCTACTGGCACGCGGTCGAACTCCTCGGCGACGGGCGGGGCATCATCGTGCCTTTCCGTGACCCGGGGGCCATCGCCCGCGAAGTTTCGGCGCTGCTCGCTGACGAGCCGCGTCTCGACGCCCTGCGCAAGCAGGCCTATCTCGCCGGGAGGAGCATGGTCTGGAGCCGCGTGGCCGGGGAATACACGCGCGTCTTCCGCGAAGCCTGCAGGCATTTCGAGGCCCACCGTGGAGCGGGACCCGGGGAGACCGCACCCATCGGCGAACATTCGCACCTTCCGCCATGGCGCTTCGACCACCTGATCCGCATGACCGACGCCACCGGCATGCTCCAGCATGCGAAGTTCACCGTGCCGTGCTTCAACCATGGCTACTGCACCGATGACAACGCCCGCGCCCTCCTTTTTTCGGTTCTACTCGAGGAGTTGGACGAGGCCCCGCCGGATGTCCGGCCGCTCCGTTGGGTTTATGCCGCATTTCTACAGCATGCTTTCGTCGAAGCCACCGGTCGCTTCCGCAACTTCATGAGCTTCGACCGCCACTGGCTCGAGGAGCAAGGTTCGGAAGACAGCCACGGCCGCGCCCTGTGGGCGCTCGGCGCGGCGGTGGGCCGCACCCGCAGCGAGAATCTGCGCTCGTGGAGCGCCCCGCTTTTCGAGTCCGCACTGCCGGCCGTGTACTCCTTCACCTCCCCGCGCGCCTGGGCTTTCGCCATTCTCGGACTCCACGAGTATTTGCGCAGCTTCGAGGGAGATCTCTTGGCCGCCCGCGCCCGCGAGGAGCTTGCGGGGCGGCTCCTCGGACTGTGGGATTCCGTCTCCTCCGACGACTGGGCATGGTTCGAGGACACCGTCGGCTACGACAACGCGCGCCTCAGCCACGCCCTGATTCTGACGGGACGCTGGACCGGCCAGAGCCGCCTGCGTGAGATCGGTCTTCGCTCCCTGCGCTGGCTCATGGAAAACCAACGCGGCGAGCGCGGTTGTTTCCGTCCCGTCGGTTCGAACGGTTTCTGGCAGCGCGGGGGGCGCCCCGCGGAATACGACCAACAACCCATCGAAGCAGCCGCCGCCGTGGGTGCGTGCGTCGAGGCGTTCAACACCACCGGCGACGAACACTGGCGCCATGAGGCCCAGCGGGCTTTCGACTGGTTTCTCGGTTCGAACGACCTCAGCGAACTGCTCTACGATTTTTCCACCGGCGGATGCCGCGACGGGCTGCACGCCAGCCGGCTGAACATGAATGAAGGCGCCGAGTCGACCCTTTCTTTCCTCATGGCTCTGGCCGAAATGAAGGCCTTGGCCAACGCGAGAGCCGCCTTCGAACGCGAGCACGACAAAAAATGAACATCCGACGACAAGACCTCGAACTACGTCCCGATCCGAAACGCGTCCTGCTCCGCCCGTTCATGGCCTCGGTGGTGGTCAAGCCGACCGGTCACGCCGAGCCGAGCCGCCGCCTCCTCGACATTCTGGCGCGTGTCTTGGCGCTCGACGAGAGCGCGGTGGAGGCGACCCTGGAAAACGTCCTCCACGAATTTCACGACCGGCACGAGGACATCAGGGCCATTTTTCTCGATCGCTACAACAAAATGGCCCCGCTCCTCCCGGTCGACGGCCACTTGGCCGAGTCGCGGAAACTTTTGATCGGATCCTACTTCACCAACGAATACTCGCTCGAATCGAGCGCGCTCTTCAACCCGAGCATGGTCGCCGCGCCCGACCAATCCGGACTCTCCCCCGGGGAACTGCGCTTCGTCCTCAGCCTGCGCGCCACGGGAGAAGGGCACATTTCCTCCATTACTTTCCGAGCGGGCGTTGCCGGGGCCGACGGCACCGTCCGCATCGATCCCGTCTCCCGCTTTGTCCACTCGCCTCGCCCCGAGCCGGCCGCCCGGTACGAGCTTGCGCTCTTCCGCCGCAAACTGCACGAAATGGGCACCGACCACGAGGCGGTCAGACTGGCAACCTCCGAACTGCCGGACAACTTCCAGATGCACGAACTCGTCTCCCGCGTGGCACGGTTGCACCGCGAGGACGTCCCTTCCGATGTGGTGCGCGCCGGCGAGCAGGCCCTGCATCTGGCGGAAGCCAACTACACCGTGCGCTTCAAGGACGGGTTGCGCATGTCGGAGAAGGTCTTGTTCCCCTTTTCACCATTGGAGAGCAATGGCATCGAGGATGCCCGCTTTGTCCGGTTTACCGAAAACAACGGCGAGATCACATACTACGCCACCTACACTGCGTACAATGGCAGCACAGTGTTTCCGCAGATCGTCGAGACGCGCGATTTCACCGAATTCCGCACCGGCACGCTGAACGGCCCGGCCGTGACCAACAAAGGCCTGGCCCTCTTCCCACGCCGTATCAACGGCCTGTACGCCATGCTCGGCCGGCAGGACGGGGAGAACATCCACCTGATGTTCTCGGACAACCCGTCTTTTTGGTACGAGTCGCGGGTCATCATCCGACCTTCGCAGCCGTGGGAATTCACCCAACTCGGCAACTGCGGGTCGCCCATTGAAACCGACGCCGGTTGGCTGGTCCTGACCCACGGAGTCGGCCCGATGCGCAAATACTGCATCGGCGCCGCCCTGCTCGATCGCGACGATCCATCGCGCGTGATAGGCCGCCTCCGCGAACCGCTCCTGCGGCCCGCACCCGACGAGCGCGAGGGCTACGTGCCCAACGTGGTCTACTCCTGCGGGGCCCTCGTGCATGATGGCGTGCTCGTTTTGCCGTATGCGGTATCCGACACAGCCACCCGCTTTGCTTCTGTTCCGCTGGCCGAGTTGCTCGATGCGCTGCGCAGCGCTTGAGCGGCGCCATTTGACAAGCCGCGCACGTCGTGCGTTTTTGGCCAGTCCCTACGCATCCCGTGCCCACACACCGCGCCAGCCTGTTGTTGACGGCCGCACTCCTCGGCGGTTGGCCCTGTGTTTCACCCGCGGCCCACGTCACGGAAAAGTCCCGCACCGCCTTCGACCTGGCCAAACGTCCCGGCCCCAGCGTGGCGGCCCCCGTTCGGACCTCGGCCGCCCGGAGACCCGATCCTTTCCCTTGGAAGCGCCGCATAGTCACCACGGTGTTTTGGATCGGCGAGCAACCGACAAAACACAACCCGGTACCGAACGACAAAAGCTCCTGGGATACGCGATGGGTCCACAATTACGGCGGTTATGATGACCCCGACCCCGCAGGACGGCGCGGCTACATCCCCGCGGCTTTCGTTCCGCGGCAGAATCCGTTTTATGTCGCCCTGCCCTACAACGACGTGGGCGGGGGACGCACCAAACCCGAGGCGGCCAAGGTCATTCCATGGTTCGAGGACACCTTCGTCCGCCCCGGGGAAAGCGTCTGCAAAAGCCGCTGGATTGCCATCCATTACCGTGGACGCATCGCCTACGCGCAATGGGAAGACGTGGGGCCGTTCCGCACCGACCATTGGGAATACGTGTTCGGCGACGCAAGACCGGCCCCGAACCGCAATGGTGGAGCCGGCCTCGATATCTCCCCCGCGGTGCGTGACTACCTCGGCATGAAAGGAAAAGACGTTGCCGACTGGAAATTCGTCGAGGTCTCCCAGGTTCCACCCGGACCTTGGCGCCGACACGGCGACAACAACGACTTCGTCAATATCCGACGACGCGCCGCGGTGATCCTGGCTGCGGACACACGGGCGGGCAGTTCCGCCGCGCACATCGACTGACGGGAATCTGCTT
>JBMTVD010000090.1:0-6639 GCA_049451035.1 Chthoniobacterales bacterium | reverse complement strand
TCATCCCCGGAAGGTTTCAAGCCGCCTGGCGGCGGGCTATGGAGGTAAGGGGATTCGAACCCCTGGCCTTCTCATTGCGAACGAGACGCTCTACCAACTGAGCTATACCCCCGCGCGGAGGCGCCAATAAAGCATCCGCCCCGCGCGGCGGCAAGTCCGCGTGCGCGCAAAAAAAACCGGCGGCTCCCGAAGGAACCGCCGGCTGTGGAAAATAACCGGGAGGTTATTTGATGTGCTTGGAGACCAATTTGGTCATCTCGAACATGCTGACAATCTTCTTGCCGTTGAAGACGGCCTTCAGCTTGTCGTCAGCGTGGATCATCGTCTTTTTGACTTTGTCCTGCAGCTTGTTCTTCTTGATGTAATCCCAGAGCCTTTTCGTCATCTGACCGCGAGGAGCGGGCTTGGGGCCCACCACGGCGACGAGAGGACCGGTCGGCGTCACCGGCTTCATGAGGGCCGGATTCGCTTTCCGTTTCTTCTTCACCACTTTTTTCTTGGCGGCTTTTTTGACGGATTTTTTGGCTGGTTTACGTTTGGTTGCTTTTTTCTTAGGCATAACAAGATCTTGTGGTGACAGGTTTTTCCCTAGGTAGCAACCACAATTTGTGGGGTTGGGCGCCTATTTTTCCAACGGGGGCCGGGGGGGCGGGGCGGGGGCTCCGGCTGGGGGTTGGTCCTCCCGCCAGGACGTCCAAAGGAAGATTGCCACCGCGACCACGATGGCCGAGTCGGCGACGTTGAAGGCCGGCCAGTGGTAGCCGCCGAGATGGAAGTCCAGGAAATCGACGACTGCACCGAAGCGCAGCCGGTCGGTGATGTTGCCGAAAATGCCCGAGAGGATGAGTGCCGAGGCCCACCGGGTGGGCGTGTCGGATTTGCGCCGGAACATCAGCCATAACATGACCACGGCCATGACGGCCCCGAAAACCACGTGGAAGTTGAACCATCCCTTCATGAGGCCGAAGGCCGAGCCCGTGTTGGTCACGTGTACGAGGTTGAAAAATCCCGGAATGACCGGGATCTCGTGATGCAGCGGGATGTAAGTGAGCGTGGCCCACTTGGTCAGCTGATCCAGCACGTAAAGCGGCAAGGTGATCGCCGCGAAAAAGAGCCAGGGCCTCATTGGGCGGCCGCGACCGCGGATTCCACCGCCTCGGCGCAACGATCGCAGAGATCGGGGTGCGAGGCGACCTCTCCCACCGAATCGCGGTGACGCCAGCAACGCCCGCATTTGGCCGTCCCGGCTTTGATCACCGCCGCGGCATCGGCCGGTCCCGCTTCCAATTTCAATCCGCTGAGGATGAAAAACTCCTCCAACTCGCCGAGACGCGGGGTCCACGTCTCGAGAGCATCCCGGTCGGCCAGCGTCAGCGTGACCACGGCTTCGAGGTTGTTGGTGATGACTTTGTCCGCCCGCGCTTTTTCCAGCGCCTGCGAGACGAGAGAGCGCAGCTGCAACAATTTCTCGCCGTCGGCCAGTGCGGCCGGATCCGCCTCGCGCGCCGGCGGGAAAGCCTGCAGGTGCACCGACTCGCCGGGGCGGTGGTAACTCCAGGCTTCTTCCGCGGTGAAGGCGAGAATGGGGGCGAGCAGTCGCGTGAGGGAGGAGAGCACCTCCTGCATCGCCGCTTGGGTGGCACGGCGGCGCGGGCTGCCGGCCGCGTCGCAATACATGCGATCCTTGGTGATGTCGATGTAGAGACTGCTGAGGTCCACGGCGCAGAATTGGTTCAATGCGTGGTAGACGCGGTGAAACTCGAATTTTTCGTAGGCGTCGCGGCAGGTGTTTTCCACCTCGGCCAGCCGGGCGAGGATCCATCGATCGACCGTCGTCGGTTCCGTTGCGGCCTGCGGATCGTGGTCGTGCAGGTTGCCGAGCAGGATGCGCAGCGTGTTGCGGATGCGCCGGTAGGTGTCGCCGAGGCGATTGAACATTTCCTCCGAGAAAGGCACATCGTCGGTGAAGTTGACGCTGCTGACCCACAAACGCACGAGGTCGGCCCCGGACTTTTCCACGAAATGCATGGCCTCGGTCGGCTTTTGGTATCCGCCCTGCGCCGACTTGGAGATCTTTTCACGGGTGTCGACGTCGACGACGAAGCCGTGGGTGAGACACGTTTTGTAGGGGGAGCCGCCTTCGATGCCGATGGCGGTCATGAGCGAGGACTGGAACCAGCCGCGGTGCTGATCGGTGGCCTCGAGGTAGAGGTCGGCGGGGTATTGCAATCCGGGGCGGCGGCGGAGAACGGCCTGGTGGCTCACCCCGGAATCGATCCAGACATCGAGCGTATCGTGACCCTTGGTCGTGCCGGCGGGGAGTCCGAAAAGGGCGGCCAGTTCCGCGTCCGACATTTCGAACCAGGCGTTGGTCCCGCGTTTTTCCACGAGGTCGGCGACGCGGCGCACGAGATCGGCGTCGAGGAGGGGCTTGCCGTCGGGAGTGTAGAAAACAGGCAGAGGCACACCCCAGCTGCGTTGGCGGCTGATGCACCAGTCCGGGCGGGATTCCACCGTGCCGGTGATGCGTTTGAGGCCCCAGTCGGGGATCCACTTGGTCTCCTTGATCGCCGCCAGCGCGTCGGCGCGCAGGTCGTCGATACGGATGAAGAATTGTTCGACGGTGCGGAAGATGATGGGCGTCTTGGAGCGCCAGCAGTGCGGATAGGAATGCCGGTAAGGTGTGACGCCGAGGAGAGCGCCGCGTGATTGGACGTGTTCGACAACGAGCGGGTTGGCTTCGAAGACCGGCTTGCCGACCCAGGCGTCGATGCCGCACTCGGCGGTGAGGCGCCCGAGGTCGTCGACGGGGCAGAGGATGTCGAGGCCGCGGGCTTTGCCGAGCTGGAAGTCGTCCGCGCCGTGGCCGGGGGCGATATGGACGCAGCCGGTGCCGGTGTCCATGGTGACGAAATCGGCGGTGAAGACGGGGGCCGTGCGATCGAGGAACGGGTGACGCGTGATCGTGCCTTCGAGGTCGGAGCCGGAAAGTTTTTGCGCTTCGCCCTGCGGTTGCCATCCGGTTTCGGCGGTGAAGGCGGAGACGCGGTCGGCGGCCATGACCAAGGTGCGGGTTTGGCCGTCCTTGGCGAAAGATTGCGCGATGTAGGTGTGCTTCGGGCTGACCGCGATGGCGAGGTTGGCGGGAAGCGTCCAGGGCGTGGTGGTCCAGATGACCACGGCGGCATCGGCTGGCAGATTTTTGCTCTCGGCAACATTGAACGCGACGTGGATGGCGGGCGATTCCTTGTCTTTGTATTCAACTTCGGCTTCGGCGAGTGCGGTCTGCGCGCCGTATGACCAGAGGACGGGGCGTTTGCTGCGGTAGACGAGGCCTTTTTCGACGAAGACGGCGAAGGCGCGGAGGATGTCGGCTTCGTAGGAGGGATCGAGCGTGAGGTAAGGATGATCCCAGTCGCCGAAGACACCGAGGCGGCGGAATTGGGTGCGCTGCAGGTCGATGTATTTGCGGGCGTAGGCCTCGGAGCGCTGGCGGATTTCGACGGGGGTGAGGCCGGCCTTCTCTTTGACCACTTTGAACTCGATGGGGAGTCCGTGGCAGTCCCAACCGGGGATGAACGGTGCGCGGAATCCGGCCATGGTCTTCGATTTGACGACGAGGTCTTTGAGGATTTTGTTCAACGCCGTGCCCATGTGCACGTCGCCGTTGGCGAAGGGCGGTCCGTCGTGAAGGACGAAGAGCGGCGCGTCTTTGCGGGCGTTCTGGATGCGGTCGTAGATGCCTTCCTTTTCCCAGGCGGCCAACTGCTGCGGTTCGCGCGCTGTCAACCCCGCCTTCATCGGGAAACCGGTGCGCGGAAGATTGAGTGTCTGCTTGTAGTCTTGGCCCATGCGAACCTCGCAGCCTAGCGACCCGGCCAGCCGAGGGCAAAAGTAGAAATTGACCTCTGCGGCGGGGGCGCGAGATTAGTCCGATGACGGACGAAATGGTGCGGCGGGCGGACATCGTTCTTCCCGGCGGCGGAAAGCGCTCTGACCGGGCGGTTGCCGGTCGCCGCCGCACGCAGGCCACCTTCGACGATCCGCATGCGGCCGACGGCGCGGACATGGTGACGTCGGCCATGGATCTGACTTCGCTCCCGGCCGATCCGGACTTGCCGGTGGCGGACTACGCTTTGGCGGCGGTCGAACGCTTCCGCTCCGACGTGCGGGCCCGGCTGACCCGCGTGGGACATGGCTGAGGATGCCACGGGGAAAAAGGCGCCGCGGTCCGGTCGCGGCCGCACGGTGGCTTTTGTTTTGGCGGCGGTCGTGCTGCTGTCGCTGTCGGGTGCGGCTTGGGTCGGTCCCTCGGCGTTCCTCCGTCTGGCGGTGAGGACGGTGGATCCGGCCCTGCGCCTCGAACTGGGCGGCACGGCTTTCCGCGACGGCTCCCTGCGCCTGCGCGATGTGGGAATTTTTTTGCGGGGCGGCGAAGAACCCGTGTTTCGCGCCGCGGAGATCGCTCTCGGTTTCGGGCACGAGTGGCGAAAAGGGCGTTTCGGGTCGCTGACCCTCGTCGAGCCCGCGCTGTCCTTGGACAAGCGCGCCCTCGATCATTTTTCCTCGGGAGGTACAAGCTCCGCTCCCGCGTGGGCTTGGGAGATCGGCGAGGTAGCCATCATTCGCGGGCATCTCTGGCTGGCGCAGTTCGGGGACCCCGCGTTGGATATCTCGGTCAACGTGGACGGTGTCTTGCAACGCGTGGGTCCGTCCGCGCCCGAGCAAATCCACGAGCTTGATTTGAGCCGTGCTTACGTCGCCGTCTACGAGAACGGCACGCCGGTGCCGCTCTTCGGCGCCGGCCGGATGGGGGCGCGGGTCTCCATCGGAGGTTTGGTCGGTCGCAAGCTGCACTTTTTGCGTGTCGACCAAGGTTGGCTGCTGGCTGGTTCGGGTCTGCAGACACTGGCCTCACCCGCGGCCTCCGCGGCACCCGCCCCGGCCCGCGCGGATGGCGGGGCTTTCGTTCTTCAGGTGCTCGATTTGGTGGCGTTGCAGATCGACACCGGCGAGTTTTCCGGTTCGCTTCCGCGGATGTCGCTCACGGTGAACACCGCGTTGCGCGACGTGGCTTTGGGTGCGGCGTCCGGTGAGTTGGCCGAAAAAGTCCACCAGATCGAATTCGACGAGGTGCAGATCATGTCCCCGCTGGATCCGCTCAAGAAGGTGGTGACGATCCGCACGCTCTTTGCGGGTTTTTCCTTTGCCGGCTTGGCCCGCGGCGAGATCGAACGCCTCTCGGTGCTCGGACCGAATATTTACGTGGGGGAATCTCTCTTCGAATACATGCGGATCGGCGAGGCAGCCGACGCCGCGCCCTCCGGCGCCCCCGGGGAGTGGCTGGTCAAGGAACTCGAAGTCAACTTCGGGCGCCTGACCATCGCCGTGGCCGGGCGCTCGCAGATCGGGCTGCCGCTCGGATTCGAAACGCGGGCGCGGAACCTCTCGCTCTCCTCGCTGGCCGGACTGAATCTGGACCTCCTCCTCACCATCCCCTCCGACGACTACGATTTTCCCTCGTACGATCTCTCCTTGCACAACGTGCGCGGGGAAGTGCGGCTCAATTTTCCCCCGCACGCGGAGACCAACAACCTTGTCGATGTGGTGCGGTGCGAGCGCGCGCGTTGGCGCAACTTCACCGGTCGCGATCTCTGGATTTCGGTAACGTTCGATCTGCAGGGCATCCACGGCTTGTTCGGCGGAGCGGCTTACGGCGGCTATGTCTCGGGCGGGTTCGGGTTTTTCCTCAGCCCCGAATCGCCATGGACCGGCTGGGTCACCGGGACGGGACTGGATCTGGACCGGTTGACGGCCGACGGCGCGCCCCAGCACTTCACCATGACCGGTCGGGCCGACGCATCCGTGCAGATCAACGGCTCGGCCGCACGGATCGAGCGGCTGGAGGGGAGCCTGACCGGACGCGGGAAAGGGCGCATGGTCGTGAACAAACTCAACGACATGCTCGCCGCCATCCCGCCCGAGTGGTGGTCGGTGAAGAGGGATCTGACCAGGGTGAGCCTGGAGACATTGCGGGATTTCGACTACGACTCGGCGAGCGCCGATTTCTGGTTTGTCGCCGACCGGGGCAAGGCCCGGGTCCGCATGCGCGGGCCGGCCGGGTCGCGAAATATCGACCTCGTCCTGCATGGTGACGGGACCGGATCCGGTGTATGGTCGCAATGATGAAGCCCGTCCTCCGTCTTTTTTCCGTTGTTTTGCTCGCCGGTTGCAAAGCGCCGACGGTCAACCTTTCCACGCCCGACCCGATCGTGGTCGACGTGAACATGCGGGTCGACATTTACGATCGCGGTGGGGGAGCCGGCCAGCCCAAGCCGCCCGCGCCGTCGGCCGATCTTCCCGCCGTCGACGCGCGTCGGCGTGCGCGCATGGGGGATGTGCAGAATTTCAAAAACTCGCGGCTGGTCGGCGAGAACCGTGCCGGGCTCCTCGCGGTGCGGGACAAGCCGGAGGGGACCTACGGCCGTTATGTCGAAAAAACCGTGGCCGAGGAAAACGCCGACCGCATGGTCGTGATGAGGCAGTTGGCCGCGGAGCGCAATGCCCCGCTCGAGGACGTGCAGGCCCAGCAGGGCGAGTTGTGGCGCAACCGCTCCTTCAGCGGGGAGTGGATCGAGA
>JBMTVD010000089.1:0-6728 GCA_049451035.1 Chthoniobacterales bacterium | reverse complement strand
CTCACCCGATATTTTAAAATCATAATTACCACAGGCCGTTGATTTCGCATATCCGCTTCTCCAGAAGATCTGCACCAAGAACAAGAAGATCGACTGCCACCTCGTCGACACGCGCAAGGTGGACCCGCCCAAGCCCGCGGACGGCGACCATATTCACCCCAACGACGAGGGCTACAAGATGCTCGCCGACGCCATTCAAAGCGTGATCGTGGACAATCACATCCCCATGGCCTGAAGTGACGCCGATGCGCCGCCCGCTGCCGGATACCGCGTCCTCCGCGGCCGAGGGCAAAAAAATCAACGTGACTCTCGGGGCGGCCGCGGTCGACGGCCTGGTGGTCGCGCCCGGGGAAATTTTTTCGTTCAGTCGTGTGGTCGGTCCGCCGACGCGCCGACGAGGTTTCGCGCCGGGCTTGGAGATGCATGATCAGGAGTTCACCCAAGCCGAGGGCGGCGGATTGTGCCAACTGGCGAACCTGCTTTTCGGGCTGGCGGTGCACGTGGACGCGGAAATCGTCGAGAGGCACCGGCATTCCTTCGACCTTTTCCCCGACACCGACCGGACTGTCCCGTTCGGTTTCGGCGCCACTGTCTTTTACAATTATGTCGATTTTCAGTTCCGCAACTCGCTCGATCAGCCGTTCCTGGTCCGCACTTGGATCGACGGCGACCGCTTGCGCGGCGAGGTCCGTTTGGCCCGGTGCCCCCGATGGAGAATCACTGTGTTGGAGAGCGACCACAGGTTTTACCGCAATAACGGTGCGATCTGGCGCGAGAACCGTCTTTTGCGCCAAAAGGTGGGGATCGACGGTCGGAAGGAGGCGCCTGTCTTCCTCCTCGGGAACAAAGCCCAAGTCCTGTACCCTGCCGAACATTTGCTCGAGTCGTGAATCTTCTGCCCAAACCGGTTGTTATCACCGCCGCGGCGGCCTGCTCCGGGCTCGGCGGCGACCTCGGGACCATGCGCAAGGAAATCCGCGGCGGGCGTCACGCTTTGCGGCCTTTGGGGGAATTCGGCGGATTGCCCGACGCCTTTGCCGACACACCCGGGGCATGGATCACCGAGCGGGAGGTCATGCGCGGGCGGAAATACGGCACGGCCAGCAATCTGGCCCTTCACCTTGCTGCAACGGTCTTGTCCGGAGCCGGATGGTCGACGGATGAAGTCGCCGGCGCCTGGATTTTTGCCGGGTCGAGCCGGGGCAACTTGTGCGAGTTGCACGGAAGCCGCGAACAGCGCAGGGCCCATCCCCTCTACGCGGCCAGCAATTCGATGCACAGCGAGATCGCCTCGGCCACAAGCATCGAGTGCGGCATCAGGGGGCCGTGGAATTCTTTTTCCAACGGATGTTCGTCCGGACTCGATGCGATTATCTGGGCCTCGCATGCCGTGGCCTGCGGGCTGGCTCCGCGCGCGGTGGTGCTCAGCGTGGATTTGCCCCTGCTCGGCGTCCTGCTCGAGGACTTTTCCTCGACCGGGCTGATCACCTCCAATGCGGTCAACGATCCCTACTCGGAGCAAACGAGCGGCTTCTTTCCGGCGGAGGCCGCCGCCGCGCTGCTGGTCGAACCTTCCGGGGAGGGAACCGTGCTCTCCGGAGCGTGGGTGACCTCCGATGCCTACGATCCCGTCGGCTTGCCGGCGGACGGCGAGGGCATCGCCCGCGTTCTCGAGATGGCGTGGCTTTTTCTCGACGCATCGACTCCCGGATGGATTCCGTCGATCTGCCCGCATGCCAGCGGTACACGCGCTCACGGTCTGGCCGAGCGCGCCGCTTTGCGCTCCGTGGCTTCAAGGCACGGACGAAAGGAAATTTCCGTGCACTTGTTGAAGCCCTTCACCGGACATTCTCTGGGAGCCAGCGGTGCTTTGGACGTGGCCATCCTGCATGAATTTTTACGCCACGGTGAGCTGCCTCCCAACCTTCCGGGCTTGGCGGGCGGCTGCGAAGAAATCATGCTGCCCTCCTCGACAATGCCGGCACGCGGAAACACCGTCCTGAAAATCAGCGTGGGGATGGGCGGACACAACGCGCTGCTGGCTATCTCGCCCGACAGAAAACTGTGAACTGGAAACTCAAATCGGCACTTCGTCGTGCCTTGCTGGCTTTGCCGCAGGGAGCCGCACTGTATCGCTGTTTCACCTCGCGCGTGCTCGGTACCCAGCACGGCATGGCGGCCAAGTGGTTCCGTGTGTTTCCCGCCCATGTGCGGGTGCTCAAGGAAAAGTTCGGCTCCGAGGCCAGGAACGTCCCGTTGTGGTGTTTCGACAGCGGAACCACGCCCGCCGCGGGTTTCGCGGCTGCCATCGTCTCGGATGCGGAGGGGTTGCTGAGTGACCGCTGGAATCGCCTGACGGATCGCTACCTCGGGACGAGCCGCGGGATTTTGTCCGCGCAAGGCGCCGAATTGGCCAAAATCGCCGATGCGCCCCGCGGGCGTTTCGAGCAGGTTTGCTCCGCCGTTGCCCCCGCGCGGTCAAGCCGACAGGCGCTGGCGGCGGTGCACATGACCTATGCCTCGTCGCACGATGCTGCGGGGTCGGTCCCGTGGCGCGGCCGCATCGGCCTCGTTTATTCGGCCGGAACTTTCGAGCACTACACGCCGGCAGAAGTGGAGTCCGCGCTGGCTGTCACGAGCCAAGCCTTGCGTCCCGGGGGTGTGCTCAGCCATGTCGTTGATCACCGCGATCACCGGTGGCATGCCGACAAGGGCATCTCTCCCTTGCTGCACCTTGCGCTCGACGATGATGTTTACCTGAAAAAGTTCGGCAACCCGTTGGACTACCATAACCGCTGGATGAAGAGCCGGTGGGTCGAATGCCTCGAACGCCACGGATTCGAGGTCGAGGCGCGAACCGTCATCGGTATGACCGGCGATCTTGTTCCGTTGCCGAGGGAAAAATTCGCTTCCGGCTTCCGCTCTTTGTCCGACGAGGATATCGCGTCGTTGGTCACTCATTTCGTGGCCGTCAAGCGCGACTGAATGCGGCCGGCGGCAGGCTAAATATCCGCGATGAGACGACCGGTATGCCGCGCAAGGAGTGCGCCGGTTTCGGCATCGGGGGGAGCGGACCCCGCGCGCGAAGAGGCGGGATCAAGCGCGGGAAAAAATTCGCCGCCTTTCCAGACGTGTGCGCCGGGGCGGTAGGGGCCGACGCGGCAGGGGTCGCTCCAGGTGTGGATGGCGAGAAGCCGGTCGGTCACCGCGGCGGCAAGGTGCATCGGTCCGCTGTCCACGCTGACGACAAACTCGGCGTGTCGCAGGAGCCAGAGGAGTCCGGTCAGGCTGGTCTGGTTGAGGAGATTGCAGGTGCCGGGCGGGAGTTCCGGAAGCGCGGTGTCGGAGCGGCCGACCAACACCACGGGGCCATGCATGGCACGGCAAAAAGCAGCGACCGCTTCCGGGGCGAGGGATTTTCCCCGGCCGCGGGAGAACGGATGCAGCACGACAAACGGGCTGGCGGGCAAGGAAGCGGAGGGACGCTCGCCCGCCGGCAGATGGAAAACCGGCGGTCCGGCCAGCGGCGCGCCGGCGGCGGCGGCAAGGGCAAGGTAGCGTTCGACGGCGTGGGTCTGCGGATCGACGGGAACAGTGCGTGTCTGTGCCCAGTGTGCCCCCTCGCGCGCATCGGAGAGCCCGTAGACAGGCACACCGCGGAAGGCGCGGGCCACGAGGGCGGTGCGCAGGAGACCCTGGAAATCGAGGATGAGGTCGGGGGGTGTTTGCTTTTTCAGCTCCTGCCGCCAGCGATGGAAGCGAAGCCAGCCGGAGGGCCCGCGGAAGTCGGAACGCGGAAAGAGCAGTGTTTCGTCGAGATGGGGATTGTTCTCGAGGAGCGGGGCCCACTCCGGGTTGACCATCCAAGTGATGTGCGCGCCGGGAAACTTCGCGCGCAGGGCGCCGAGCGAAGGCAGGGTGTGGACGATGTCCCCGAGGGAACTCGGTTTGAGAAGGAGGATGCGCCGGGGATTCATTTCCCCAAGGCGAGCCGCTCGGCCAGCCACGAAGGTAGTCCGGCCTCGAGAATTTTCCTTTGTGCCGATTCGATATCGTAAGGAATGCGGCGCAGTTCGACGTCCATGGTCTCGGGTTGGTAGACGACGTAACCCGCGCGCCAGTCCCCGTCGCGCGGTTGGCCCACGCTGCCGATGTTGATCATGTATTGTGTGCCGGGTTTGAGTTGGATTTTGTCGTAGTTCTGTTTTTTCACGGCGATGCCGCTGCGGAACAAGACCGGCTCGTGTGTGTGGCCGTAGAAACACACCGGCGTGTGTTGGTAGGTAAAGCTGGCCGCGGCGTCACCCGGTGTGACGATGTAACCCCACTTGTGCGGGGTATCGAGGGTGGCGTGCACCACCGTGAAATCCCGGATGACGCGCTGCAGCCGCAATGAGCGCAGCCATTCCTTGTCCTCTTCGCCGAGTTGCCCCCGGGTCCAGCGGATGGCTGCGTCGGCGAATTCGGTGAAGCCGGTGTTCGGGCCCGCCATGGCCGCCTGTTCGTCGTGGTTGCCCTTGATGACCGGACAGTCGAGGGCCCGCACCGTCTCGATGCAGGCGACGGGGTCGGCGCTGTAGCCGACCAGATCGCCAAGACAGATGTAATGGGTGCATCCTTGGATCTGCGCATCGGCGAGCACCGACTGCAGAGCTTCCAGGTTGCTGTGAATGTCACCGAAAAGGGCGATGCGCATGGCCGCAGCCCGTGAAGATCGGCATGCGCAGGCTTATTGGCAATCCCGATTGCGCTCAGTGCAGATCGAAAACGTAAGTGCGGAAGACATCGTCGTGACGGTAGCCCGCGCTTTCATAGAGCCTTCGGGCGGAGATGTTGTCATGCGCGGTCGAAAGCACCACCTCGCAAGCGCCGTCGTGGCGGGCCGCTTGGTGGACGGCCTCGAGAAGACGCCGGGCGGTGCCGCGCCGTCGTCGGCCGGGCGCAACAAAGAGGTCATGAAGGATCCACGCGGGCGCGAGCCGGAGCGAGTTGTGCGAGAAGTGGCACAAAGCAAATCCGGTCATGCAACCGGATTCATCGAAGGTGCCGAAAGCGGCCGAGTCATCGGACGCCAGCCGACGGGACAAGAATTCCCGCTGCCGATCCGGAGCCTGTGGGACGCCGTAAAAGTCCAGATAGGCGGAGAAAAGCGGGGCCAGCTGGTCAAGGTCGGTCCCCGCGAGGCGTCGGGTCACGGGTGGGCGGGGATGGGTTCCATTTCGCCTTTGGCCAGGCGGGTCTGGTAGTCGTCCCAGCTCATCTTTTCGCGGCCGGTTTCGATTTCCACCATGGTGATGCAGTCGTCGACCGGGCAGACGATGGAGCAGAGGTTGCAACCGACGCAGTCTTCTTCGCGAACTTTGGGGACGGGTTTGCCGGGGACGCGGCCGGGGCCGAGTCCGTAGGGGGCGCTGTCGACCAGGTCGATGCATTGATGCGCGCCGTCCTCGCAGGCGATGTAGCAAAGGTTGCACCCGATGCACTTGTCGTAGTCGATGCGGGCGACGCGTTTGTAGTGCAGGTCGAGGTATTTCCAGTCGGAAAGGCTCTTCACGGCGGCACCGGAGAAGTCGGCGACGCTTTTGTAGCCTTTGCCGTCGAGGTAGTCGGAGAGGCCTTCGTTCATGTCCTCGACGATGCGGAAGCCGTAGTGCATGACGGCGGTGCAGACTTGGAGGCTCAGCGAGCCGAGGGCGAGGAATTCGGCGGCGTCGCGCCAGTTGCCGATGCCGCCGATGCCGGAGATGGGGAGCCCGACCTCGGGGTCGGCGGCGCAGCTTTGCACCATGTTGAGAGCGATCGGTTTGACCGCGGGGCCGCAGTAACCGCCGTGCGAGCTGAGTCCGCGCACGTAAGGTTCGGGTGTCAGGGTGTCGAGGTTGACGTTGGTGATGCTGTTGATCGTGTTGATCAGCGAGATGGCGTCGGCCCCGGCGCGTTTGGCGGCGCGGGCGGCGTAGACGACGTTGGTGATGTTGGGCGTGAGCTTGACGATGACGGGGATTTCGGCGGCTTCCATGACCCAGCCGACAATGGTTTCGGCGACGTCGGGGTTTTGTCCGACGGCGGAACCCATGCCGCGTTCGCACATGCCGTGCGGGCAGCCGAAGTTGAGTTCGATGCCGTCGGCGCCGCAATCGGCGGAGCGTTTGACGAATTCGTGCCAGCGCTCGCGGGTGTCGACCATGAGGGAGGCGATGACGGCGTGGTTCGGCCACCGGTCCTTGCACTCTTTGATCTCGCGGAAGTTGGTTTCGGGCGAGCGGTCGCTGATGAGCTCGATGTTGTTGAAGCCGACCATGCGTTGTCCCCCGAGATTGAGGGCGGAGTAGCGGGAGGCGACGTTGACGATGGGGTCGCCGATGGTCTTCCAGACGACGCCGCCCCAACCGGCTTCGAAGGCGCGGTGGCATTGGTAGGCGGTGTTGGACGGCGGGCCGCTGGCGATCCAGAAAGGGTTGGGGGATTTGATGCCCGCGAAGTTGATGGAGAGGTCGGCCATGGGAGTAACGAGTGGCGGGTGGCGGGTGACGAGTTTAGGAACCCATGGCCGCGAGGAGTTCGGGAACGCGGATGGGATTGTTGAAGCCGGAGCCGGTGATGCCATTTTTGGCGCCGTGACGGGAGGGTTGGACGGGGCCGACCACTTTTTCCTTGGTCAACAACGCGTTGATGCCGCGGGCGGCCTTTTTGCCCTCGGCCACGGCGTTGACCACTTCGCGTCCGCC
>JBMTVD010000088.1:0-6909 GCA_049451035.1 Chthoniobacterales bacterium | reverse complement strand
ACTTGGAGCACGCCGGGCATGACCGGATGTTTGGGGAAATGACCCTGGAAAAAAGGTTCGTTGATGGTCACCGATTTGACCCCGGTGCACTTGGTGTCGCCCTCGAAAGCCACAATACGATCGACCATCAGGAACGGGTAACGGTGCGGAAGAATCTTCATGATCTCCGTGGTGGACAGCACGCGTTCGCCCACGGGCAAAGTGGCGGGGGGGATCATGGCCATCATGTTCGCGTGGCGCTTGGCGATGGCCGCGGCCAACTCGGTGTTGGGGCCGTGCCCGGGCTTTACCGCAACGACATGGCCGAGGAGGGGACGACCGGCCAGGGCGAGGTCGCCGACGATATCGAGGATTTTGTGGCGGACGAATTCGTCCTCGAAGCGGAGGGGTTCTTTGCTCAGGACCGAGTTGTCGCGGATGACGATGGCATTCTCGAGGCTGCCACCCCGGATGAGGCCTTTCTCCATGAGCGGTTCGACGTCCTCGTAGTGGACGAAGGTGCGCGCGGGGGCGATTTCCTTTTCGTAGGTCTCGGGAGTGATCTCGAGGCTGAGGTATTGGGTGAAGGTGCCGTTGGGCCCGGCTTGGGTGCAGGAAACGCGGAATTTGGTGTCGGGGAGGATGACCAGGATGGAGCCGTTTTTGGTGTCGACCGCCACCGGTTCGCGGATTTCGCAATAGCGGCGGGGCGCATCCTGTTCCTCGATGCCCGCTTTTTTGATGAGCGCGACATAGGGGGCGGCGCTGCCGTCACCGATGGGTGGCTCGTTGGCGTCCATCTCGATGAGGGCGTTGTCCACCCCGAGCCCGGTCAGGGCGGAGAGGATGTGCTCGACGGTGTGGACCTTGACGTTGCCTTCCACCAGTGTGGTGGCGCGTTCCACCGTGCGGACGTTGGTCGCCAAGGCGTCGACAGTCGGTTGGTCCTTGAGGTCGGTGCGGCGGAACTTGAAGCCGTGGTTGACCGGTGCCGGGCGGATGGTGAGGGTGACCTTTTCGCCGGTGTGCAGGGAGACGCCGGCAAGCGAAGCAGGGCCGGCCAAAGTGTGTTGTTTTTGCATCGGTGCGTGACTCATCAGCCTGCCAGTCGGCCGTCGATCATCGGGATTTGCCGGGTGGCGACAGCAGCGGCTTCGGAACTGTGGGTGACAATTATTAGTGTAGCCAGGCCTTGGGAGGCAATCTTTTGGAAAAGCGAGAGAACGCGCTCGGCGTTGTCCGAATCCAGATTGCCCGTGGGCTCATCGGCCAGCAGAAGCGAGGGACCATGGACCAAGGCCCGCGCCACGGCAGCTCGTTGCATTTCCCCCCCGCTCATCTGATGGGGAAAAGCACGCGCCCGGGCCGTCAGGCCGGCCAGATCGAGCAACTCCATGGCGCGCACCCGGGCCGCACCGGCCTTGTCGCCACGGAGGAGGAGGGGAAGTTCCACGTTTTCCACCGCCGTCATGGACGGCAGCAGGTTGAAAAATTGGAAGACCATGCCCAACTGCGAGCGGCGGTAGGCCGTGAGAACCGTGTCATCGGCCCCGTCGAGACGCAGGTCTCCGACCCTGACCTCGCCGGATGTCGGCTGGTCAAGTCCCCCCAGCAGATTGAGCAGCGTGCTTTTGCCGCAACCGCTCGGTCCCGTCACCGCGGCAAAGGTGCATGGAGAAATTTCCAGGTTCAAGTCGCGCAAGGCGTGCACTTCACCCGCCGCCGACTGGTATACTCGCGAGACATGGCTGAGCCGGATCATCAGGACCCCAAGGGTTTCCAAGCGGCGCGTCGCGCGCAAGACAACTTCCGCGTGGTGGCGGAGGGGGAAGACTGGATTGCGGTGGACAAACCGGCCGGCTTGCTCACGCATCCGACGAGGCCGGACGGTTCGCCGACGCTGTGGGACGGTCTGCGCGCCCTGTTGGCTTACGAGCTGGCCAACCGCGGCCGGCTTTCCATCATCACCCGTCTCGACCGTGAGACGAGCGGTCTCGTCCTGCTCGCGCTTTCGCCGGCGCGGGCCAGGGCGCTTGGTCTTTCGATGCAGCGCGGGGAGATCGGAAAGCAATATCTCGCGATCGTGGACGGTTCTCCGGATTGGGATAAAAAAACCATCGAGATGCCGATCGTCCGCCAAGGCGAGGTGCGGGACTCGAAAATCTGGCTGAAGCGCTGCGTCCACGAACGGGGTGCGCCGGCGCGGACGGATTTTGTCGTGGAGGAGCGCTTTGTCCGGGAGGGCCGCGCGATGGCCTTGATCAGGGCGCATCCTCGGACCGGGCGGACCCACCAAATCCGCGTGCATCTTTCCCATGCCGGCTTTCCCGTGGTTGGCGACAAGATCTACGGCCGCCGGGAGGAGGCCTACCTCGACTTCATCGCCACTGGTTGGACGCCCGGACTCGAGCAGGAGTTGATCCTCCCGCGTCATGCGTTGCATGCCTGCGGGTTGGCCTTCGCGGACGGTCGGGAGAAGCACGAGTTAACTGTCGGGCTTCCTGCCGATATGGAGGCCCTGCGCAAGGGTGCACGACCTTGCGGTTCGACCGGATTTGGGAGATAAATCCCGCTCCTGCTTATGCCCACCTACGATTACGAGTGCCTCAAATGCGGCAAAACTTTCGAAGCTTTCCAGTCCATGAAAGACACGCCGTTCAAGACCTGCCCGGAGGACAAATGCCAGGTGTCACCTTGGGGGCATGGTGAAGTGAAACGCCTCCTTGGCACCGGTGCCGGGCTTATTTTCAAAGGCAGCGGTTTCTACATCACCGATTACCGCAGTGAGGGCTACAAAAGCGCGGCCAAAAAGGACAGTGCCGGCGGGGAGAAGAAGGAATCCAAGGTCGCTGGGAGCCCGGGAGCCTCCTCGCCAGCGGCTCCCTCCGCCCCAGCCAAGCCCGCGCCGGGGGCATCTTCCGGCGGCGGTTCGAAGTAAAAAGGAACCCATGGGGATTCGCTGCACCGGTTGCGCCTACGACAACGACCCGACCAGGGTCTACTGCCATAACTGCGGAGCGCGTTTGGAAAGGAGCGGCGAGCCACCGCCGCCCTCCGGATTCAACCATCCTTCCGACATGCAGAAATTGAAGCGGCCTCGTGCGCCTTTGCCGTGGGGGAAATACTTTTTTTTCTTCGCCAAGCTCTTGTTCTTAACCGCACTGGCCGCGGGTTTGGTGGCCGCGTTCTTGCCTCCGCGCGATTTGCCGCCCCCTGTCGCGTCGGATGAGAATCTTGCGACCCGACTGTCCGCACTGATCAGCAGCGCTTCTTCCGGCGGTGCGGCCGTGGCATTCGCCGTACCTGCGGCAGATGTCAACCGGTGGCTCGTCACAGTCGCCAAATTCGCGCCCGCCGACGGGCTGATCCCGATGGATGCCAGGCGTGTCTATGCGGTGCAGGGCAACGGGACGATCCGCGTCGGGGTGGAAACCGCTCTCTTCGGCAAAGTTGACCTCTATTTCGAGGGTGATTACGCCCCCGTTCCCGGCGCTGCCGGCTATTTGCTGCAACCCGTCCGGTATTCCGTCGGGCGGTTGCCGTTGCCGGTTGCTTTGGGTTGGCCCGTTCAGCGACAACTGGCCGGGCTTGGTGAAGCTCTGGCTGTGCCCCTGAGCGAGCTGGCCAAGGCCTCGTATATCGAGGTTTCGCCCGAGCGGCTTACGCTGCGCTGGGCGGGTAGAGAGGTTCAGTGAGGCGGTTCCTGTTTGTTTTTGCCGCCATTGTCATGGCTGTGTGCCATGTCGGCGCCCAACCCGTTGCCCCGGAGTTGCTCAAACCGGAGAACCGGACCGTGAGCGACTCAAAGCAGTTTACCGTGTTCGGGGGCACGCGCGAGGTGCGCTCGGACTTGGTGCGTCGCGCCGAGCAGATCCGTGAAAAGTTGAACGGCGAGTTGAATGTCTCCGGCAACTGGCGGGTGCCCATCCTGCTCACCATCACGCAGCAGGACGGCTTTCGCCTGCGTCAACCACGGCTTTTTGCCCAAGTCTATGATGCGGGCGATGCCGGCCGGAAGTTGCAACTCGACCTTTCGCCCGGCGTCTTGGCCGACCGGCAGGCGGTCGACGACGCGATTTTGAGGTCCCTGCTTTTGGAGTTGGCTTTACGCCGCCAAGTGTTCGCCGGCAACCGCTTTGTCGAGCCTCCGTCGTGGCTTGTCGGTGCCATGTCCGCCGTGATGGCCGACCGGGAGGCGGGCGAGGAAGCCCGCATCCACTCCGCGCTCCTCGGCATGAAAGGAATGCCGAAGGTCGACCGTTTCCTGAAGCAAGATGCCGCCTCTTTGCGCGGTCGGGACCGGGAAATCCACGAAGCGCAAAGCTTGGCCCTTTACCGCAGCCTGCTCGAACTGCCCGAGGGGCGCGGAAAGGTCGTGGACAACCTTGTTCTGTCCGAGCCCGCGCGTGATCCGGTCGAAAGGTTCGCCCAGACGTGGCCCGAGTTGGCGGAGGATCCGACCCGCCTGGCGCGCCTGTGGGCCCTCGGTATCGCCCGCTTGTCGGCGCCAACGCGTGTGGAATTCCTCTCCGCCGAGGAGTCTTCGCGCGAATTGGCGGGCATTCTCCGGTCTCTGGAGTTGCCGCAACCGGTCGAGGTCGCGGTGGAAAAGCTCGAGCAGGAGTCGAAATCCGAAGAGGGGCGCTTCCGGTTCGAGGGGGCCGCTACGGGCCTGCGGACTCTGGGTTTTCGCGCGCATCCGCTTTACGCCGCGCTGGTCGAGGAATACCGCGTGCTCTTCGAGGACCTCTCGCGGGGCAAGCGGCGCCGCCTTTCCTCGAGATTCGGCGAGACCGAGGAGTTGCGCGTGGCCCTGGACGCGCGCAGCAGGCAAATCACGGACTTTCTCAACTGGTATCAGGCCAACGCAGCCCCGTCGGCACCGGCCGCCCGCTTGCTGCCGCGAGCCGAACCCGCCTCCGCGCGCAATGATGCACTGACGCGCTACCTCGACTCGGTCGAGGAGCGCGGCTGGTGACAACCGGCCTCGCGGGTCTCAATGCGCCCGATGGCCCAGGTGGCGTGCTCGCGCAGCAAGGGCTCAGGGTCGACCGCGGCGGCACGCAGGGCCGGCAGGTCCTCGAGTGTTCCTTTGTTTCCGAGGGCAACGCAGACGTTGCGGAGGAACCCGCGGCGTTTGGCCCGGAGGATGGGCGAACCGCGGAAAAGCGCTTTAAAACCGTGGTCGTCGAGCACGAGAAATTCGCGCAGCGGCCTTTGCCGGAGGTCTTGCGGGGGTGCAAGCTGCGCGTCGTGTGAGTCGCGGGCGAAGCGGTTCCACGGACATGCGTCGAGGCAGTCGTCGCACCCGAATATGCGGTCACCCATGGCCTCGCGGAATTCCTCGGGAATCGGTCCCTTGTTTTCTATGGTGAGATAGGAGATGCACCGCCGTGCGTCCAGGTGGTAGGGCTTGTCGATGGCGCCGGTCGGGCAGGCCTCCAGACAACGGGTGCACCGGCCGCACCGGTCGGGGAGGGGGACGTCGGGCTCGAATTCGAGCGTCGTGATTACGACGGACAAAAAGAACCAGGTGCCCAGTTGAGGGTGGACCCCCATCGTACTCTTGCCGTGCCAGGAAATCCCGCAAGCCGCCGCCCAGTCGCGCTCGAGCACGGGACCGCCGTCGACGAAGCATTTTTGGCAACCCCCGGCGGCTTCGAGGTTGGCGGCCAGCGCGCGGATGCGCGTGCCGAGCACCTCGTGGTAATCCGCGCCCCGGGCGTAGCGTGCGATCCTTCCCTCCTCCGGTCCAATCCGGGCCGACTCCTGGCGGTAGTAGTTCGAGGCCAGCACAATCACCGAAGCGGCTCCCGGCAAAAGCTTTCGCGGATCGCAGCGCTCTTCCACGGTGCGTCGCATCCATTCCATCGTGGCGTGACGGCCGTCCTGCAGCCACGATTCGAGGGCTGCGGCATGCGGGGCGGCGCCGGCGCGCGCCACGCGGCACAGGTCGAAGCCGAGGCCGGCTGCCGCCGCGCGCAATGTTTGCTTGTTCATCGCCGGAAGCGGCGCCCGCTCACGGGTTCTCCCAGACCCGGCCATCGCGGGCGAGCAACTTGTCGGCCGCTGCCGGCCCCCAAGTCCCCGCGTCGTAGTCCGGAAAATCGCGCGGAGGCAGCGCGCTCCACAAGTCGAGGATGGGATTCACGATGCGCCATGACGCATCAACGCTGTCCTCGCGGTGGAAGAGGGTCATGTCGCCCACCATGCAATCGTGGAGCAGGGTTTCGTAGCCGGTGGCCGGGGACTGCTCGCCGAACTGCGAGTAGTTGAATCCCAGGGGGATGGAGTCGACCACGATCGACGGTCCCGGCTTTTTCGCGCGGATCATGATGCTGATGCTTTCCTCCGGTTGGATGTTGAGCACCAGCGCGTTCGGGCCGGCGTCGCTGTGAACCTTTTCGCCGAAGAGCATGAGCGGGGTGCGTTTGAAGCGGATGACAATCTGCGTGACGTGCTTGGCCAAACGCTTTCCGGTCCGCAGATAAAAAGGCACGTCGGCCCAGCGCCAATTTTCCACGAAGAGGCGCAGCGCGGCGAAAGTTTCGGTGTTAGAGTTGGGAGCGACGCTGGGTTCCTGGCGGTAACCCGGCACGGTCTTGCCGTCGATGACGCCCGGGCCGTATTGGCCGCGCACCGTGTGTTCGATGACTTCCTCCGGCTTCATCGGACGGATTGCATCGAGCACCTTTACTTTCTCGTTGCGCACCGCGTCACCACTCATGCTCCCGGGGGGTTCCATGGCAATGAGCGAGAGGACGCTCAACATGTGATTCTGCACCATGTCGCGCAGCACGCCGTAGTGGTCCAGGTAAGCGCCGCGGTTCTCCACGCCGAGGGATTCGGCCACGGTGATTTGCACACTGTCGACATAGCGGCGGTTCCAGTTCGGCTCGAAAATCATGTTGGCGAAACGGAAGACCATGA
>JBMTVD010000087.1:0-7095 GCA_049451035.1 Chthoniobacterales bacterium | reverse complement strand
GGGATCGAGTTGGTGAAGCAGAGGATCTGGTCGGTGTAGCTGTCGTTGTATTGCATGACGCAATCAACGAACACGTCTTCCTCGACGTCCTTGCCGTCCTTGTCTTTCATCTTCGTCTTCCGTCCGCCGGTCAGCTTGATGACCTTCGGGTGGATGACCGATTTGCTTTCGCCGAGTTCCTTGACGAACTCCTCGATGCCCAGCTTGTAGACGAAAACGGATTTTTTCGGCTCACCGTCGACGCGCTCGTCGGCCAAGCGGATCTCGAGGCCGCTGTTGAGGAAGGCCAACTCGCGCAAGCGCGCGCCGAGACGCTCGAAGACGAACTCGGTCGTGGTGAAAATTTCGGTGTCCGGCAAAAACGTGATCTGCGTGCCGGTTTGCTTTTTGTTTTTCAGCTCGCTGAGGACCTTGAGCTGCTGGGTCGTCTTGCCCTTGGCAAAAGACATGAAGTAGACCTTGCCGTCGCGGTAGACCTCCGCCTTGAACCACTCGGAAAGCGCGTTGACGCACTTTGCGCCGACGCCGTGGAGACCACCGCTGAATTTGTAGGCTCCCTGTCCGAATTTGCCGCCGGCGTGCAGGTTGGTCAGCACCAACTCGATGGCCGGAATCTTCCATTTCGGATGCATGTCGACCGGGATGCCGCGGCCGTTGTCGCGGATCGAGCACGAGCCGTCGGCGTGGATGATGACGTCGATGTGCGTGCAAAACCCGGCCAGATGCTCGTCGATCGAATTGTCCAGAACTTCGTAAACGCAGTGGTGCAGGCCGCGCTCGTCGGTGTAACCGATGTACATCCCCGGCCGCTTGCGCACGGCCTCCAACCCTTCGAGTTTGTCGATCTGCGCCGCGCCGTATTCCGCGCCTTTGGCTGCTTTCGCTTCTTCGTTTTCCTTCGCTTTAGACGCCATATGAATCGTGCTTTTCCGGGGTGCGTCCGACACAGCGCACGCGTTCACTCAACCTATCCCGCCACGCCGCCCGCTCCAGCCTTTTTTCGGACTTTTCGGGTCATAATTCGATTCTCGGCGCAAATCCCGAATCGGTCGCGCTGATGGAATACCCGGAGCATCCGGAACGGTATTTCGCCACCGGGTCGGTGATCGGCGCTGCGCGGCGGCCGCGCTTGCCGCCCGGGCCGGCCGATCTGCGCTCAGACGTCGTTGAAGCTCGAGCTTTGTTCGGCCAGGTGCGAGCGCACGGCCTCCTTGGCGCGAAAAAGGTCCACATCATCGCATCCCGGGCCACCGGCCTTGAGGTTGCCGCTGCGATCGAAGAGCACGTCACGCCCTTGGCCGGGGAAGGTCACCTGAATATCGCCGTTCGGCAGAGTGTTCAGGGAGGGTATACCGGCGTCGGCCGTGGCACCGGCGGTGCTGCCGGTCGGGGCCGGCCCCGGGGAAGGAAGCTCGACAACGCAGGAAGTGAGGGCGACAGCGATGGTGGGAGCGAGAAGGACAGAGGGGGTTTTCATAAGAGAATGAATGGACGGCCAAAATAGCCGACGAATCGGCTTCGCCAAGGTTTTAGGCGGCTTTCTTGCCGAGAACAGCAGACATCTTGTCGCTGAAACCGGGGAGTTTCCCTATGCTGGGCCAATGTCACTCGGGAACCATGCGGCGCGATCCATGAGCGGCTTACCCGCGGCATTATGCACCGCGTTCCTTCGTTGCCGGGAAACAATTTCCCGGCCGGCCATACCTCGCTCATGAAGCAGTTGGAATGGATGCGGGCTCGGAGCGCCGTCGCCGTGCTGGTGCCGGTCCTTCTCTTCCTGGCCGCCGTGACGTGGAATCGGGCGCAGGTTTTCATCCCGCGTTTCGACGGTGGAGTGCTTGTCGTTCTTGCCGACGGTGACTGCCAGAGCCGCATGCAGCGCGCAGCCACGGTCGCGGAGAACCCCGGAACCGTCGTCCGCGCACACACATTCGAAAACCACCCCCACGGCACCGTCCCGCATACCACGGCACCGATGGACTATCTCATTGCGGCACTCGGCACGGTGATCCGTCCGTTCGACGTGGCGGGCGCTTGGATCTCCCCGTTGCTCGGTCTGGCCACGCTGGTGTTCCTTGGTTATTGGGCGCGCGCCCTCGATCTGCGTCCCCGCTGGCCGATGTTGCTGCTCTTTGCGGTGTCGCCGGCATTGACCCACGCTTTCGCGCTCGGCCGTCCGGACCATCAATCGCTGTTGGTGGCCTTGACCACCGTCGCCCTCGCTTCCAACTTTGCTCTCATCTGTACCGGGCGACCCGCTTGGGCTTGGACCTCGGGCATAGCTTGGGGACTGGCGCTGTGGGTGTCTTGGTTCGAACCACTCATCTTGCTCGCGGCCCAAGAAATCGCCCGCAGCTTGGTCCGGCGCGGAAAGTCCTATCCTTCCGCATGGCGCAAAGCCCTCTTGCTCGCCGCCGGTGTGGCCCTCGCCACCTGGGCGCTCGAGGGATTCCGCAACCCGTGGCCATCGGATGAGGTGCGGACCCTTTTCCCGGGATGGGCCGCCTTGCTCGGCGAACTCGCGCGGACCGATCCCCGCGCCATGTTTACTTGGACCGGATGGCTCCTCCTGCCGGCGCCTCTTCTGCTCGGGTGGGAATATTGGCGGCGGCGGGATCCGCTTGCTCTTGTCGCCCTCATTCTCCTCGCTGCCGTCACGGCTCTGACCGGATGGCAAGCACGTTGGAGTCCGTGGCAGGCCGCCATTTTCTGCCTCGCGCTGCCTTGGATCCTCGCGCCGCTGCAAAAAGCCTGGCTGATCTGGATTGTTTTTCTGGCAGGTCTTTGGCCGGTGGCGTGGGCCTGGGACGCGCGCTTGTCGCCCTCATCCGCGGCCCGGGCCAAGACGCAGGATGCGATCATGGAAGCGGCCCTCGTCGAACAAACAGCCCTGTTCCTGCGCGCGCAACCGCGCGGCGGCGTTCTGGCCCCGTGGTGGCTTTCTCCGGCCCTGGCGCGCCAAAGCGGACAACCCTTCGTCGGAGGAACTTCACACCAAAGTTTGCCCGGCACTGCGGATACCGCGCGCTTTTTCCTGTCGGAGGACGACGCGCAAGCACACGGTATCCTGCGTGACCGCCGGGTCCTCTACGTCGTGAGCGACGATCCCGAGCGGGTGATCCCCACCTCGGCGAAATTGCTGGGCGTCGCTCCTCCGGAAAATCCGCTGATCAGTCGCCTGAGCCGCGGCCGTGACCTCCCGTCTTTTCTCGAGCCCGTGTTCGCCAACCAGTTCTTCCGCGTCTACAAAGTGATCGATGAGTGAATTCGACTTTGCCGTCCTCGGTGGCGGCAGCGCCGGTTACGCGGCGGCGCGCACCGGCGCGGAGGCAGGACTGCGCACCGCGGTCATCGACGGTTCCGACGAACTCGGCGGCCTTTGCATCCTGCGCGGCTGCATGCCGAGCAAGACACTCATCGAATCGGCCAACCGCTTGCAGGACATGCGCGAGGCGCCGGAATTCGGCCTGCACGCCGGAAACGTCGGGTTCGACGGCGCGAAAATCATCGAACGCAAACGCCGTCTCATCGCCGAATTCGCCAAATACCGCGCGGATCAACTCGCCGGCGGGAAATTCGCCTTGATCCGCGGCAAGGCCCGCTTCGGCTCACCCGCGGAACTCGCCGTCAGCCTGCGTGACGGCGGAGAGCAAACGGTCCGTGCCAAGACCATCCTCGTGGCCACCGGATCGGTCATCCGTCATCCCGACATTCCCGGACTGGCCGAAAGCAAGCCGTTGACCAGCGACGACGTCCTCGACAACGAGCAACCGCCGAGGTCCCTCATCGTGCTCGGCGCCGGACCGGTCGCGCTGGAGATGGCGCACTACCACCGGGCCCTCGGCGCACGCGTCACCGTCATCCAGCGGAGCCGGCAAATCCTCAGCTCCATGGACCGCGATGTGGCCGGTGCCGTGCAACGCGGCATGGAGCGCCACGGCACGAAATTCGTCACCGGGTGCCGCATCCTCGGCGCCGGGGCCTCCCCGCGCGGCAAATGGGTCCGCGTGGCCCACGGCGACCGCGAGGAGACGATCGAGGCGGACGAAATTCTGCTCGCTCTCGGACGTGATCCCGCCACCGCCAACCTCGACCTCCCCGCAGCCGGGCTCGACATCGCACCGGGCCGCCCTCTTGCCACCGGCGACACGCAACAAACTTCTGTCCCCCACATCTTCGGAGCAGGCGACGTCACCGGCAAACTCGAGATCGTCCATATCGCCATCGAGCAGGGCGAGATCGCAGCCCGCAACGCCGCCCGGCTTCTGCGCGGCGGCAAGGAACCGCTCGAAGCGATCGACTACCGCCTGCGCCTTTTCGCCGTCTTCACCCAACCCGAAGCCGCCATGGTGGGTCTGACCGAGCGCGAGGCGGCCGAACTCGGCCTGGAATTTGCCGCCGCCACCTACCCGTTCGACGACCATGGCAAATCCATGGTCCACGGCAAGACCGACGGATTCGTCAAACTCATCGCCGACCGCCCGACCGGCGAAATCCTCGGAGGTGCGGTGGTCGGCCCCCACGCGTCCGAACTTATCCATGAAGTCGTTGTGGCCATGCGCTACCGGTCCACCGCCGCCGAGTTCCTCAAGATCCCCCACTACCACCCCACACTCAGCGAGATCTGGACATACCCGGCCGAGGAATTGGCCGGCTGAGAGCCCCCCGGCTTGTCCCGACCCTGCC
The DNA here is from genome assembly GCA_049451035.1 of Chthoniobacterales bacterium. GTDB lineage: Bacteria > Verrucomicrobiota > Verrucomicrobiia > Chthoniobacterales > JACTMZ01 > JACTMZ01. The sequence continues at coordinate 2,409 of JBMTVD010000087.1, read as the reverse complement.
TCGGGCCGTGCCGGCCCGGGGGGCGGCATGTCCTTTCGGTTTGACCCGCACAACGCAGACTTTAACGTGGAGGTTCTTTCAACAATGAACCTCAGCAACCTTGTTAATCCCATGACCGACACATCCTCAGGCTCCGGCAACCGCAACCATCTTTCCAGCGACGTCGAAATCAAAGGCACGCTCAAATTCCAAAACGACCTCGTCTTCGACGGTAAAATCGAGGGCGAAATCACTTCCAACGCCACGCTCACCGTGGGCAAAAGCGCCAATGTGCAGGGCGAAGTGAAATCGAAATCCGTCATCATCTTCGGCACCGTGCAAGGCAACATCGACGCCGCCGAGCGCGTCGAACTCAAAGCCACCGCGCAACTGATCGGCGACCTCCGCGCCGGCCGCATCGTGATCGAGGACGGCGCCACCTTCGTCGGCAAATCGGAAGTCAGCCCGAACAAAGCGGGCCTGCCGCGCAACGACTCCGCCGCTTCGCGCTCCTCCTCCGGCGCCACGACCTCCGCCGAACCGCAGCGCAAAGGGTTGATCTAAGCGGCCCCGAATGCCGCTCCCTCCGACCAACGGGAAAAAAGCGGTCACCTGCCCCAAATGCGGGGCCGGCCAGTCGGAATCCGCGGGGGTTATCAGCACCTTCTGCCGCACGTGCGGTCACCATTTCGAAGCGCGCGAGGCGTTGCCCTCGGCCGCGGACAAATGGCGCCAACAGCTCGCTCCGGTCAGGGACTGGTTGCTGCGCATCGCCGAACCCTACCTCCTGCGCTACGAGCCAGAACTCGAAAAGATCCGGCTCTTCATCGAGAAATACCGTCCGCCGGAGTTTCGCCGGGTCCGCTGCCACGAATGCGGACGTGTCCACGAGGTGCCTCGCATGGCCGCGTCGACGAGTTGTCCCAATTGCAACTCGCACATCGCGCTCGATGATGTCCTGGTCGAAAAGCGCGTGAGCCGCACGGTCAGGACGCGCGGCGCGCTGATCATCAAAAAGTTCGGGTATCTCAACAACCAGACCACCATCTGTGGCGCCGCCGACATCGGCGGCGGCATGTCGGGAAAACTTTTTTGCGACGGCGAGACCAAGATCCGCACGACCGGGCGGCTCAATTGCGAGATTGGCTCGCGGCGCATCCGTGTCGAGCGCGGGGCCGACGTCGTGGTCGCCCACCCCATCCGCGTTCACGACATGGTTGTTCAGGGAAAATTGACCGCACGCGTGTTTTGCAACGGACGCCTCCGCATCCTCAAGCGCGGATTCCTCAAGGGCGAAGTCCACGCGCGGTCCATCACCGTGGACAAGGGCGGACTGCTTCAAGCCGAGTTGAACGTCGGGCGTTTCGATGAAGAAAATCCGAGTCTCCTCGGGACTTTGCAGGAGCGCACCTGCTACATGGCCTTGGAGGACGCCACCCCCGAGCAGACCCAGGCGACGCTGCCGATCTGAGCCGCTTTCCCCGAAGGACTTGCGCGCGCCTGAGAACTGCTTTTCAAAGCTTGCGCGGACGAATTTGTCCCATCCGACGGGAACCAGTCTGTTGCGTTACTGTAACGCCGTAACATAGCTGACAGTCTGTCCAACCCGGCCGAACACAAGTTGCACCGAGCCGCCCCAACGCCCGCTGGAGTTGTTGACACATCGACTTTTGGCAAAAAGTAGAAAGGCGTCCGCATACGTTAATCAACCCATTACTCAGCAGCATGTTGTGTAATTTTCAAGACTTGGAAAGCTAGCATTTCACGCGCCTTCCGGAACAAGTGTTTATGATTTCATTTTGATTTGACATTCTGACGCACCGGACCGAATCTGCGTCATGCTCCAATCCCCACCGGCAGCAGAGAACCGCGGCTCGACGCTGATGGAGTCTTACGAGGAAGGTTTGGTGGCCGTCTTTGCCGACCTGGCCGAGTTGTTCGGGAACCCGCGTTCCTACGGACAAATCTACGGCCTCCTCTTTGCCAACGAAGACCCGCTGAGCATGGAAGAAATCGCCCGCCGCCTCGACATGAGCCAGGGCTCCATCAGCCAGGGACTGCGACAACTCGAGGCTTTCGGTGCCGTGGTTAAGGGAAAGCCCGACGGATCACGTCAGGCGCTCTACTCGGCCAAGCTTGAGATGAAACTTCTCATATCTGGATTTCTCAAAGAGCGCGTCATTCCGCGACTGGAATCAACGGAGTCTCGCGTCGAAGAAATGCGCCGCGCGCTCGAGGGGGATAAACATGTTCTCGATGAATCCTTCTTGGAAACGGCCAATCACCGCCTCGGCCGCGTGGCCAAATGGCACCGCAGCGCCCGCACGATTTTGCCCCTCGCCCGCAAGATCCTCGGCGGCGGCTGAAAACTTTCTGCGCGTCCGCGCAACTCATTTCGAAATTGCCCTGGTTCGCCTACCCGCCGACCAA
>JBMTVD010000086.1:0-7126 GCA_049451035.1 Chthoniobacterales bacterium | reverse complement strand
TCGGCATCACCTTCCCCTTCAACATCACCCTCGGCATCCCTCTCTATTGGATGGCAATTCGGTGGATGTGGGGAACCACCTGAAACGAGTCGCCGCAGGCGCGCAGGCTAGCCAAGTTGTGGTCCGGCCCTTGACTCTCCTCGATTTCAACCTACTTAGATAGTCGATCGCGGCCGTTCGCGCTCCCAGAACGCCATGAACCTCCCGAGCCTAGTTTGCCTGCGGGCCTTAGCGGCTATGCTTGTTTCGGTCGTAATCGGACAAGCCCAGCCGACTCCTAACCCATCGCCGACTCCGATGTGGCTGCCCTCGGATCCGCGGAACCCCGCGGCGTCCAATTCGCCGATCGTCGTGGACGTGACCGTGGCCACGACCACAAACACGGAAGTCGAGGTCAGCATTCCCGGCCTTTGGGTGGAGCCGGTGACCTACGGCAGCAACAGCTCACCATTCATGCGCTTGCGCCTGCCGCCCATCGAGATCAAAGGCATCGGTCATCCGCAAAACCGCGGCGAGCGCGGGTGGTGGGATTTCCCCGCGGCACTCAAGCAACCGCTGCGCAATCCGGCCGCCTTCACCAGAGCAAACGGCGGGATCAAACAATATGACATTCCCTCCAGCGTAGTCGGGGCAAACCCCACGACCGCGGCGGAGATGGAGCGCCTAGGCATCAACCCGGCCGGTGCGCGCCCAGGGCTCCCTTTCCTTCGCGTCCCCGTCGCGCTGTCCAGAAGCAACACGAACAGCCCGTCCAGCCTTGAGGCATTCATCGCCACCACCAACCAACCCGCGTCCTTCGCGCTTCCCTTTCCCGTCGCACCTGCCGGCTTCACAGGCATGGACGCCGCCTCACCGATGGGCGGATACCGCGCACCGCAACTCATCGACGGCGGTTTCTACGCCCAATCGAACTTCACCAACTTCTACAGCGGCACGGAAGCACTCCTCGGTCCGGTCGAAACCATCGCCGGGCCCATGCGCGGCGCGTGGTTGTCCATACCCGTCGCCTCTCTCGCCTCGCCGACCAACCTGACCGTCATCCCGAAATTCAAAATTTATCTCAAGCACCTCGCGGGGACGGAGGATTTCGAATGCGACATTCCGGCCGATCTCATCGGCTTGATGCCGCCGTTTCTCAACGGCGCCGCCATGCTCGGAAGTTTGTCCCTCAAGGGGCTGGACATCGAAGCCTCCCGCTCGGCGCATTACCTAATCATGTGCCCGCGCGACTGGCGCCCGGTCCTCGAGGAGTTCGCGCAATGGAAGGCAGCCAAGGGACTGAATGTCGACTTCGTCTACGTGGGGGCCGACGGCGACATTCCGGACAACCGCGTCGAAATCGACAACTACCTCGAGAGCTACTTCGTGACCAACTACTGCCACGGCGTCTATGTCCTCATCTGCGGCGAAAACAACGTCATCGCACCGGGACGCGCCTGGTCGCGCATTACCGGCGACCCGGACGAATCCAACGCCGACAGCGACCACGTGTATGAGGTTCTCGGTCCCGATCGCCATGCCAGCATGTTCGTCGGCCGGCTATCTGCGAACACCACCAACGAGTTAAAACTCCAACTCGACAAAATCCTGCGCTACGAGAAATCACCATTCGTCGGGGACTGGCCGCTTTACTTCGCCATGTGCGCCAACAGCGAGACGGACAGCGGTGCCCGCGGTATTTCGCCGGAGTGGCCTTCGAAATACGCGCGAGCCGTGCAGGATGCGGTGAACTATGCAGGCTACACCAATCCTCCCGGGTTCATCACTTTGCACGCTGGTGCCTCGAGCTTTCTCCAACCTCGCGCCGCCAACATCGACGTTGTCAACACCCTCAACGACGGCATTGGCCAGCTCCTCTACCGGGGACATGGCAACGAAGAAGCCTGGGGCGCCGGGTGGGACGGCGCATCCGACGACGGCAATGCATGGGTCTCGACCAACATTGTCAACATGCTGACCAACCGCGTGCATCCGATCGTCTATTCCATCTCCTGCCTCAACAGCCGCATCAACCAGGAAGACTCCATCGCCGAAATGTGGATGTCGCAGCCCGGCGGCGGCGCCGTCGCCCACTTCGGAGCCACCGTCACTTCCTACACCGCGGAGAATCACGAGCGCTGCAAAGCCATTGCCCGGGTCATCTACGAACTGGGCTACACCCGCCTCGGTCCGGCTTTGGCTGCCGCCGAGTCGCTCTCCTTCGCGACCACAGGGGGCGGCGGCGGGTGGACCAACAACACGTTCTGCTACATGCTCCTTGGCGATCCGGAGATGGAGATCCGCAAAGCAGCCGTCCCCGTGCGCTCCACCAATATCGTCCTCCGACCGACCATCGTCACCAATGGCACGACCAAAGTGCGCGTGACCGACGCATCCGGAGCGGCCAAACCCGGAGCCTTCGTCAACATCCTCCTCAACGACGGCTCCCGCACCAACGGCTACGCCAACACGGATGGCGATGTCCCGCTCGGTTTCGATCCCGGGCTCATCGCGCGCATCGATCTGCTTCTCGATGGCGCGCCCGTCGGCACGGAATACCGCAAAACTCCCGTCCTCAGGGCCGAGGGATTCGCAACCAGTCCCACCGGTGGCCCGGGCGGCTTCAAAGTGCGGTTGGTCGATGCGCCACAAGGACTCTTCCGCATCCACGCCACGACCAACTTGCTCGGCACCAACTGGACTGACTTGGGCGAAAGCTGGCCTGCCGGCACTGATCAGGAATTCACCGACGCCACGGCCTCGCCGATCTCCTCTCTTCGCCGCTTCTACCGCGCGGTTCAGCAACCCTGAGAAAATAGAGACTGTTGGGAGCGCCAAAGAAAGGGCACCCCAGCCCCTGGCATCCGCTGAACCAAGGACGCATACCACAAGCGCCAAGCTGTCACATCGGGTCTCACCCACGGCGCAATTTGGGCCATCATGTCACACTTAGGACCGACTTGGTTTCACCGAAAGTATTTATGTAAGTCGCTCGTCACAAGTTACATGTAAATCATGAGACCCCCTCTGGCACGGGATGTGCTCAGAAGAGTATCCCAACTTTAACTTTTTCCAAACTTTATGAGCAAAATCCTCGGAATCGACCTAGGCACGACCAATTCCTGCATGTCCACCATGGAAGGCGGGGAGCCTGTCGTGCTCGAAAACAGCGAAGGCGCGCGGACCACTCCGTCCGTCGTCGCTTTCACCAAAAACGGCGAGCGCCTCGTCGGCCAAGCGGCCAAGCGCCAAGCCGTAACCAACCCGACCAACACGGTTTTTTCGGTCAAGCGCTTCATGGGCCGCAAATTCGACGAGTTGAACGACGAAGACAAACGCGTCCCCTACAAGCTCGTCAAAGCGGCCAACGGCGACGCGCACATCGAACTCGAAATCAACGGACAGAAAAAATCGTTCAGCCCGCCGGAAATCAGCGCGATGATTTTGGCCAAGCTCAAGTCCGACGCGGAAGCCAAGCTCGGCGAGAAAATCACCAAGGCGGTCATCACCGTCCCGGCCTATTTCAACGACTCGCAGCGCAACGCGACGAAGGACGCCGGCAAGATCGCGGGCCTCGAAGTCCTGCGCATCATCAACGAGCCGACCGCGGCCTCCCTCGCCTACGGCCTCGACAAGAAGAAGGACGAAAAGATCGCCGTCTATGACTTGGGCGGCGGCACCTTCGACATCTCCGCGCTGGAAATCGGCGACGGCGTCTTCGAAGTCAAGGCGACCAACGGCGACACGCACCTCGGCGGCGACGATTGGGACCACAAGATCATGGATTGGATCATCTCGGAGTTCAAAGCGGACACCGGCATCGATCTCTCCAAGCAGCCCGACGCCGTGCAGCGCATCAAGGAAGAGGCGGAAAAAGCCAAGATCGCCCTCTCCTCCGCGCAGGAATACGAGATCAATCTGCCGTTCGTCACGGCCGATGCCTCGGGTCCGAAGCACATCCAGAAAAAACTCACCCGCTCGAAACTCGAGCAACTGACCGACGACCTCTTCGCCCGCACGATCAAACCGGTCGAGGCGTGCTTGCAGGACGCCAAGCTCGGCAAGAACGACGTCAACGAACTCGTTCTCGTCGGCGGCATGACCCGCATGCCCAAGGTCATCGAGACGGCCAAGAACCTCATCGGACGCGACCCGCACCGCGGCGTGAACCCCGACGAAGTCGTGGCCATCGGCGCGGCCATCCAGGGCGGCGTGCTCAAGGGCGACGTGAAGGACGTGCTCCTGCTCGACGTGACCCCGCTGACCCTCGCCATCGAGACCGCCGGCGGCATCGCCACGCCGATGATCCCGCGCAACACGACCATCCCGACGAAAAAGTCGCAGATCTTCTCGACCTACAGCGACAACCAGCCGGGTGTGGAAATCAAAGTGCTGCAGGGCGAACGCCCCATGGCGAAGGACAACAAGCAACTCGGCACGTTCCATCTCGACGGCATCCCGCCGGCGCCGCGCGGTCTCCCGCAAATCGAAGTCACCTTCGACATCGACGCCAACGGCATCCTCAACGTCTCGGCCAAGGATCTCGGCTCCGGCAAGGAGCAGAAGATTTCCATCACCGGCTCGAGCGGCTTGAGCAAAGACGAAGTCGACAAGATGCAGAAGGAAGCCGAGGCCCACGCGGCCGAGGACGCCAAAGCCAAGGAAGGCGTCGAGGCGCGCAACAACGCCGACTCGCTCGCCTACCAGTGCGAGAAACAACTCAAGGACCTGGGCGACAAAGTTCCCGGCAACCTCAAGAAGGATGTCGAGGATCTCGTGGCCAAGGTGCGCGAGGCCCTCAAGGGTTCGGACACCGACGCGATCAAGTCGTCCGCCGACGCCCTGCAGGCCAAATTCCAGGAAGTGAGCAGCGAACTCTACAAGCAGGCCTCGGCCCAGCAGGCCCCGCCGCCGCAAGGCGCCGCGGGCCCCGGACCCGAAGCCGCGGCCGGCGCCGAGCCCAAGAAAGAGGGCGACGTCGTCGATGCCGAGTTCGAGATGGTCGACGAGGACAAGAAATCCTGACGCGACCGCAACTTTGAACCCGCGCGGGCGGACGGGTGTCCGTCCGCGCCTTCAACAACCACCAAACACAACACAACGGAGGTAAGAAACCAAAACTATGGCAGCCAAAGTCAAACCTATCGGCGACCGCGTGCTCGTTGAGCCGCTCGACGAAAAGGAAACGATCAAAGGCGGGATCATCATTCCCGACACCGCCAAGGAAAAACCGCAAGAGGGCAAAATTGTCGCGGTCGGCACCGGTAAAACGGACGACAACGGCAAGAAAATCGAGTTCGTCGTGAAAGTCGGCGACAAGGTGCTCTTCAGCAAATACGGCGGCACCGAAATCAAGGTGGACGACAAGTCCTACCTCATCATGCGCGAGGACGACATCCTCGGCGTCCTCAGCTAACCACTGAATCACTGAACACTGTAAACTGAATACTTGAAATATTATGGCAGCTAAACAATTGGAATTCGATGAGTCCGCGCGGCACAGCCTGCTCCGCGGTGTCGAGAAATTGGCCAAAGCCGTCAAGGCGACCCTCGGGCCGTCCGGACGCAACGTCATCCTCGACAAGAAATTCGGCAGCCCGACCATCACCAAGGACGGCGTCACCGTCGCCAAGGAGATCGAGCTGGAGAATCCTTACGAGAACATGGGCGCCCAGCTCGTCCGCGAAGTCGCGTCCAAGACGTCCGACATCGCCGGCGACGGCACCACCACCGCCACCGTGCTGGCCGAAGCGATTTATCGCGAAGGCCTCAAGAACGTGACCGCCGGGGCCAACCCGACGTCGCTGCAGCGCGGCATCAACAAGGCCGTCGAGTCCATCGTCGCCGAACTCGGCAAGATCTCCAAAAAGGTCTCCGACAGCAGCGAAATCGCGCAGGTCGCGACCGTCTCGGCCAACTGGGACAAAACCATCGGCCAGATCATCGCCGACGCGATGGAGAAAGTCGGCAAGGACGGCACCATCACGGTGGAAGAAGCCAAGTCGATCGAAACCACCCTCGACGTCGTCGAAGGCATGCAGTTCGACAAAGGCTACCTCTCGCCCTACTTCGCGACCAACGCGGAAGCGATGGAAGCCGTGCTCGAGAACGCCTACATCCTCATCCACGAGAAAAAAATCAGCAGCCTGAAGGACCTCCTTCCGCTGCTCGAGAAAGTGGCCAAAGGCGGCCGTCCGCTCCTCATCATTGCCGAGGACGTGGAAGGCGAAGCCCTCGCCACCCTCGTGGTCAACAAACTCCGTGGCACCCTGCAGGTGTGCGCCGTCAAAGCCCCCGGCTTCGGCGACCGCCGCAAGGCCATGCTCGAAGACATCGCCGTCCTCACCGGCGGCCGTTGCATCACCGAGGACCTCGGCATCAAGCTCGAGAGCATCTCGCTCGATGACCTCGGCAAAGCCAAGCGCATCGTCGTGGAAAAAGAAGCCACCACGATCGTCGAAGGTGAAGGCAAGAGCAAAGACATCCAGGGCCGCGTCGCCCAGATCCGCCGTCAGATCGAGGAAACCACCTCGGACTACGACCGCGAGAAGCTCCAGGAGCGCCTCGCCAAGTTGGCCGGTGGTGTTGCCGTCATCAATGTCGGCGCCGCGACCGAGACCGAGATGAAGGAAAAGAAAGCCCGCGTCGAAGACGCCCTCCACGCCACCCGTGCGGCGGTCGAGGAAGGCATCGTCCCCGGCGGCGGCGTCGCCCTCATCCGCGCCCAGAAAGCGCTCGACTCCCTCAAACTCGAGGGTGACGAAGCGATCGGCGCCGGCATCGTGCGTCGCGCCGTCGAGGCCCCGCTCCGCCAGCTCGCCGACAACGCGGGCCAGGAAGGCGCCCTCATCGTGCAGGAAGTCAAAAAAGGCAAAGGCAACGAAGGCTACAATGTGGCCACCGGCAGCTACGAAGACCTCGTCAAAGCCGGCGTGGTCGACCCGACCAAGGTCACCCGCAGCGCGTTGCAAAACGCCTCGTCCATCAGCGGCCTCCTCCTCACCACCGAGGCTCTCGTCACCGAGATCCCCGAGAAGGAGAAAGCCCCTGCCATGCCTCCCGGAGGCATGGGCGGCATGGGCGGCATGGACTACTAAAACGTCCGAGCCAAGTAGAACTCACACCCGGGGGGGGGGGGGGGGCGGGG
>JBMTVD010000085.1:0-7224 GCA_049451035.1 Chthoniobacterales bacterium | reverse complement strand
AACCACCATGGCATTCAGCACAGTCAGCAAAAAAAGCGGCAAAACCTACTTCCTCCACTCCCGTCTCCAGAAATTGCGCGGCGGACAAGAAGTGACTCTCTACTACTTCGCCGGCGCGCCCGGAGAGGGCGCGATCGACGCTCTTCCGGACGGTTACGAAGTCTCGGAGAACGAGCGCACGGGCCTTCCCCTGCTCAAGAAGAAGAGATAAGGCCCACAGAGTTTTTCAAAGCAGGGCGGTCCGGCATTTCCGCGGGACCGCCCTTGCTGTTGGCGCGGTGAGCACCACGGCACATCCCATCATCGTCGGCGGCGGCATTGTCGGTCTCGCGACCGCGCGGCAGATGCTTTGCTCGGGGGGAGTGCGCACGCTGACGCTGCTGGAAAAGGAGCCCCGTGTCGGCGCGCACCAAAGCACGCACAACAGCGGCGTGCTCCACGCCGGGCTCTACTACCGACCCGGCTCGCTCAAGGCCCGGCTGGCCGTGGAAGGCATCCGCGAGATGACCGCCTACTGCCGCGAAAAAAACATCCCGCACGAAATCTGCGGGAAAGTGGTGGTGGCGGTCGATGAACCGGAAGTGGCGCGCCTGCGCGCGCTGGAAGAACGCGGGCTCGCCAACGGTCTGGCCGGACTGCGACGACTCGACGGCGACGGCTTGCGCGCCCTCGAACCGCACGCGGCCGGCAGGGCGGCCCTGCACGTGCCCGAGGAAGGCATCGTCGACTATGCGGCGGTTTGCGAGGCGCTCCGCGCCGACATCGAGGACGCGGGAGGGCAAATCGTGACCGGGGCGAAAGTCGAATCCCTGCGGCCTTCGGCGTCGGGTTGGACCGCCGGCACGGCAGCAGGAGCTTACACGGGCGATTTCCTCGTCAATTGCGCGGGGCTGCAGTGCGACCGCGTCTGCCGCATGGCCGGGGAAAAGCCGGCCGACCGCATCGTTCCTTTCCGCGGCGAGTATTACAAACTGCGCCCGCAGAGTTCGGGGCTCGTGCGCCATCTCATTTATCCTGTGCCGGATCCGGAGTTCCCCTTCCTCGGGGTGCACTTCACCCGTCTGATCGGCGGCGGTGTCGAGGCCGGCCCGAATGCCGTGCTCGCCTTTGCACGCGAGGCCTACCGCAAAACGCAATTCGATCTGCGCGATCTGGCCGGGACGGTGACCTTTCCGGGTTTCTGGAAATTTCTCGCCGCCCATCCACGCATGGCATGGGACGAGGGCATCCGGTCGCTCAGCAAAAACTTGTTCTGCCGCTCGCTGCAACGCCTGGTCCCCGATCTGCGGGAAGAGGACCTCGCTCCCGGGGGCGGGGGCGTCCGCGCCCAGGCCATTTCACCGGCCGGGGAACTGGTGCAGGATTTCCGTCTGCTCCGCGGTCAGCGCGCCCTCCATGTGCTCAACGCCCCCAGCCCGGCGGCCACTGCTTCCCTGGCCATCGGGCGGCATATCGTCCGGACGATCGGTGCGCGCTAAATCCTTCCGCAGCGGCACACCACAGGCTAGCCTTCTCCGGTTTCAATGAGCCGATTCTCCAGCATAGAACGCAAAACGAAAGAGACCGATATCCGTCTGCGGTTCGAGGTCGACGGAACCGGCGCATCGGATATCCGGACCGGCATCGGGTTCTTCGACCACATGCTCGTGCTCTTCGCCAAGCACGGGCTTTTCGATCTGCAGCTCGAGGCCAAGGGCGATCTCGAGGTCGACGCGCACCACACTGTCGAAGACGTGGGACTCGCGCTCGGGCAGGCGCTGCGCGAGGCGCTCGGAGAGAAACAGGGCATCACCCGCTACGGTTGGTGCCTCTTGCCGATGGACGATGCCCTCGCCCGCATCGCTCTCGACTGCAGCGGCCGGCCTTACCTGGCCTATGACGCGCCCGAGGAAGCCGGGCCGATCGGCGATTTCCCCTTCCAGCTGATCGAGGAATTCCTCCGCGCTTTCAGCGTGCAGGGGGGACTCAACCTGCACGTCGCCCTGCTCGACGGGCGCGACGCGCACCACATGGCCGAGGCGGTGTTCAAGGGTCTGGCCCGGGCGCTGGATCAAGCCACGCGCGTCGACCCGCGCGTGGAGGGCGTGCCGAGCACCAAGGGATCACTTTGATGCCCCCGCGCGTCGCGGTCATCGACTACGGCAGCGGAAACCTGCGCAGCGTGGAAAAGGCGCTGCAAAAAGCAGGAGCCGAACCGGTGCGGTGCGCCGAGGCGGATGATATCGCGCCATGCCAAGCCATCGTCCTGCCGGGCGTGGGCTCGTTCGGCGATTGCGCCCGCAGCCTCGGAGAACGCGGGCTCACGGGTGTCTTGCGCGAGTGGTTGGCGGCAGACCGCCCCTACCTGGGGATCTGCCTCGGCTACCAGATTCTCTTCGAGTCGAGCGAGGAATCGCCCGAGGCGCGCGGATTGGGTCATTGGCCCGGGCGGGTTGTGCGCTTCCCGGCCGCTCCCGGGCGCAAAGTTCCCCACATGGGGTGGAACAGCCTCGCCAGGGGCGCCGAGGATGCAATTTTCACGGGCATGCCCGAAGAATCTTATGTTTTTTTCGTCCACTCCTTTTATCCGGCACCGCAGGACGAGACGCTGGTCACCGCTTGGTGCGACTACGGTGTGAACTTCGCCGCCGCCGCCGCGCGCGGACGCGTCCATGGCGTGCAATTTCATCCCGAAAAAAGCCAGGAGGTGGGATTGCGGATCCTGGAAAATTTCGTGCAAAGCATCAGTAGAACAACATGACCATGCTCCTCTATCCGGCCATCGACCTCATGGGCGGCCAAGTTGTCCGTCTCAAACAGGGACGCGCTTCCGAAAAGACCGTCTACTCCGACGATCCGGCAGCAGTGGCCCGCGAATGGGAGAGGCGGGGTGGCGACTGGCTCCACATCGTCGACTTGGACGCCGCCTTCGGCGGCAAGCACGCGAACTTGGACAAAGTGCGGGCCATCGCCGCGGCGGTCTCCCTTCCCGTGCAAATGGGAGGGGGCATGCGCGATGAGGCGTCGATCGCCGCGGCCCTCGATGCCGGAGTGTCACGCGTGGTCATCGGAACCAAAGCCGCCGAGGAACCCGATTTCGTGCGCCGGGCGGTCGCCCGGTTCGGCGGGGCCAGGGTTGCGGTCGGCATCGACGCCCGCGATGGCATGGTCGCGGTCAAAGGATGGGCCGAAACCACGGCGATCAAGGCCGGGGACCTGGCCGGCGAGTTGGCGGCCGCGGGCATCGGGGCCCTGATCTATACCGACATCGCCACCGACGGCATGCTGCAGGGGCCGAATCTGACTGCCACGGCCGAAATGGTCGGGAAAGCGTCCTGCCCGGTCATCGCCAGCGGTGGAGTCTCCTCGGCCGGGGATCTGGCTGCCCTGGGCAAGATCGAGGGCTTGGCCGGGGCCATCGTGGGCAAGGCCCTTTTCGACGGCCGCATTCAAGGCAACTTGAAAGAGGCCTGGCGCACGGCAGCGGGGCAGCCCTAATGACCCGCAGGATGCAGATTGACCTTGCAGTCCCGCTCGCCGTCTGTTGACTTTCCTATGTTATGAAATTTTCGAGTTTGGCCGTACCCGCTGCCGCATTGGCGACAATCATTTTCATCTCCGCCTGCGAACAGGAAAAACCGCAGCCCCAGCCGCGCAACCGCTACGGGTTCGGGGGCACGCAGACCATACAGCAACCCGCCACCGACCCGAGCACCTTGCCTGCTCTGACCGACACCAACGCCATGGCCGGCATGACCGATGCCTCGCTGGTCAATCCTGTTCCGACCCCCAGTCCCACGCCGGTCTCGACCGCACCCACGACGATCCCGACACCCGAGGTTTCCTACGGCATCCCCGTCCCCGGAAAGCCGGGCTTCGTGACGAGTCCGCACGCGCCGAACGCCGGCTTCGTCGATGTGCGCGGATTTCCTCCGGGCACGGAAGTCAAAGATCCCTACACGGGACGCATCTTCCTCGTCCCCTGAGCACGCCGGTTTTCCGGCGTGAGATTCCCGGCCCGCACTGGCAGAGTGGTCGGGTATGAGCAAGGGATCGCCGCACATCGCCGTTTTCGGTCCCGGACTCATGGGCGCGTCGCTCCTCATGGCGCTGCGCGCCAAAAGTCCGGAGGCCAAGTTGTCCGTCTGGGCGCGCCGTCCGGCAGCCGTGCAGGAAGTGATCAGCCGCGGCTTGGCCGATACCGGCTCGACCGAGGTGCCGGCAGTGGTCGGCGAGGCGGATATCGTTGTCCTCTGCCTCCCCGTCGACCGTATGGCGGACCTCGCCGCGGCCATCGCCCCGCATGCAAAACCGGAAGCCCTGGTCACCGACGTGGGTAGCACGAAGGAAAAGCCTGTGGCGGACCTCGAGAAAATCTTTGCCCGCGACCGTAACTTCGTGGGCAGCCACCCCATGTGCGGATCCGAAGAATCCGGCATGGGTGCGGCCCGGGCCGACCTCTACGAGGGCGCGGTTTGCGTTGTTTGTCCCACCGCCGCCTCGCGGCCCGAAATGGTCCGCCAAGCGGAGACCCTGTGGAAAACGGCGGGCGGCAGAGTCACCCTCCTCCCTCCGGCGGCCCACGATGAAGCCGTGGCCGCCGTCAGTCACACACCCCACGTGGTCGCCGCAGCCCTGGTAGAGTTGGCGGCCCTTGCACACGAAGATCACCGCCAACTGTGCGCGACGGGCTTCCGCGACACGACACGCATCGCGGCGGGATCACCCGAACTCTGGTCGGCCATCCTCTCGGACAATGCGGAAAAAACCGCGGCCGCCCTGGAGAAAATGGAAGCCATTCTCGCCGGCTACCGCGAGCTGCTGACCGCGGGCCATCGTGCGGAACTGGCCGGGAAATTGGCGGCAGCGGCCGAAGCAAGGGCGCAAATTTTCCCGAATCATTGAGCATGGAAATGAAAGTCCGCCGATCGCGTGCATGGCAGGCGACGATCAAAGTCCCGGGCGACAAAAGCATGTCGCACCGCGCGGCCATGCTGTCCGCGCTGAGCGACGGCCCTTGTCTCATCCGCAACTACCTTGCCGGGGAAGACTGCCTCGGCACGCTGCGCGTCCTCGGACAACTCGGCGTCCGCATCGAGGATCAAGGGTCGGGCGTTTGGCGGGTGCACGGCGTATCCGGCAAATTCCACGAGCCGGAGAATGCTTTGGATTGCGGCAACTCCGGAACCACCATGCGGCTGATCTCCGGCCTCTTGGCCGCCCAACCGTTCCGCAGCCGTTTGGTGGGCGACGCCTCCCTGTCCAAACGCCCCATGCGTCGCATCATCGAACCTTTGACCCGGATGGGCGCGAAGCTTCACACCGAAGGGACGGACGGCAGGCCGCCGCTCATCGTCGAAGGCGCTGTTCCTCTCCGCGGCATCGAATACCCGCTGCCGGTGCCCAGCGCGCAGGTCAAGAGTGCCGTTTTGCTCGCCGGACTTTTGGCCGAGGGCACGACGACGGTGGTCCAACCCGTTGCCACGCGGGATCACACCGAACGCATGCTCGAGCACTTCGGCGTGCCTGTCGAAAAATCCGGCGACCGCATTTCCGTCCACGGCGGCGTGCTGCCCCAGCCACGGGATTTCGCGGTGCCCGGCGATGTTTCAAGTGCCGCCTTTTGGCTCGTCGCCGCCGCGGCCCTGCCTGGTTGCCGGTTGGTCATCGAGGGACTCGGTCTCAACCCCACCCGCACCGGAGTCATCAAAGTTCTCGAACGCATGGGAGCGCGTATCGCCGTGCAAAATCACGGTTCAGCCACCGGGGAACCGACCGGGACTGTCGAGGTCGAGGGTGCCGAGTTGCGCGGCACCACAATCGCGGGTGCTGAAATACCGAATGTGATCGACGAAATTCCCGTCCTCGCCGTCGCTGGCGCTTTGGCCGGGGGCAAGACCGTGATCAAGGACGCAGAAGAATTGCGGGTCAAGGAATCGGACCGGCTTGCTGTCGTGGCCCGACATCTCCAAAACATGGGAGCGGAGGTTGCCGAACTCACGGACGGCCTGGTCATCGACGGCGGTCACCCGCTGCACGGCACCCGGCTGGACAGCCACGGCGATCATCGCATTGCCATGGCTTTTGCCATTGCCGGGCTGTTTGCCTCCGGGGAAACCGAGATCACCGGCACGGAATGCGTCGAAACCTCCTATCCAGGGTTCGCCGCCCAGTTGGCGAGTTTGACGCATGACTAAGACGCACTCTTCATCGGCAACGGTTGTCATCGCCATCGACGGCCCGGCCGCCTCTGGGAAAAGCACCGTGGCGCGGGAACTGGCCAAGCGACTGGGCTACCGGTTCCTCAACTCCGGGGATCTTTACCGTGCCATGACCTGGTCTTGCCTGCAGAGCGGCATCGACTGCCGGGATTCCTCAGCCGTGGCAACCGCCGCGGGCAACGCCAACATCAAAGTCGCCCACGAAGGGGCGGAGTATTTCCCGAAAATCGACGGCGAAGACTCGCGCGCGCACCTCCGCGATCCCGCCGTCAACGCCAACGTCTCGCCTGTCTCCGCCGTGCCGGCGGTGCGTTACATTCTTTCCGCCGCCATCCGGTCGCATGCCCGGGGGCGCCAGACCGTCATCGAAGGCCGCGATATCGGCTCGGCCGTGTTTCCCGAGACACCGCACAAATTTTACATCGACGCGCATCCGCAGGTTCGCCAGCGCCGCCGGCGCAACCAGGGACAGAACGAGGAAATCGCCAAACGCGACATGCTTGACTCGACGCGCAGCACCGACCCGCTGACCGTCGCGACAGGCGCCACGGTCATCGACAGTTCCACCCTCGACATCGACGGCGTGGTCGCGGCCATGCTGGAAAAATTGAAAGAACAAGGGTTGTCTTCCGCTTTATGCAGCAAAGAATGACGTTCTGGTATTTGCTCGGCTACTCCCTGAGCAAAGCCCTCGCCAAAACCTTCTTCAATTACCGTGTCGTCGGCGCGGAGAACATGATCGAGGAGGGCCCCTGCATCATCGCGGCCAACCACTGCAGCTTCTTCGATCCTCCGCTGGTCGGCGTGGCCTGCCAGCGGGCGATTCACTACTTGGCACGCAAAACCTTGCTTGATGTGCCTGTGCTCGGTCCCATCTTGCCCGAACTCAACGTCATTCCGGTGGATCAAAAAAATGCCGATCGCAGCGCCTTGATGGGCGCCATCCGCGTGGTCAAAAATGGCGGTGCGGTTCTAATCTTTCCCGAAGGCACCCGCAGTCCCGACGGGAATCTGCAAGCCGCCC
>JBMTVD010000084.1:0-7251 GCA_049451035.1 Chthoniobacterales bacterium | reverse complement strand
GATCTCACGGTGGCCGGAGCCACGGTCGATATCACCTCTGCGGATCGCTTGGGCGATTCCTCCGATGTTGCCATCTCGAGCGGCACTCTCGGCTTGGGGGCCAATGATGACACTGTTGGCTCATTCAGCATCTCGGGTGGAACGCTCGGCGGTTCGGGCACACTGACCGCCGTAACTTATTCTCTCGGCGGCGGCACTGTTACCGCCAACCTCGGCACTGGCACCGCGACCGCAGCCAGCGGGACGACCGCGCTTGATGGAACTTTGGCCGGTAATCTCAACGTGAGTGGCGGCACCGTAAACCTCGGCTCCTCCGACCGCCTCGGTAACAGTTCAACGGTCACAGTTTCCAGCGGCACGCTGGCGGTGGGGGCCAACACCGATACGGTGGGCACACTCGCCGTGAATGGTGGCACCGTGAGCGGCAACGGAACGATCACCGCGACGGCTTTCACCGCGCAAGGCGGCAGCATCGAAACTGTCTTGGCCGGATCGGGAGCGACGTTTGCCAAGAGCGGAGCCGGTTCCGTGACCTTGTCGGCCGCGAACACGTTTGATGGCGGTTCGACCATCAGCGGCGGCGCTATCATCGCCGCCGATGCGGCCGCGCTCGGCAGCGGTTCCATCACTATAACAGGAGATGGCGCCTCGTTGCTCGCCTCGGAAAATATCTCCATCGCCAACAACATTGTGGCTTCCGCGCTGGTCTACGGCGGCGTCATTATCAGCGAATACGTAGAGGGAACTTCCAACAACAAATACATTGAGATCTACAACGGCACTGGTGGCTCCATCTCATTGAGCGATTACCAAATGGTGATCTACAACAATGGATCTGCCACCCCGAGCAACACCGCCATTTTGGACTCCGTCGGAGCCGGCTCGACGCTGGCACACGGTGAGACGCTGGTACTCAAGAACTCCCAGGCGGCTCTCACGCTTCCCAATGGAGTTACTGCCTACAATTCTGCGATCGCAAACTTCAGCGGCGACGACGCGCTGGCTCTCCAATTCACCAACGGAACTAATATCGATATCTTCGGAGTCATCGGAAACGATCCCGGCACTTCGTGGACGGCCGGAAGCTTGTCCACTATCAACCAAACTCTGGCGCGAGATTCGGACGTCCTCTACGGCGTTTCGAATAATCCAACCGGCACGGGAACGACCGCCTTCACTACTCTAGGCACGGAATGGACCGGATTTCCGATCGATACCGTGAGCAACCTCGGTTCCCACACGATGGACTTCCTACCCGGCAGCGCGACGATCGGTTCGGAGACAGAGAATGCCACGGTGACTTACTCTGGCACGGTCTCGCTCGACAGCTCAGCAATTCTGACCGCAGCGAGCGGAGGTTCGACCACCTTCAGTGGTGCCATCAGCGGGACGAATGGCATCACCAAGGCCGGCGCCGGCACGGTCACCCTCTCCGCGGCCAATACCTACAGCGGCGGCACGACGATCAGCGCGGGCGTGCTCGCGGTCGGCGCCGGGAGCACCAGCGGTTCGATCAGCGGCGCCGTGACCAACAACGGCACGTTGCAATTCAACCGCTCCGACAGCCTGGCCTTCTCCGGGGCGATCTCCGGCTCCGGTGCGGTGACCAAGCTCGGCGCAGGCACGCTGACTCTCTCCGGAAGCGGATCCTACAGCGGTGCCACCACGGTTTCCGCCGGCATACTCGAACTGGCCGATACGGTCGGCGGTGCGGCGGCCTCGACGGCTTCGGTCTCCGTGGCCAGCGGCGCCACGCTGCTGCTTTCGCAAAGCGACCAGGTGAACAACAGCGCGAGTGTCACCCTTTCCGGCGGCACCATCACCCGCGGGAGCGGGGTGAGCGAAGTGTTCGGCAGCCTCAACCTGACCACGGGGTCGTTCCTCGACTTCGGCACGGGCGACGAGGGCAACCTGACCTTCGGGACGTATCAAAACAACGAGACACCGAGCGCCTTGCTCACGGTGAACAACTTCCTGCCGGGCAATTCGCTCACCTTCGACAGTTCGTCGTTCAGCGAGGGCAGCATCAACAGCTACTTCACCTTCGGCACGGGCTTCGTCGATTACAGCCTGAGCAACACGGGCAGCACCTTCACCATCACGGCCATTCCCGAGCCTTCCACTTACCTCGCGGCGGCCGGTCTGCTCGGCCTGATGCTCTGGCCCTCGCGCAAGCGTCTCCTGCGCGACGCGAAGAAAATCCTCGGCCTGCGCGCGCCCATGCGCGACCGCCTCGCGGCGCGAAAGATCTGATTTGGCCCACCAGCCAACGGAGGGTGTCGGCCGACCGGGCCGATTTCCCTCCGGACGGGGCGCCACCGGTCCCGGCCCCGCCTGATCGCCGGACGTCGGGCGGGCGCGGCTCCCGGAATCCTCTTTTCCACCGTGGCCACCGGCTTTAGGTTGCCGGTATGAAGATCGGTTTCATCGGCTGCGGCAAAATGGGCTCCGCCCTTATCCAGGGCGTGCTCGAGGCCAAAGTCTGCCAACCCGAACAGATCACCGTGCACGATCGCTTGGCGGAGCCCGCCGAGATGCTCGGCACGGAGAGCGGTATCCGCGTGGCCACCGGGAACCAGGAGGTGGCTGCGTCGGCCGATGTCATCGTTCTCTGCGTCAAACCCGACGATGCGGCGCGCGCCCTTGCCGAAGCCGGCAACGCGCTCGAGGGCAAACTGCTCATCTCCATCCTGGCCGGCAAGACCATCGCCTCATTGCGCAGCGCCGCGGGCCCGAAATGCCGCGTTGTCCGCGTCATGCCCAACACGGCCGTCCTCGTGCAGAAAGGCGCATCGGCTTATGCCACGGGCGACGGGGTCACGGAGGAGGACGTCGCCCTGGTGGAAACCATTTTCACTTCGGTGGGCCGGGCCTTCCGTGTCAAGGAGTCCCTGCTCGATGCCGTCACCGGACTGAGCGGCAGCGGGCCCGCCTACGTCTATCTTTTTATCGAGGCCTTGTCCGACGGTGGCGTGCAGGCCGGATTGCCGCGCGATCTCGCCACCCAACTGGCCGTGCAGACCGTGGCCGGTGCCGCCGAAATGGTCTCGCAGACCATGATGCACCCGGCGGTGTTGCGCGAAATGGTGACCAGCCCCGGCGGAACCACGGTGGCCGGGTTGGCCGAGTTGGAAAAAGCGGGATTGCGCTTCGCCGTCATGGGCGCGGTGCGCGCCGCGACCGAACGCTCGCGCGAACTCGGCGGCACCGGCAACTGATGCGCAGCACGGTCGCGACGGTCTGCCTTTTCCTCGCCGCCGCCTCCGGGCGCGCGGAGGAAACCGCCGCCCCCGCGGGGACTCCGCCCCCCATGCGCGGCAGCGCGGGCGAATCGGTGCGCGCCGTCCAACCGCCCGCACCGGTGGCCATCCCGGCCGAGGCCGAGCCCGTGGTCAGCACCGAGACGGTCGAGAGGATGGGCATGGACGGCATTTCCGCCTTCGAAAAAGGCAATTTCCAGGGTGCCAAGGAGGCCTACCTTCGCGTCCTCAAGGTGGAGCCGAACAACTTGCCCGCGTTGGTCAATCTCGGCGCGACCGAATACCGGCTCGGCAACAATGCGGACGCGGAACGATTGCTGCGCCGCTCGCTGCAGATCAAGCCGGACAACCCGACCGCCTGGCTCAACCTCGGCATGGTCTACCTCGGCGGCAACGAACCGATGCGGGCGCTGGCGGCGGTGGCGCAGGCGGTGGTGCACGCACCCCAGGACCCGGTGGCGCGCAATTACCTCGGGGTGGCGGCGGGCCGCAACGGTTGGTTCGACGCCGCGGAGGCGGAACTGCGCCGCGCCGTCGAACTCCGGCCGGACTATGCCGACGCGCATTTCAACCTCGCCGTGTTCTGCCTCGAACGCACCCCGCCGGCCACCGAGTTGGCCCGGCGCCACTACCGCGAGGCGCGCCGGTTGGGTGCGGAACCCGATCCCCTCATCGAAAAAGCCCTCGCCAAGTAGGGGCCGCGAGTTGCCTCGTCGCGCGAAAAAGGGCACTATCATCCCGATGATCCGGCTGCGTCTTCCGGCCCTCCTGGCTTGCTTCCTCCTCTCCGGCGGCGTCTGCCTGCGCGCCGCCGCGCCGCCCGACGTCTACGGCAAGGCGGCCATCCTCGTCGACGTGCGCTCCGGCCGCGTGCTTTACAACAAGAACTCGCGCGCCCCGCGTGCCGTGGCCAGCACGCAGAAGCTGCTCACCGCCCTCATCGTCGCCGAGGAGGGCAATCTCTGGCAGAATGTGACCATCAAGCCCTCGGACACAACCGCCGCCCCCACCAAACTTTACCTCAAGTCGGGTCAGACCTATTCGCGCTTCGAGTTGTTGCAGGCCCTGCTCGTGAAGAGCGCGAATGATGTGGCCTGCGCGCTGGCCCGCGACAATGCGGGCAGTGTCGAGGCATTCGCCGCCAAGATGAACCGCCGGGCGGCGCAGTTGGGCGCCAAGGCCTCGCATTTTATCAATCCCAACGGCCTGCCGGCCGACGGGCAGCACTCGACCGCGCGCGATATGGCCATCATCGCGCGCAACGCCTACGCGCACCCGGTCCTGCGCCGCATCGTCGCGACCAAAAGTTTCGAGTTCCACTTCGCCGACGGACGGGTGCGTGAACTGGTCAACACCAACCGCGTGCTGCGCACCGCGTCTTTCTGCAACGGGATGAAAACAGGCTACACCAACGCGGCGGGGCACTGCCTGGTGTCCAGCGGGCAGAACAACGGGCGCGATGTCATCGCCGTGGTGCTCGGCAGCAACAAAAAACACGTCTGGGACGACTCGCGGAAGTTGCTCGAGTGGGGGCTCAAGCTTTGAGCGACGCCGGCCACCGTATCGATTACGCCGCGGAACTCAACGAGCAGCAGTTGGCCGCGGTGACCTCGCCCGGGGGTGCCTCGCTCGTCATTGCCGGCGCGGGCAGCGGCAAGACACGCACCCTGACCTACCGCGTGGCGTGGTTGCTCGAGAACGGCGTCCAACCGTGGCAGATCCTGCTTCTCACCTTCACCAACAAAGCGGCGCGGGAAATGACCGGGCGCGTCGCCGAATTGCTCGGGCCCGGGGCCGACGGCATCTGGGGCGGCACGTTCCATTCGATCGGGAACCGCATCCTGCGGCGGCACGCCGAAACCATCGGTTTCAAACCCGGTTTCAGCATCCTCGATCGCGAGGACCAGACCGACCTGCTCAAAAGCGTGGCCCACGACATCGGCACGCCGCGCGACAAAAGATTTCCCAAGCCCGACGTGCTGGCCGAGTTGTTCTCCCTTTCGTCGAACACCGGAGATCCCCTCGACGTCCTCGTGCACGATCGTTTCGGCTACTTCGAGG
This sequence comes from Chthoniobacterales bacterium, assembly GCA_049451035.1. Classification (GTDB taxonomy): domain Bacteria; phylum Verrucomicrobiota; class Verrucomicrobiia; order Chthoniobacterales; family JACTMZ01; genus JACTMZ01. The sequence goes on along the minus strand of JBMTVD010000084.1, from coordinate 1,930 downwards.
GGATGTCCGATGCGATCGTCGCCGTGCGCCACACTTACGAAAAACGCAAGGTCGCGGCCAACGCCATGGATTTCGACGATCTGCTCATCCGCACCAACCAGTTGCTGCGCGAGCACCCGGAAATCGGGGAACATTACCGCGAGCAGTTCCGGCACGTGCTGGTCGACGAGTACCAGGATACCAACCTCGTGCAGGCCGAACTGGTCCATCTGCTCGGATCCCGGCACGGCAACATCATGGTGGTGGGCGACGATGCCCAGTCGATTTATTCTTGGCGCGGCGCCAACTTCGAAAACATCCTGAAATTCCCCGAGCGTTACGCCGGCGCGCAGACCTACCGCATCGAGACCAACTACCGCAGTGTCCCCGGGATCCTCGACGTGGCCAATGCCGCGATCAAAGGCAACGCCCGCCAATTCGAGAAAAACCTGCGGGCCTGGCGCCAGGCCGGCGGCCGCCCCGTCCTGGCCGAAGCCCCGACCAACAACGACCAGGCCGCCTACGTCGCCCAGCAAATCCTCGAACTCAACCGGCAGGGCCTCGAATTCCGCGAGATGGCGGTGCTCTACCGCGCGCACTTCCATTCGATGGAAATCCAGCTCGAGCTGACGCGGCGCGGGATCCCCTTCGAGGTGACGAGCGGATTGCGCTTTTTCGAGCAAGCGCATGTCAAAGACGTCGCGGCCTTCCTGAAATTCGCGCTGAACCCGAGCGACGAGACCGCCTTCCGCCGCATGGTGCGCCTGCTGCCCGGCGTGGGTGAAAAAACGGCCGACAGCCTGTGGAATGTCGTCAAGGCCGGCGCCGCTTCCGCCGCGCCTTTCGGCGAGGTGCTGCGCATGGCCAAGCCACCCGCCCGCGCGGCCAAAGTCTGGGAACAGTTGGCGGCCACACTCGATGAAATCGCGCCGGAGCGCCAACCGATCGCACCCGATCGGGCCATCGAGACGGTGATGGAGGCGGTCTACGAGGATTATATGAAGGCGGAGTTCGCCAATTACGAGAATCGCCGCGAAGATCTCCGGACGTTGACCGGTTACGCGCGGCAATTTTCCTCGTTGGAGGAATTCCTCGCCCAGATCGCGCTGCTGACCAATGTCGATGGCGCGGGGGCTCGCCAAGATACCGACACCGACCGCGTGGTGCTCTCCTCGGTGCACCAGGCCAAGGGGCTCGAGTGGCGTGCGGTCTTTGTCATCTGGCTCACCGAGGGAATGTTTCCCGGTTCGCGATCGCTGGAAAAACCCGATTCGCTCGAGGAAGAGCGACGCCTTTTCTACGTCGCCATCACGCGCGGCCGCGACCATCTGCACCTTTGTTACCCGCTGATCCGCTTGAACAGCGGCTACGGTGAGCCCTTCCAAAGGCGCTCCCGCTTTCTCGCCGAAATTCCCGGGCATCTGCTCGAAAAACCCGGGGCTGACGAAGCGCCGCGCGCCGCCGTGGTTTCATCCAAGAAATCCGGCCAGCGTGACTGGTGGTACTAGGCCGCGGACACCGGGCCGGTCGCGGCGCGGTCAGTAAGCGAAGCTCAAGCCGACATTGATCCAGAAGACATTGTCCTGGTCGATGGCGTCGAGGGCTTCCAGTGCGACGGAGTAGTTCGCCCCGACGAAAAACGCCGCCCATGCGCAAAGGCGGCAAGTGGCCTGCAGGCCGAACTGGAAATTGTTCGGCCCGTACACCTCCGTCGTGTTGTAGCCGAAGTTGAGCCCGAGCAAAGCGTAGGGTTGCAGGCTGACAACCTCCCCGTAGACCGGCAGATCGCCGTCCAGGCGCAATTCGAGGAACGCTCCCGGAAGATTGTGCAGGTCCCAAATGAAGACAGCGCTCGGAGTGATGTAAGGCAGGGCGTGCGTGCCCAAGGCGAGCAAAAGTTCGTTGCCGTATTCGTTGTGGGCGTGGCTGTCGCTTTCTTCCTCGTGCCCGT
>JBMTVD010000083.1:0-7338 GCA_049451035.1 Chthoniobacterales bacterium | reverse complement strand
TTGCGCTGCAGCGCATTGTCCTGGCGGTCCTTGCGCCACCCGCTGACCACATCGTAGCCCTCGTCGATCTTCGCGAGCATGCGCGGGATATCCGAAGGATCGTTCTGCGCATCGCCGTCCATGGGAATAATCACTTCTCCGGCGGCGTGGTCGAAGCCGGCCATCATGGCTGCGGTTTGCCCGAAGTTCCGGCGGAAGTGAACCACCCGGACATGCGGATCCCGCGCAGCAATCTCGTCGAGTTTGTCGGATGAACCATCGAGGCTGCCGTCGTCGACAAAGATGATCTCCCAAGGACGCCCGAGCTCCTCCATGACACGGCGGGTCGATTCGTACAGACCGCCGATCGCGTCGACCTCATTGTAAACGGGAACGGTGATCGAAACCAAACCGGTGAGTTTGTGTGCGGCGGTCATGTCAGCGGGCAAAATAATCAGTGATCGCCTCGACCAGTCCGGGTATGTCGTGGCGCGACGCCTCGACAGCGGGACGGGCCCCGCACTCTTCGAGCGTCTTGGTCGTCACGGGCCCGATACTGGCAAACTTCGGGTTGCTTGGCAGCGGTAATTTCAAAGCGAAAAAATTGCGGACGGTGGAGGAACTGGTGAAGACCACGAGGTCGGCCCCCTCGGCTTGGAGCCGCTCGCGCGCGCGGGTACGGTCGTCAGGCTCCGGCACCGTGCGGTAAGCGATACCCTCGTCGACGATCGCGCCCATCTTGGCCAGGCCCGCCGCAAGGGCCCCGCTGGTCTCGACCGGACGCACCACGAGCATCTTGACGTTTTCCACATCCGCCTGCCCGCGGAACGTCTCCACGAGGGATTCTGCATGGAAGTTTTCCGCGACCAGGTCCACGTGGAAATGATGGTCTTTGAGGCGTTGCGCGGTGGCCGCCCCCACCGCGGCGAACTTGGCACCCCCGATTTCCCGGGCGTCGTCATAGAGTTTGTAGAAAATCTCGAAGAAAGCATCCACGCCGTTGGCACTGGTGAAAACGATCCATTCGTAGCCGTGCGCGTCCTGCACCAGTTCGGCGAACTCTCGCAGGTCGGGAGGCGGTTCGCGGCGGATGAGGGGCAACTCGTAGACATCGGCCCCGAGATCGCGCAAGGCGTTGCTGAGCTTTCCCGATTGCGAACGGCTCCGCGTCACCACGAGCCGGCGTCCGAAAAGGGGGCGCGCAGCCGTCCACGCGAGTTTGTCCGCCAATTTCACCACGTCGCCGAAAACGACGACGGCGGGGGGCTGCATCCCGGCTTCGCGCACCCGGTCGGCGATGTCCCCCAACGTCCCGCTGACGGTCTGCTGGTCGCCGCGCGTCGCCCAGCGAATGGCGGCCGCCGGCGTGTCGCGTGAAGCGCCTCCGGAAACCATGCGCTCGGCGATGCCGCGCAAATGCTCCACGCCCATGAGCAGGACTTTCGTGCCCTCGGCTGCGCCGATGGCCGCGTAAAACTTGGCCGCGGACGCATCCGCCGGGTCCTGGTGACCGCTGAAGAACGTCAGGGCCGAGTTCACCGAACGCTGAGTCACCGGGACGCCCGCATAGGCCGGCCCGGCGATGGCCGAACTGACTCCGGGAATGATCTGGAAGCGCAAACCGGCTCCGGCCAAGGCCAGACACTCCTCGGCCCCGCGTGCGAAGACGAACGGATCGCCGCCTTTCAGGCGCACCACGTTCTTCCCCTCGGAGGTCTTTTCCACCAGCAAGCGGTTGATTTCCTCCTGCGGCATGGTGTGATCCCCGGATTTTTTGCCCGCGTAAACCAACTCGGCCGACTCGGGAGCGAAACCCAGAAGCTCGCGATTGACCAGATGGTCGTAGACAACCACCTCGGCGCGCGAGAGCACGTCCCGGCCGCGCAGCGTGAGAAGCCCGGGATCCCCGGGGCCCGCGCCGACGAGAAAACATGTTCCGGAGTTAGCGGTCATGGAGTTTTGCCGCCACTGCGCGACCGAGGGCTTCCGGATTTTTTCCGCGCGCCGAGGCATGGCGCGGAGAATTTTCTGCGGCGTCGAAAACAACCGCCTCGAGGTGCAGTTCACCGTCCACGAATCGCGCCTTGGCGCCGAGAGCCATGTGGCACCCTCCTCCCGAGGCCCGCAGGACCTCTCGCTCGGCCCGTACGGCGGCATCGGTCGCCTCGTCGTGCAGGGCGGCAACCACGGCGGCCGTGTCGCCGTCGCCGGCGCGGACCTCCACCGCGACCGCGCCTTGGCCCGGGGCAGGCAGAAATGTTTCCAGCATGTCGATGTGCAGGGTGAGGCCGTCGCACGGCAAGGTCCCGGAGGCCGGGTGACCGAGCCTCACCAGGCCGGCGGCCGCGAGGATGATGGCATCGTACTGGCCCGCGGCCAGCTTGGCCAGTCGCGTGGGCACATTGCCGCGGATCGGGAGCACGGCAAGGTCATGGCGCGCGGCAAGCAGCATCGCTTGGCGGCGCGGACTTCCCGTCCCCACACGCGAACCCGCGGAGAGCCCCGCGAGGCCGCCCGGGCGCATCGAAACCAGAACATCCGCACTGTCGGCACGCGGCAAGACAGCGGCGAGGGCCAATCCCTCCGGCAAGACGGTGGGCAAATCCTTGAGGCTATGCACGGCGGCATCGGCACGATGATCGAGCAGCGCCGCCTCGAGTTCTTTGGTGAAGAGGCCCGGCGAAGACGATTTCGAAAGGTCGGCTTCCTTGTCCCGATCGCCGCTGGTGCGGATGATCGACTCGACGACCTCCAACTCGGGGTGAGCCTCCCGCAGCAAACGCGCCACGGCGCGGGTCTGGGCCAGGGCGAGATCACTGCCGCGCGTTGCCAGCCGGATTGTTTTCATGGTGCGTTCGACAGTGATGGTTTCGCAGCCCCGGGGCGCTGGCGCACCCACGCGAGGAATTCCTTCACCTGGGCCTCGATGAGTTCCTCGCAGCGTTCCACTTCGCTCGCGCGTGCTTGCATTCCGCGCTGCGCCATGGCCTGCAGTGAATCGATGTCGTGGAGAAACACTCCCTCCAGACCGTTGAGTGCGGGATCGAAATCGCGCGGGACGGCCAAATCGACGAGAAAAAGCGGGCGGTCGCCGCGCGCCGACATGAGCGGGGACAATTCTTCCGGGGCGAGCAGGCGACCGCGCGCGGCCGTCGAGGAAATGACGATGTCGACGTCGTTCAGGGCCGTTTTCCATCGGTCGAAATGGAGCGCCATGCCCTCCAGTTCGGAGGCCAGTTCGGCGGCCCGATCGAACGTGCGGTTGGCGAGGATGAGGCGCCTCACCCCGCGCGACCGCAAGCTGCGTGCCACGCGCGCGCCGGCTTTGCCCGCACCGAGCAAAAGCACGCGGCAACCGGCCAAATCGCCGAAAATTTTTTCGGCCAACTCGACGGCGACGGATCCCACGGAGACGGCCCCGCGGGTGATCCCCGTTTCGGTGCGCACCTGCTTGGCCACGCGAAAAGCCTGCTGGAAAAGCCGGTTGAGCGCCGCACCGGTGGACCCGCTTTCCAGCGCGACCGCATAGGCGTCCTTCACCTGGCCGAGAATTTCCGTCTCGCCCACGACCATCGAATCGAGGCCGCAGACAACCCGGAAAAGATGGCGGGCGCCCTCGGCCTGTTCACGCCGGTAAAAGTCCGCCTCGGCCCCCGCCGCGCGCTGCAGGTAATCCGCGCAAGCCCGGGCCGACGCCTCGTCGTCGCCGGAAAGCCCGTAGACCTCCACGCGGTTGCAGGTCGAAAGCACCACCGCCTCGCCCAGCGAGGCCTCACGGCGGAGGTCGGCGAGCAAAGAGGACATGGAGCCCTCGCCGACCGCGAAGCGCTCGCGCAGGGACACCGCCGCCGTGCGATGATTGATGCCGATGCAGAAAATGTTCATTTGGCCAGCATTCCCCCCAAGGCATACATGGCGGGCAGCGTCACAAGGGCCAGCACGAAGGCCCCCACGCAGCACTGGGCGACGCGATGCGAGTGGAGCACATTGCGCGTCCACAGGAACAGGATTCCCCCGTAGGCCAACCAGACGAGGATCGACAGGCCCGATTTGACCCGACCGATCGGCGTGCCGATGAAAAACCCCGCAACGATCCCCACCGACAACAGGATGACCCCGAACCACAGCAACCGTCGCATGGCCTCGGCCAGCGTGGTGATGGGCGGGAGCACGTGGAAGATGGATCCGGGCACGCGCATTTTGAGCTGCTTTTCCTGCACGAGAAACATCACGCCCGCCACGCAGGCGAGGGCCAGGACGCCGTAGGCCACGAGGCTCGTCGAGGCGTGCAATTCGAGCCAGCCGTCCGGCGGTCCGCGGCGTGCGGCCACGGGCGCGGCGGGCAGGAGCAGGGCGACCAGTTGCAGCCCGAACACCAGAGGCGCGGTGAACGCTCCGAGCAAAGAGATGCGGTAGGTTGTCCCCACCACCAGATAGGCCAGCGCCACCGACCAACTGAGAAAGACCAGGATCTCGAAAGTGTTCGTGATGGGGCAGCGGCCCACCGCGTGGCCGCGCAGGTAGAGGAAAGACGTCTGCAGGGCAAATCCGGCCGCGATGGCGAAGAGGTTGAAACGCCCCGGCCGGAACTTGCCCGCGCCGAGCAAGAGCAGCGAGTAGGCAAATCCGAGCAGGTAGCAGAAAGTCGACCCCGCCAACAAATAGCGTTCCATGTGAACCGGTGATCATAGCCGCCGCCCCCCGCCGCGGGCAAGGAAGCCCCTTTTTTGCTCTGGCACCGGGCGCCGACCCGTGCCATCAAGGGCCATGCTCCGTCCCGCCCTCCTCGCGGCGCCCCTGGCCGCCCTCTGGCTGTCCGGTTGCGCCACACCTGCCGGAAGACCGCTGCCGCCCTACGAAAAACCCCTCGCCCGCACGCCTGTCCAAAGCGTCCGGACCACAGCCTACACCCACACCGAAGCCGACCACATCAAACACGGTCGCAAGACGGCCGCCGGCACCACGCTGCGCCGGGGTCGGGTGAACAGCGCCGCCGCCGACTGGTCGCGGTGGCCGCTCGGCACCAAATTCCGCCTGGCCGAGACCGGCGAAATCTACGAGGTCGATGACTACGGTTGGATGCTGGCCGGCACCAACACCATCGACCTGTATCAGCCATCCCGCTCGGCCATGAACCGCTGGGGAGTACGGCGCGTGACCATCGAGATTATCGAATGGGGCGACCCGGAGCGCAGCCACTCGGTGCTCAAACCGCGCACCCGCTTCGCCCATGTCGAGCGCATGGTCCGCCAACTCGAGGATCGCTTCCCCTTGTGAGTTGGTGACCGTCGGGGCCGCAACGCACAACACTATATGACCTTCGGGTCCCCTGTGGTTAAGCTTTCCGCCGCCCCATGAAGAACCCTTGGTCCGACCCCGTGCGCATCCTCCTCGCCCTGCTGGGCGGCGCGGCTTTCGGCGCACTCGTGCCTGCCGGAGCCGGTATCGGGTCCCTGACCGTCGGGGCGACCACCGCTTTCCTCGGTGATCTCTTCCTGCGACTGCTCCAGATGATTGTCGTGCCCCTGGTCTTCACCTCGATCCTCACCAGCGTGGCGCGGCTGGGACGCGACCACGCCTTCGCCCGGCTCGGTGGAAAAACGGTGGCCTTTTTTGCCACCACCACGGTGCTGGCCGCCGTGGTCGGTCTTGTCATTTTCAACGTTGTCCAGCCGGGCCGGGTCGGGCCCGAAGTGTCCGCGGCCCTGCGCGCCTCGGTCCCGGAGAGTGTCGGCGAAGTGCGCGAGGGATTGACCGGCAAATCGACGGGCGATCTGGCCGATGTCATCCGCCGGGCCGTGCCGGTCAACATTTTCGCCGCCATGTCGGACAACCGGGAGATGCTGGCCGTCATTTTCTTCGCCTTGCTCTTCGGGTTTTACAGCGGACGCTTGCCGGACGGTCGGCGCGAAGGTTTCCAGGGCTTCTGGGAAAGCGCGAATGATGTCATGCTGGCTGTCACGCACGCTATCATGCGCGTCGCGCCCCTCGGCATTTTCGCGCTCATCGCGCGGACCGTGCAGGAAAGCGGCGGCGCGGCCCTTGGTCCTCTCGCCCTCTTTTTTGTCTGCGTGGCCGGCGGGTTGCTCTTCCATCTGCTGGTGACGCTCGCCGTCCTGATGCGCGTTTTCGGCGGTTTCCGTCCGTGGGCGCATTACCGCGCCATGGCCCCGGCCCTGCTCACGGCATTTTCCACCGCGTCATCCTCCGCCACTTTGCCGGTCACCCTCGAATGTCTGGAAAAGAACGCGAAGGTTTCCCCGCGCATCGCCGGATTCGTCACGCCGCTCGGCGCCACGGTCAACATGGACGGCACCGCGCTCTACGAATGCGCGGCGGTCCTCTTCATTGCGCAGCTTTACGGGGTGAACCTCGACTTGTCCCAGCAAGTGCTCGTTGTCGTGCTTGCTCTGCTCACCTCGGTGGGCGTGGCGGGGATACCAGCGGCCAGCCTCGTCGCCATCGTGATCATTCTCCAGGCGGTCGGGTTGCCGCTCGAAGCCATCGCCATCGTCATGGCCACCGACCGCGTCCTCGACATGATGCGCACCGCGGTGAATGTCTTCGGTGACAGTTGCGGCGCGGCCGTCATCGCCCGCAGCGAAGGCGAACCGGTCTACCGCGACGATGACACTCCATCACCCGCCGACCCGTGATCACTCTCGAACAGCAACTGATCGAACAGCTTGCTACCCGGGACACACCGGCGTGGCGCGTCCGGTTGGCGCGCTGGATCGAATCGCCCCGGGTTGTCTCGTTCATCATCGGGGTGATCCTTGTCAACGCCGCCATCCTCGGACTCGAGACCGACCGGAACCTCATGGCCCGCTCCGGGGTGCTTCTGGTCGCGCTGGACAAGGCTTGCCTGGCCGTCTTCATCATTGAGATTGTCTGCAAGTTGCTCGCCTTTCGCGGGCTTTTCTGGCGGAGCGGATGGAACATTTTCGATTTCATTGTCGTGGCCGTGGCTCTCGTGCCGGGGGCCGGACCTTGGGCGGTCATCCGGTCACTTCGGGTCCTGAGGGTGCTGCGCCTTCTCACCATGGTTCCCAGCCTGCGCAAGGTGGTGGCGGCGTTCCTCCACGCGATTCCCGGCCTCGGCGGCGTGCTCGCCGTGATGGCCGTCTTTTTCTACACGGCCGCCGTGCTGGCCACCAATTTGTTCGGCGCCGCCTTTCCCGACTGGTTCGGCACCATCGGGCGCAGTCTGTTTTCGCTCTTCCAAATCATGACGCTGGAAAGCTGGTCCATGGGCATCGTGCGTCCGGTCATGGAACAATTCCCCTACGCCTGGGCCTTCTTCGTCCCGTTCATCATTCTGGCCACCTTCACCATCCTGAACCTCTTCATCGGCATCAT
>JBMTVD010000082.1:0-7522 GCA_049451035.1 Chthoniobacterales bacterium | reverse complement strand
CCAACCCGCCGATCGACTCGATCCGCGAGGAAATCGTCACCTCGACGATCACCACCCTCGGCTCGGAGGGCAATCTGCTCGAACCGACCCCGCAAAGCTGCCGCCAGATCCAGTTGACCTCGCCGGTCATCACCAACGAGGAACTGGAAAAGTTGCGCGCCCTCGACCGGCCCGGATTCAAATCCACCACGCTGCCCATCCTCTATGATGTGGCCGGCGGGGGACCCGCGCTGGAAAATGCCCTCAATGAACTCTTCAAAGCCGCCGATCAAGCCATTGCCGGCGGTGTCAATATCCTCATCCTTTCCGACCGCGGCATCAGCGCGAAACAGGCGGCCATTCCCGCGCTGCTCGCCATGTCCGGTTTGCACCACCACCTCGTGGCCAACGGCACGCGCACCCAGGTCGGCCTCGTCCTCGAATCCGGCGAACCGCGCGAAGTCCACCACTTCGCCTTGCTGGCCGGTTACGGTGCGGGCGCGGTCAATCCCTACCTCGTCTTCGAATCGATCGAAGACATTGTCCAACGCCAGAATCTCACCGGCATCGACGTACAGAAGGCGATCAAGCACTACGTCAAAGCCGCCGTCAAAGGCATCGTCAAAACGATGTCCAAAATGGGCATCTCCACGATCCAGAGTTACCGTGGCGCGCAGATTTTCGAAGCGGTCGGCCTCAACAGCGAGGTGGTCGACACCTATTTCAAATGGACGGCCTCGCGCATCGAGGGCATCGACCTTGCCGGCATCGCGCGGGAAGTCGAGGAGCGCCATCGCCGCGCTTATCCCGGTCGCGAATTCCGCGACGAGGTGCTCGATCCCGGCGGTGTTTACAAGTGGCGCCACGACGGCGAGCACCATGCTTTCAACCCCACGACCATTCACCTCCTGCAGCACGCCTGCCGCACGGGTAACATGGATGTGTTCCGCAAATATTCCGACTCGGTCAACGACCAGTCGAAGAAACTGGCCACCCTGCGCGGGCTCATCGATTTCGAATTCCCCGAAAACGGCGGCATCCCGATCGAGCAGGTCGAGTCGGTTGAGTCCATCATGAAGCGCTTCAAGACCGGCGCCATGTCCTATGGGTCGATCAGCTCGGAAGCGCACGAAACACTGGCTGTCGCCATGAACCGCATCGGCGGCAAGAGTAACACCGGCGAGGGGGGTGAAGATCCCGAGCGCTACAAAGTGCTGCCCAACGGGGACTCGAAGAACAGCGCCATCAAGCAAGTCGCCTCGGGACGGTTCGGCGTCACCAGCTACTACCTCTCGCAAGCCAAGGAGTTGCAGATCAAAATCGTCCAGGGTGCCAAGCCGGGCGAGGGAGGACAGCTCCCCGGAACCAAGGTTTACCCGTGGATCGCCAAAGTGCGTCACTCCACACCGGGCGTAGGACTCATCTCGCCGCCGCCGCACCACGACATTTACTCGATCGAGGACCTCGCCGAGCTCATCCACGACCTCAAAAATGCCAACCGCCACGCCCGCGTGTCGGTCAAACTGGTCAGCGAAGTCGGCGTCGGCACCGTCGCCGCCGGTGTGGCCAAGGCGCACGCCGATGTCGTGCTCATCAGCGGTTACGACGGCGGCACGGGCGCGTCCCCGCTCTCCTCCGTGCAGCACGCCGGTATGCCCTGGGAACTGGGTCTGGCCGAAACGCACCAGACGCTCCTCCTCAATAATCTCCGCAGTCGCATTGTGGTCGAAGTGGACGGACAACTCAAAACCGGCCGCGACGTCGTCATCGGCGCGCTCCTCGGTGCCGAAGAATTCGGCTTCGCCACCGCGCCGCTTGTCGTCATGGGATGCATCATGATGCGCGCTTGCCACCTGAACACGTGCCCGGTCGGTGTGGCCACCCAAGATCCGGAACTGCGCAAAAAATTCACCGGCGACGCCGATCACGTGGTCAACTTCATGCGCTTCATCGCCACCGAGGTTCGCGAACTCATGGCCAAGCTCGGCTTCCGGACGCTCGACGAAATGGTCGGGCGCGTGGACAAGCTGGTCATGCGCAAGGCCGTCGACCACTGGAAGGCGCAGGGGCTCGATTATTCGCGCATCCTGTTCGAGCCGGAAGTCGGTGAAGAAGTCGGCCGCTACTGCACGATGAAGCAGGACCACGGGATCGAGAGATCCCTGGATATGACGACGTTGCTCAAAATCTGCGAGCCGGCCATCAAGAAGGGCAAAAAAGTCCATTCCCGCGTGCCGATCAAAAACGTCAACCGCGTGGTCGGCACGATCGTGGGCTATGAAATCTCCAAAGTGCACGGCATCGAAGGTTTGCCGGAAGACACCATCACGCTGGATTTTGTCGGCTCGGCCGGCCAAAGCTTCGGGGCCTTCGCCCCGCGCGGGCTCACCTTGCGCCTCGAGGGCGATGCCAACGACTACGTCGGCAAGGGCCTGAGCGGGGGCAAGATCATCATCCAGCCCCCGCCGGAAGCGGATTTCAAAGCCGAAGAAAACATGATCATCGGCAATGTGGCGTTCTATGGGGCCACCGGCGGGGAGGCCTATCTCCGCGGCATCGCCGGCGAACGTTTCTGCGTGCGCAACAGCGGCGTCAAAGCGGTCGTCGAAGCGGTCGGCGACCACGGGTGCGAATACATGACCGGCGGTCGCGTGGTCGTGCTCGGCCCGACCGGGCGCAACTTCGCCGCCGGCATGTCCGGCGGTATCGCCTACATCCTGGATGCCGACGGCACTTTCCACACCAACTGCAATCTGGACATGGTCGACCTCGAGCGCCTCAGTGACGCCAACGAGATCGCCGAATTGAAGGGTTTGATCGAACGTCATGCCGAGGCCACCGGCAGCACGCGCGCGCAGGAGGTCCTTGCCGCGTGGGACGAGACCGTTCCGAAATTCGTCAAAGTTCTGCCGAAGGACTACAAACGTGTCCTCATGGCCATGGATCGCGTCATTGCCGCGGGTCTCAGCGGCGACGAGGCTGTCATGGCCGCCTTCGAGGAAAATGCGCGCGACCTCGCGCGGGTGGGGGGCAATTGATTTATGGGCAAGCCGACTGGATTCAAGGAGTTCACCCGCGAGATTCCCGCGGACCGTTCACCGCTCGAACGCATCCGTGACTGGGAAGAATTTCACGCGCACACCGCCGACGAAAAACTCCGCGAGCAGGGCGCCCGCTGCATGGACTGCGGCACGCCGTTCTGCCAGACCGGCATGATCCTCAACGGCGCGGCCAGCGGCTGTCCGATCAACAACCTTATCCCCGAGTTCAACGACCTCGTCTACCGCGGTCTGTGGCGCGAGGCCCTCGACCGGTTGCACAAGACGAACAACTTCCCCGAATTCACCGGTCGCGTCTGCCCCGCGCCGTGCGAAGGCGCTTGCGTTCTCGGCATCATCGAACCGCCGGTCACCATCAAGAACATCGAGTTTTCCATCATCGAACGCGGTTTCGCGGAAGGTTGGGTCGTCCCGAACCCGCCGAAGCATCGCTCCGGAAAGAAGGTCGCCGTGGTCGGATCCGGCCCCGCCGGACTCGCCTGCGCCGACCAGCTCAACAAAGCCGGTCACCTTGTCACCGTCCTCGAGCGCGCCGACCGTATCGGCGGCCTCCTTACCTACGGCATCCCCAACATGAAGTTGGACAAAGAGGATATCGTGCAACGCCGCGTCGACATCCTGGCCGCCGAAGGCATCGAATTCGTGACCAACGCCGATGTCGGCCAGACCTATCCCGCGGAAAAGCTGACCAAAGACTTCGACGCAGTCGTCCTTTGTTGCGGGGCCACGCAGGCCCGCGATCTTCCGATCGACGGGCGCGACCTCAAGGGGATCTATCCCGCGATGGAGTTCCTCACCACCAACACCAAGTGTCTGCTCGACGGTACGGAAGTGCCCGGGCATCTCTCGGCCAAGGACCGCCACGTGGTGGTCATCGGCGGCGGCGACACCGGAACCGACTGCGTCGGAACTTCCATCCGCCAAGGCTGCAAGAGTGTCACGCAACTGGAAATTCTGCCCAAGCCCCCGGCCACCCGCGCGGCGAACAATCCCTGGCCCGAATGGCCGAAAATTTACCGCATGGATTACGGTCAGGAAGAAGCCGCGGCCCTCTACGGTGCCGACCCCCGCGTCTATTGCACGACGACGAAAAAATTCGTCGGTGACAAAGATGGCCGCGTCAACGAACTGCACACCGTGCAGATTGAATGGAAGCTCGACGCCAACGGCCGGTATTCCCCCGTCGATGTCCCTGGCACGGAAAAAGTCATCCCGGGGCAACTCGTGCTTCTCGCCATGGGCTTCCTCGGACCCGAAAAGCCTCTCGTCGAAAAACTCGGACTTGCCACCGACGCGCGCAGCAATGTGCAAGCCGACTACGGAAAATTCTCCACAAGTGTCCCGGGCGTCTTCGCAGCCGGAGACATGCGCCGCGGGCAAAGCTTGGTCGTGTGGGCCATCAACGAAGGCCGCGCCGCCGCCCGCGAGTGCGACCGCTATCTGATGGGCTTCTCCAACTTGCCCTGATCCGTACGCACGTGGCGCGGGTGTCCCGCGTAGTGCGGCGGTTTAGCTAACTCCGACTTTGCGGGGAAGCGTTCGGGGGGCAGGGTGGCCCGCTGTCCCGGCACTACCGACCGACTCTTTTTGGTCTGCGCTCCGCTCCCGGCGCTAACCGGACTCTCTTGGTTCGTGGGCGCGGGCCGGAAGAAAGTGCGCAACCGGTCTTCCCAATCATCGGGGTGCGCGGTGGCCCTCCGGTGGCCGCGCGCTCGCCGTGTGACACGCTTGGCTTTGCTCCCGGCGTCCGGATCGTAGTTCCGTGAAAGGTACGCCAGCACGGCGGCCGCTAAAGTGGCCGTAGCCGCGGCGATAATAAGGCATAGCACCAGCCAGAGGGTGCGCGCAGGCGCCAAAGGCGGCACGCTCTTGAGGGCGAGCAGAACCCCTGTGGCGAGGCCGGCGAAGAACGGGACGCTGAACCAGTAAACGAGTTTTGTGGCCCACGCCGGATGCCAGCGACCGGGATAAATTTGGATGGCGCCCACCGCCGCTCCGATCGCGGCCCCGGCCAAGGCGCACTGCAGCCAGAGGCCGATGCCAAAGAGCGCCGTGTGGCCGGCCTGCCCCGCGATTTCCATATCGGCTGCCAATTGAACGGCATTTCCGCGGCCTCGGCAATGGCCGGCTGCGTCTCAGGGCAATGATTCTACCCACCCAGCGACTTCTGGGAACTCCACGGACTCAAGCAAGGCATGCCCCGCTTCCGGCAGCAGGATGGTTTTTGCTCGGGGGACTGCGTCGCGCAGCATGGCTCGGGCTTCGGGGGTGACGATCTGGTCCTGCCCCCCCTCGACCAGGAGCACGCTTATTGAGGCGGGGAAGCTCGCTGGCAAGCCTCGAGAGTCGCGCAGGATCTGGAGATCGCCGCGCAACCGCTCAAGGTTTAAGGGGCCATCCGCCAAGCCGGAGAGTAGGGGTCCAGGAAGCTTGGGGTGCGCCGCGTTGGCCATAAACTTGGCCAGCATTTCCAAGGCTTCTTCTACGCTGTCCAGCTTGGTCGACATGGCTTCCAAGGCCTGGTCAAGACGGAGCCCCCTGCGCCCCGGCGGCACGAATTTCCCGAAGCTGGCCAGGAGAATCGCCGCGTTGGCGGATTGCCAGATCTCCGGGGCCAGCAAATGCGGTCCGAGAGAGTGCCCGATGACGAGCCGCAATGTCCCCGGGCTACCCCGCCAAGCAGGTGTGCGGGGTGGCATTCCGCCATAGCCGCGTTCGCCGCATTGCCATTGCCAGCCGAGAGGTGCGGTCGCCTTGATCCACGGGTCCCAGCACCGAGAGTCGCCCGCCCAGCCGTGCATGGCGACAACCTCCACCGGGTTTTTGGTTTTCTTTTCCAAGCCGGCGAGATTGTGAACAGAAGCCGACCCGGCGAACAAAGATGAAATGCTCGTGGCTTATTTCGCGTTTGCGCCGCCGCGCGGGCTGGAGGATTCTGATCCTCGCATCGCCGGCGTGGTGGAATGGCAGACACATCGGACTTAAAATCCGAAGGGGCGAAAGCCCCGTGTGGGTTCGACTCCCGCCGCCGGCAGCCGGTCGCCGAAAGATCATGCGCGCCGACTCGCTTTCGGATATAGATTTTTCCGAATGAGAGGTCGCACGGTACCCGCCTTGCCCGCGGGTTCGCTCAGCGTCAACGGCTTCAGTTTTTTCAACGCGGTCTCGTTCCAGATCGTCCTCGGTGCCCCGGTTGTCCTCTATGCCAAGTCGCTCGGGGCATCGTCTTTTGTCCTCGGGGTCATCGCCGGATTCACGCCGCTGCTGACCATTTTGCAGTTTGTCGCGGCGAGGCTTTTGCACCGGACCGGTTACCGCCGGCTTGTCCTGATGGGGTGGGGGACAAGGACCGTCTTCACTTTCGTCATTGCCACGCTACCCCTTTGGCCCGGTCTCGATGAGGGGCAGCGCCTCTGGTGTTTATTGGCCGCTTTGTTTGCTTTCAATGTGCTGCGCGGATTTGCCTCGGGGGCCTGGCTGCCGTGGATCACGGCTATCGTGCCGGAGAATGTGCGGGGGCGTTTCCTTTCCCGGGATCAATCTTTCATGCATCTCGGATGTTTTTGCGCGCTGGTGGTCTCCTCGTTGATGTCCAGCGGCCAACCGGGCCCGGGAAATTATGCGATGGTGTTCGGTGTCGGGGCGGTTGCCGCGCTGGTGAGCCTCTGGTTTATTCGACGGATTCCCGAGGGAAGCTCGGTCGAGGAAATGCGGCGCTCGGCTGTGAGGGTCCCCTGGCTGGCTATGGTGCGATACGCGCCTTTCGCGCGTCTGTTGGTCTTCAGTCTCGCTTATAGCGCGGTCATCGGTGGAGTGGGGGTCTTCACGGTCGAATTCCTTGCCGTGAAGGAAAAATTCGGCGGGGACACGATCTTTTTCCTGGGAGCAATGACTTTTGTCGGCGCGCTGGCCGGTCTGGCGCTGGCCGGCCCATGGCTCGACGAGACCGGAAGCAAGCCATGGATGGCGCGGGCCTTGCTGCTTTTCGAATTCACCGTGATCGGGTGGATACTGCTGGCCGGGGGACTCTGGCCCGCGTGGAAGTCTGTCGTCGGTGCACTCAATCTGCTTGGCGGGGTGGCTGGTGCCATCTTCGGTGTGGCCAGCACGCGCATCGTGATGGTCAGCGTTCCGGTGATGGGGAGAAATCATTTTTTCGCGCTCTACACCGTGCTCTCTGGAATCGCCCTCGGCTTGTCCCCCATGATCTGGGGTGCCGCGCTCGACGCCCTCCGGTCGTTCGATATCGTCATTTCGAGTTTTCACATCAACCGCTACACCATTTATTTCACGGCGGTTCTTCTGCTTGCTTTCTGGGTGCGATGGTTGGCCACCCGGCTCCATGAGGGGGGCGGCGGCACATCCTTGAAAGGGATTGAATCCGTTGAGGCTTGAGATAAGCTTCTCCGTCTACGTTGCTTTCTTAGCTGCGCGGTTAGCTCAGTGGTAGAGCACTACCTTGACACGGTAGGGGTCACAGGTTC
>JBMTVD010000081.1:0-7882 GCA_049451035.1 Chthoniobacterales bacterium | reverse complement strand
CAGCTCATGTGCGAGGACGCGCTGGACCGCAATGAATCCTGCGGCGGCCACTTCCGCGTAGAGTACCAAACGCCCGAAGGCGAAGCGCTGCGCAACGATGACGACTATTTTTATGTGTCGGCTTGGAAATACACCGGCGAAGGCAACAAGCCCGAGCTGGTCAAAGAGCCGCTGAACTACGAATCCGTAAAACTGGCAACCCGGAGTTACAAGTAACCATGAACTTTCACCTTAAGATCTGGCGTCAGGAGGAAGGGAGCGGTCAGGGGCGTTTCCAGGAAGTGGAGGCGAAAGAGATTCCGTCCGAGGCCTCCTTTCTCGAGATGCTTGATATCGTCAACGATCGCTTGACCGAGAAAGGCGAAGAGCCGGTGGCCTTCGACCATGATTGCCGTGAAGGCATTTGCGGTATGTGCAGCCTGACGATCAATGGCATTCCGCAGGGTCCGGGGCGCGGCACGGCGTGCCAGCTCTACATGCGCAAATTCAACGACGGGGACACGATCTACATCGAGCCGTTCCGCGTTGGGGCCTTTCCCGTCGTCAAAGATTTGGTGGTCAATCGCTCGGCCTACGATCGGGTCATCTCCGCCGGAGGGTTCATCAGTGAGCGCTGCGGCAACGCGCAGGACGCCAACGATACGCCGATTCCCAAGACGGTGGCCGACTACGCGATGGATGCGGCGGCCTGCATCGGTTGCGGGGCGTGCGCGGCGGCTTGCCCCAACGGATCGGCCATGCTGTTCGTGGCGGCGAAGGCGGGGCATCTTGGATTGCTGCCGCAGGGCAAACCGGAGGCCAACCGACGCGTCCGCAACATGGTTGTGCAGATGGATAAAGAGGGCTTCGGGAATTGTTCGAACTACTACGAGTGCGAGGCAGTCTGTCCGGCAGGTGTTCCCGCCGCGTTCATTGCCAAAATGAACCGCGACTATGCGTTGGCCAGCTTGCGCAACGCGGTCGAGGCGACGGCTTAATACTTCAGCACGCGGTCGAGGAAGCGGCGGGCGGCTGCCGTCTGCGGGGCGCCGAAGAATTCTGCGGCCGGGCGGTGCTCGAGGAGTCTTCCTCCGGCCAAAAAGGCGACCTGATCGGCCACGGTGCGGGCGAAATTCATGGCGTGGGTGACCAGGATAAAAGTGCGGCCTTCGGATTTGAGGTCGGCGATGACTTCCAAAACCTCGGCGGTCATTTCCGGATCGAGGGCCGAGGTCGGCTCGTCGAAGAGGAGAAGTTTGGGGCGGATGGCCACGGCGCGGGCAATGGCGACGCGCTGGCGTTGTCCTCCGGACAGTTCGGCCGGACGTTTGTGCCCGTGACCTTTCAAGTGAAGACGCTCGAGCAGTTCTTCGGACCGGTTGCGGGCTTCGTCGGGGGTCAAGCCGTGCACGGCAGTGAGCGGGAGCATGACGTTGTCCAAGGCGTCGAGATGCGGGAAGAGGTTCCACGACTGAAAGACGGTGCCGATGTGGCTGCGGTAGGCGCGGAGCGGCTTTTCTTCCTGGGGCACGCTGTCGCCGTCGATGGAAAGAGACCCGGAGTCGGGTGATTCGAGTCCGCCAATGAGCCGGAGCAGGGTTGATTTGCCGCCGCCGGACGGTCCGAGCAGGGCAAGGACATGCGGAAACTCCAGCTCCTCCGTGATCGCGTCGATCACGGTGTGGTTGCCGTAGCGCTTGGTGAGCTGCTGCAACTTGAGTTGCATTGCTAGTTGAGGTTTGAGAGTTGAGGGTTAATGGTTTGAAATGTCCGGCAGTCATATCGGTCGGTCGGCGCTGCGACCTGTCTCGCCAAACCTCGGCTGACCGCCGCTACAAGCTGGGGATGATTTCTCTCAACTCTCATCCCCGAACTCTCAAATTTCTTACGTTTCATAACGGAATCGCCGCTCAAGATACCGGGCGAGGAGGGAGATGGGCAGGGTGAGGGCGAGGTAGCCGATTGCGAGTGGAAGATAGCTCTCCAGCGTGCTGTAGGTCGCGGAATTGACCTGCTGGGCCGCCAGGGTGAATTCCTCGATGCCGAGGATGGAAAGCAGCGAGCTGTCTTTGATGATCGAAGCGGCCTGCCCGGCCAGCGGGGGAAGAACATTGCGCAAGGCCTGGGGAAAAATGACGTATTGGTAGGTTTGCGCGGGAGTCAGTCCGATGGCGCGGGCCGACTCCAATTGGGAACGGCCGACGCTGTCGATCCCGGCACGGATCATTTCAGCGATGTAGGCGCCGCTGAAAATGGCGAGGATGATGATGCCGGCGAGGTAACGGTCCTGCAAACCGATCGCGTCGGCCACGACATAAAAAAGGATAAGCAGTTGGACCAGGAGCGGGGTGCCGCGGATCAGTTCGATGTATCCCCCGGCAAACCAGCGCAGCGCCGGAAAGCGCGACCGGCGGGCGAGTGCGGCGACCAAGCCGAGCAGGATGCTGAGGACCAGCGCGGCGCCGGAAATCCAGATGGTGTGCAGCCAACCGTCCCAAAAAACTTGGCGATAATCCCACACTCCGGACCACTGCCATGAAAGGGCCTGCATGGCCCCGAAGCAGACCGCGGCCAAAAGTGCAGCGCCGAGGGCGCAGGACAAAAGCGAATTGATGGCCCGGTGGCGCGGATTCACGGCAGGGAAGCTTTGGCGGCTTCCCAGAGATTGTCGAGTTCCGGAGGGGACAGGTCTTCGAGCTTAAGCCCGGCCTCCCCGGCCGCAGTCTCCATGTGCTGGAATCGGGCGATGAATCGCTGGTTGGCGTGTTCGAGGGCCAGTTCGGGCTCGACGCCGAGTTTTCGCGCCATGTTCACCGCGGTGAAAAGGACATCGCCGACTTCGTGTTCCAGTCTTTGCGGGTCGCCGCCGTCCATTTCCGCGGCCAACTCGGCAATTTCTTCGCGAATTTTGTCAATGACGCCGTCCGAGTCAGGCCAGTCGAACCCCACGCGCCCCGCCTTTTTTTGGATGTTGGCGGCGCGGACAAGAGCCGGGAGGGCGCGGGGAATTCCCCCCATAATCGAGGCCTTTTCGCCTTTCTCCTCGCGCTTGATCTGCTCCCATTGGCGCAGGACGGCGCCGGTGTCCGCGGCCTGGCCCTCGCCGAAAACGTGGGGATGGCGGCGGATGAGCTTTTCGCACGTATGGCGGGCGGCGTCCTCGAGCGTGAAGGCTCCGCGTTCCGCCGCCAGATCGGTGTGAAAAACAACCTGGAGAAGCAAGTCGCCGAGTTCCTCGCGCAGATTGGCATCATCGGCCTTGGTGATGGCGTCGATCACCTCGCAGGCCTCTTCGAGCAATCCGGCACGAAGCGATTCGTGGGTCTGCTCGCGGTCCCAGGGACACCCGTCCGCGGACCGCAACAGGGATACGATGGCCCGCAGCCGCGCAACGGGCTCTGGTGGCAGCTTATCTAAATGCGCCATTGCTCGCGGTGGCTGCTGCGCAGGTCCGTGACTTCGCCGGCGCTGTTGATCGAGACATACCAAGTCAGCCCGATGGAGCTGACGATGGTGAGCGCCAGCACGGCACCGACGAGCCACCCGGGCAATCCGCCGACCCCCAGAGCCTGGTAAAAGGCCGACCATGAGTTGACGGCCGGGTTGGCATGCATGAAAAGCTTGGTCATCCAGGCCACGAGGATGAAGGCGATGATGAAAACGTAGTTGCGTTTCATGCGCCGCCCCAAAGCTTCCAGTCGGCTGATCTTGAAAGACGGCAGTATGAGGTCCTCGCAAACGAGTTTCTGCCAATCGCCGCCGAGGAGTGCAGGGTTGCGGGAAACCATGGCCACGAGAAAGTGTGACTCGAGCATGCGGACGCGCCCGCGGAACGCGTCGTAGAAACGGTAACGCCGGGCCTCGATCCACAGCATCATCCAGACAATGGCGAGGTTGAAAAAGAAAATGATGTGGGGCACGTCGCGGAAAGAAAAGGCGACGGTGATGATCGTGGTTGTGCTTGTGATGGCCCAGGTCGTGGTGATGTCCAGGCGCTGACGCCAAACCATGATGCGGCCAAGCTCGCCGCGATAGAAGTGCGACATGGCGTTGACGTAGCAAGGATCCTCACACTCGCGTCCGTCGGTGCGTGTGGCTGCGCGCTGTTCCATCGCGTCAGCTCTGCTCCATCTCGATAAGGGCGGCGCGGGCGCGCTCCAGTTGCTCGCGTTCGCGGCGCGTCAGGCTGGCGAGCCCGTTGCGGGCAATCTTGTCGAGCAGCGGATCGATGACTTGATGCGGGTCGGAGGAAATTTTCTCCGGCGAGGGCAAGACGCGCAAGCGCGGGCGGCCGGCGCGATGGGTGACGGGACGGAGGCGGGAGAGAAAAGCGAGATTGAGCGTCGCGCCGTGCCGGATGGCATACCAAGCAAGGGTCGCTGTCGCGAGCAGTACGGTCATTTCGGCCCACTCCCGGGAGGCGACCAATTGGAGGGCGTTGATTCCCAGGAAGACCCACGCAAAAACTTTCGCCGTGATGGCGAAAATCAGCTGCGCATTGGGGTAGAGCGCGGCGAAAGCGATGAAGACGCCGAAGTTGGCCCATCCTTGCACCAAAGCGAAATCACGGCCCGTGGCCATGGTCGCGGCGAGAAGAAGCGAAGGGCCAAGCAGCAGGAGACCGCAGTACAGCCTCACGAAGCCTTTGCGCCCGAGAAACTGCTCCACATCGCGCCCGAAAATGTAAAGCATGACCAGTTCTATGATGAACCACGGGTCGGGACTGTTGACGAACGCATAGGTAAAGCAGCGCCACAGCTCCCAGTCGCGCAGCACTGCGCCGCTATCGAACGTGAGCTGGGCCAGAATGGCGTCGGCTCCGGAGGCGCGCACCAGCGCCACGGCGACCATGCTAATCACATGCAGGGCGACAATGATCGTGGTGGCAAAGACGGGCACACGACCGACCCAAGCGATCGGGTCGTGGCTCTCGGGGGTCCGATGCGCGATCACGGCGCCTAACCTAGCGCGGTCCGGGGGTGCGCACAAGGGGAGGATACGGGAGCGGGGACGCCCAAAGAGGGGACGGGGAGGACAGGCCAGGCGCACTTACGCGGATAACCGTTTGACCGGCTTGAAATAGGCGGTCAGCTGGTCCGCCGGAAGGCGTCCAGCTGTTCCATCGCACTCGAACACGCGGTCCCAGCATCTCTCGAAACAATGGGGAGCAAAAGGAAAGTCTGCGGCAAGTTGGGCGGCTTTTTGGTAAAATGCGGCGGGGCGCCGGCGGGCCGCGTTCCGCGTCACGGCGAACTGGGCGCCGACAAAGAAGCGGTAGAGTTCGGGGCCGTCCGCGCCGAACAGCAGGCGATGAAACCGGTGGAGCGGCAACTCGTGGCCTTCCGCATTTTTGCTCCACGGAACAAAGAGTCTGCGGCCGTGCGCATCGTCCGTGTCGGCCAGAAATCCCAGCCAATGGAAATCCTCCACATGCTCCGTGCCGCTCGCGTAGGCGCGCAGGCGCTTGTGCAGGTCGGGCGCATGATCGAAGGGGTGCCCCTGCGCAAAAATGGTGAGGCCGGCGAGGGTATGGTGGCGCTCGGTCAGATGATGCAGGTAAGTCTGCGCTTCGCGGCCGGCATTCGGCAGTCGCGCCCCGTGCGCGGCGTCGTCGCCCTTGTTGTAAACGGTGATCAGGAATTCTTCCGGCACGCGCCTGAGCCACGCAAGGTCCTCGTCGTAACGTGCGACAACCAGTTCAAACGGCGGCCAGGAATCGTTCACTTGGAGACGAAGGCGGCATGCTGGGGGCGCCTATCCCCGGGCTGAGTCGTGAAGGCGGCAGCAGCGATCTCAATGGTGTTGGCGTGCAGGCGGGCGGTCATGCCCGGTTCGCGATGGTAGCCTCCGCCGTAGAGCACGGCGACGGGTCTTTGTCGCTGCTGACACCATTGAAGAACCAAGCGGTCTCGCTCCGCCATCTGGCCGGTGCCCAGTCGCATCTGTCCAAAGCGGTCCTGTTCGTGCACATCGGCGCCGGAGATCCAGATGACGAGGTCGGCGGCGAAACCGTCCAGCGCGGAGGGCAAGGTGTCGCTCAGTGCATCAAGGTATTCGTCGCCGGGGACTTCGCGGGGCAGCCCGACGTCGAGCGATCCCGGTACCTTGGCACTCGGGTAATTGCGCTCGCCATGAATGGAGTAAGTGAAAACGCGATCGTCGCCGTGGAAGATGGCGTTGGTTCCGTTGCCTTGGTGCGCATCGGTGTCGACGACGAAAATCCGGAGTTGGGGCTGGCTCTCGTGCAACTCGCGAATGGCAGTGGCCACGTCGTTGAGCACGCAGTAACCGAGACCACGGTCGGGGAAGGCGTGGTGGGTCCCGCCGGCCAGGTTGGCGGCCATACCATGCGAGAGTGCATGGCGGCACGCGGCGATGGTGGCGGCGGTCTCCAGGGACGAGCGGTAAAGCAGCCGCGGCTGCCAGGGGAGGCCGAGCTTGTGGAGTTCCATCTCATCAAGGTTGCCATGGTGAAGTTTCTCCAAGTACGTGCTTTCATGGACGCGGCGAAGTTGGCGCAAGGTGGCCGGGGCCACCAGGGCGATTTCCACGGGTGTTTCCGAAACGGCAAGCAGGTCGCGGGCCTGCGGGAATTTTTCCATCGGAAAGGCATGACCCGGCGGCAGGGGAAGGAAGTAGTCCGGGTGATAGAAGCAGCGCAATCGCGGCGGCATGCGACGAAGATAGGGAGGCGCGGCAAAAAGGAAAACCGCGGATAAAGGGCGGCGGCGCAGTGGAGATTTGGAAAACGCAGGGCGCGAGGTAAGAATAGGGGTATGGATTGGATTTCCCCGGGTCGCTGGGCCGCGTTGGCGGAGGAAGGAACCGACGCGCACCGAATGGCGACCGGCCATGACGGGTACCTGGACCGCTACGGGGATTGGATTTTGTGGAGCGGGGGGAAGCCTCCGCGGGCGGACGTTTTGCGCGCCGAGGCGGCGAGAAGTTACAAATTCGCTCCGCGGGGGTATCTCGCGCGGCAACTGGTAAAAAAGGCGGCGGACCAAAAACCGGCCGACTTGCTGGCCGGAGAGGAACCCGGAGAAATCACGGTGCGCGAGAACGGCATGCGCTACCTTGTGGAGCCCGCGGGAGGGTATTCGACGGGACTCTTCCTCGATCAGAGCGGTAACCGGCGTTGGGTGGAACGTCTCGGGGCCCAACGAATGCTGAATCTTTTTGCGTATACCTGCAGCTTCACGGTCTGCGCGGCGGCGTCAGGCGCGGAGACTTGCAGCGTCGACGCCTCCAAACGCGTGCTCGCCCAGGGACGCAGGAATCTTGAGCTGAACGGGCTCGACCCGGCGGAAGGTCACCGATTTCTCGCCGACGACGTTGCGAAAGTGGTCCCGCGACTGCGCAAACGCGGCGAGACCTTCGACCTCATTGTTCTCGACCCGCCGACATTCGGCCGGGCCAACGGCCGCGTCTTCCGGATCGAGAGCGATTTACCCGCATTGGTCGCCGAATGTTTCGAATTGCTCGCGGCGGGCGGACGGATGCTGGTGGCGGCCAACTATGCTGGCTGGTCAGCCCGTGATTTGCGCGGTTTGTGCGAAAATGCCCTGCGCGGTCGCGGCTGCGGATTCGAGCCGGGTGACAGCCCGCCAGAGATTGCCGGAGGCGCGATTTCTTGGCGGCTGCGGAGATCCGGCTAGACGGCCGATTGGCATTGCGGTGCGGCGCCGCGGGAAGAAGAATCATGCAATGAGATATTCCCTCCTTCTTATGATTGTCTTGGCCGGACTGGCCTGCACAAGTGCTGTCCGCGCCGGGGAACAAAAGCCGGTCTTGATGGTTCTGACCAGCCACGGGCAAATGGGCGATACGGGGAAGCCGACCGGATTCTTTCTCGGCGAGCTGACGCATCCGCTGGAGGTTTTCGAAAAGGCCGGTGTTCCGG
>JBMTVD010000080.1:0-8165 GCA_049451035.1 Chthoniobacterales bacterium | reverse complement strand
GCCGTGCAACAAATTTGTGACGGGTTTTTTAAAAAAAATTTAAGGCCTTAAGCCGTTGGCTTGGAGAGCATTATTCGGGCTGATTAGCTTTTGTATTCTCTTTTCTCATTTCGACCAAACCTCCAGCTTTTGATGTGTTTATCAACAAAGAAATCCCGGGTGCGATCCCATGCCGTCGTGTGTCCTCCCCCGCAACGGAAGAAACCTGGCCGTGTCCCCGTCGAAAAAAACGCATCCCTTGCTCAGGAGCTCCCCCGCCACCCCGGACTTCCGCGTCAAAAATTGATCGGCGCAGGCTCAGCCAGTTCGACCCCGGAAAAGTCGGCCTCGATGGAGTCTTGGACGCCCACCGGTTCGGCGGCCCGCACTTCGGAGGGGCCGGCGTCTGCGGGCATCTCACTGCCACCCCCGGGAAGACCAGCGGCCGCCACGACCGCCTCGGCCCGGGCCACCGGCACGGCTCCATCCATCTCCATGGAAGCTGGCGAGACCGAGTTGTAGGGATCGGCGCCACCCACCACGGGAGCGGAGGAAACGTCGACCGGGGGGATTTTCGAGGTGTCCACATTCATCTCGGGCCGCGGCCATTCGCCTTCGACGAATTCCTTGCGGTAATTTTTCAGCGCGCTGGAGTGGACCGGGCACTCGAGGGAGGGACCCGCCCCGACTTTGACAAATTCCTCGTAAGCGGTGGTCTCGATGATTTCCGACCCGTCGGGCACGCGCAATGTTTCAAGGCATTTGTCGGTGGCGAGTTCGCCCGAGATGCGGCAGACCTTCACCTTCTCGACGCTGAGCGGTTGCTGCATCGGTGCGGACGGAAAGTCGGCACGCGAGGCGTTCATCACGTCGACCCACACGGGCAACGCGAGGTCCTTGGCGAAGGCGCCGCGGTAGATTTGACGCGGCCGGTCGAAACCGACCCAGACACCGCAGGTGACGGCCTGGCTGTATCCGATGAACCAGGCATCGGTGAAATTGTAGGCCGTGCCGGTCTTCCCGGCGGCGCCGGCCACCGCCAGGCCGTAGTCGGCCATGGCGCCACTGCCCGTGCCGCGGGTGAGCACTTCGGTGAGGAGGCTGTGCACCTGCCAAGCGGAGCTGTCGGAGATGACTTTCTGGCGCCCGGGCGCGTACTCGTACTCCAGGACGCCTTCGGCGCTTTCGATGCGGTCGATAATGTGGGTACCCGACGGCCGCTGGCCGCCACCGGGAAACATCGTGTAGGCGAGGACGGCTTCCTCGAGCGAAAGCTCACTGGATCCGAGGTAGGTGTTGGCGTAAGGGCGCAACGCGGACCGGATCCCGGATGCGGCAGCCACTTGGCCCACGGCGTCGAGACCGGTCTGGAAACCGACGCGGACAACCGCGCTGTTCTTGCCGCGGACCAGGGCCTCGCGGGCGGTGATTTCGCCCTCGTATTCGTTGTCGGCGCGTTCCACGCCCCATTCGCCGAGCACGCCGGCTTGGCCGCCGAAGGCCACGAGGCGGTTGTCCAGGGCCCAGTCCTGCACCACGGTACCGGGGTAAAGGCCTTTTTCGAAGGCCGCGGCAAAAAGGACGGGGGCAAACGCGGTGCCAAGCGGGCGGGTTCCCTGCACGCTGCGATTGTACTCGCTGTGCAAGAAGTCGCGGCCCCCGACCATGGCGAGGATACCGCCGGACCCGTTGTCCACCGCGAGCACCGCACCTTGCAGATACTCGGGCGGCCGCGTGTTGGAATCGCCGGGCTTGGGCGGCTCGGAGGCGAAGCGTTCGGCAAAGCCGGCGTAAGTCTGGTTGGCGTAGCCGGGGCGTCTTTCGATCTCGTCGAGACGCCGCCGGAGGGCCTTTTCCGCCTCGAATTGCATGGCCGGGTCGAGGGTGGTGTAGATGCGGAAGCCGCCGTTCATAGCACGGTCGAAGCCGAGCGAATTGATGGCCTGCTGCCGGATGTATTCGACGGCATAGGACTGTTTTTTCGGGGCCGGGCGCTGGCGGACGACGAGCGGGGCCTGCAGGGCCTCCTGGTAACCCTCCCGGGAGAGGAACCCCATGGAGCGCATTTGCCCGAGAACATAGTTGCGGCTTTGCTCCGCGGCCTTCTTGTTGTTCCAAGGCGAGAGGCTGTTGGGGCTTTTGAGCAAGCCGGCCAGCATGGCCGCCTGCCCGGCGGAAAGCGCGGAGGCGGGAATCCCGAAGTAACCGCGCGCCGCCGCTTCCGCCCCGTAAAGGCCGCCCCCGAAGTAAACGCGGTTCAAATAGAGCTCCATGATCTTTTCCTTGGGGAAGCGCTCCTCGATGCGGTGCGCCAGGGCGATCTCGAGAAGTTTGCGGCGGTAGGTGCGCTCTTTGAGGTCGAACGAATTGCGGGCCAGCTGCTGCGTGACGGTGCTGGCCCCCTGCCGGATGCGACCCGCCGACCAATTGGCCAAGGCGGCGCGGGCCATGCCTTGGTAGTCCACGCCGTCGTGGGTCCAAAACTTCTGGTCCTCGGTGGCCACCACGGCCTGCACGAGCACCTCGGGGATTTTCTCGAACGGCAGGGGTTCGCGGTTCTGGATGAAGATCTTGCCGACCAGTCCGCCCTTGCGGTCGTAAATGGTCGAGGCCGCCTCCATTTTCTCGAGGCGCTCGAGGTCGAACTGGGCGGCCAACTGCAGGAACTCGGCACGGACAAGAAAGAAAACAATGGCCCCGATGGCTCCCGCGGCCAGCGCGGCCAGGACAGGAAAAAGAAGAAGCCATCGCCACCACGAACTCTTGCGGCGGCGGGCAGGCTTTTCCTCCCAGGAATATCGGTTGCGTGGCATGCGGCCTCGTGAGGTGCCCGCCGCCGGACCGGGCCGGGCTGCGGATCACTGGACAGCGACGATACACCGCTGCACGCTGAAAGCCAGCATGGAGCCTGCCGCCGCACCAACGAAACCGGTCCTGTACTGGGACCGGGACTGCGGTTTTTGCCGCCGCTGGGTGGAACGATGGCGGCAGGCGACCGGCGACGGCACGGATTACGCGTTCGTCCAGGAAGCCCCCGGCCGTGTCATCGAGGCGGCGGGCGGCCTGCCGCCGGCGCGCATCGTTCTGACGCAACCGGACGGCTCGCTGACCACCGCGGCCGAGGCGGCGCTGCGCGCCCTCGCCCCGTGCAACCTCCGCGCCCGGGTCCTGCTGGCTCTCTATCATGCCCTCCCGCCGTTCCGGGCGCTGGCCGAAGCGGCTTACCGCCGCGTGGCCGCGCACCGCGGATTTTTCGGCGCCCTGACGACGCTGCTCTGGGGCCGCGGGCCCATTGCTTCGTCCTTCGCCGTCTCGGGTTGGATTGTTCCGCGGGCCATCGGCGTCGTTTTTTTCTGCGCCTTTGTTTCGTTGTGGGCGCAGATCGACGGACTGGCCGGTTCGGGCGGACTCCTCCCCGTCAATGAACATCTGGCCGCCGCGGAAAACCATTTCCGCGACCACGGCGGCCGTTGGCAAGCATGGCTCAACATGCCGTCACTGCTGTGGTGGGGTGCCTCGGATGGGCAACTGCACTGGTGGCTCGCCGTGGGGACCGCCGCGGCGGCGCTGCTCGCCGCGGGGATACTGCCTGCCGGGTCCGCACTGGTCGCCTGGTTTTGTTATCTGTCTTTCGCCGCCACGGTGCCGGTCTTTCTCAACTTCCAATGGGATGCGCTGCTGCTCGAAGCCGGGCTGCTCGCGGCGATTTACAGTCCGTGGCGGCGCTTCCTCGGCCGCGGCTCGAGCGAGCCGTCGCCATGGGGGCGGGTCCTCGTGTGGTGGCTGCTTTTCCGGCTCATGTTCGAGTCGGGCATGGTCAAACTCTACGGCTACAATGCCGACGGCGTGAACGCGTGGATCGAGGGCACGGCGCTGGATTTCCACTACTTCACGCAACCCATCCCGGTTTGGACGAGTTGGTGGGCCGGCCAGCTTCCCGCCTGGTTCCAGCGCCTGTCGCTTTGCGGCACGTTCGCCATCGAGTTGGTCCTGCCGTTTTTCATTTTCGCCCCGCGCCGGCTGCGCATGGCCGCGTTTTGGGGTTTTTCCCTGCTCATGATCCTCATCATGGCCACGGGACATTACGGATTCTTCAATCTGCTGACTTTGGCGCTCTGCCTCAGCCTGGTGGATGATCAGTCGTGGGCGCCGGCGGCGCGGCGACTGCTCGCGGCGGGACGGAGTCTGGCACTGCCGAAGATCCAGCGGGCCGTCGCCCCGTGGCTGGCGACGCTCATCCTCGTGCCCACGACCGTGACGCTGCTCATGGTGCTGCGCGCTTGGCCGACGGCCTGGGTCGGGCCCGTGCTCGGTCCGGTCGCCCCCTTCCGCAGCACGAACTCCTACGGGCTTTTCAGCGTCATGACCATGGAAAGACCCGAGATTGTCATAGAAGCCAGCTCCGACGGTGCCAATTGGACCCCCTACCGTTTCCCCTACAAAATGGATGTGACCGACGCCACCCTGCCATTCTTCATGCCGCACATGCCGCGACTCGACTGGCAGATGTGGTTTGCCGCGCTGGAATACCGCGAGCGCGGACAACCGCCGGGCTGGATGATGCCGCTCCTGGCCCGGTTGCAGGAGGGCGCGCCGGAAGTGAAGGCCCTGCTGGCCCCCGGAGGCGCCGCCGAAATCGCACCGCGCTTCTTCCGCCTGCGGCTGGAGCTGCTGGAATTCACCACGCCGGAGGAACGTCGCGAGACGGGACGCGTATGGAAAGCGACGCCGCTTCCGCAGTATACGATCCAGGGCGAGCTCCAACCGGGACCACGCTGATCACCGCTGACCCGGAGCCTGCAACCCGACCAACCCGCCGGCATAACCGGTCATTTCCAGATAACCGCGAGCGGCGGTGGCCGTGCCCTCGCGTGTGCCGCGCGCGACCACGCTGCCCTCCCAGTAGGAGATCGGCCGCAGGACGAGTTCCTGCGCGTCGACAGCCGCCGCGACGGCCACGTCCAACCCGAGTTTGGGTATGCGGACCTGCCACTCGACGGGGTAGGCACCGCCCGTCTCCGCGCTCTGCCAAAGCCGACCGGGTTTCAACTCGAAGTCACCGGCTTGGACCGGGGTGGCACAGCCCTCCGCGTCGATCCACGTGCCGTGGGAAAACGGATCGCATCCGCCGCCCTTCGAACGGATTTGGAAAAGCATGAGTTCGCCACCGTCTTCGAACTGGAGACTGAACCAATCCCATCCGCTCTGGTCCGCCGCCAACTGGTTGGTCGCCCATTCCTGGTCGAACCAGGCCAGACCGCGCACCGCCATGGCGCGCCCCTGCAACTCGAGCGTGCCACGCGCCTCCAGCCGCGTGAACGAGTAGTAATGCGAAGCCCTCCCCTCGCCCGCCGATTTCTGGCTGACCCCGTCCTCCCCGTGAAAGACCGGCGGCTTGCCGGCGGCCAGATCGAGGGCCAGCGCGAATTCCTTTTCCCGGGCGGCGATGCGGAACCTGCCCTCGCCAAGGGTGACGAGTTCCCATTCGTCGATCCACGCGAGGCGATCGCCGTCGGAAAATCCCGCCTCGCCGAACGCCCCACGCGAGACCTTTTGCGCGTGGTGGAAGCGCCCGTTCTCGATGTCGGTGACCGCGAAGTGGGCCAGTTTGATGTCCTCCACGGCAAAACGGCTGCCGGCCGCACCGCGCCGGACCCCTTGGCGAAAAAAAGTCAACTGGAAGCCGAAGCGCCGCCCGTCGTCGGACTCGAGGTTGCCCGTGAGATACCACCACTCGGTTTTGAAACCGGGGTGCGCGTGGTGATCGCGCGGAAATTCATAGCGCCACCCCGGCAGCGCCGGTTGCCAGGAGGGCGAACCGTCGGCCGCGAGCGCAACCGACGCGAACAACAGCAAAGCCGCCTTAGTAGAGAATCGTTTCACGGGGCGCGGGAATTTCCTCGATCTGTTCGGCGGTCACCCGCGGCTCGCGCAGACCGCCTGACTCGACGAAACGCACCGGGCCGGTCACGCGGATCCAACCCATGCGGGGAAAATCGCGGGGTTGCGCGGTCTCGATCTCCACACCGACAGGGCGCGCGTCCGCCGCGCAACACACCATCATCATGCGCACCAAATCGAATGTCGCCCCGGGGCCGCGCGAGGGCACGTATTGCCCCACGATGGAGACGCGCTGGTTGTCGAACTCGTCGCGCAGACCGGGCTCCTCGGCCGCGAAGAGCAGGTCGATGGTTTCCAGCTGGATGGCCCCGTCCGGACCGCGCGTGTAATATTCCACACCCTCCTCTTCTTCCTCCGGCCAGTCGTACACATCGGGCAACTCTTCGCCCTCGTCGAGCATCGGCGCACCTTCCAAATCACCGGGGACCGACGCCCCCGCGGCCGGAAGTTGGGAGATGCTGGACACGATGCCGCGGTTCATCACCGCGGCTTCGCCGAACTGGCTGGGAGACACCAGCATCGCCGCGCTGACCGGCAACAGCAGAACGACGAAGGCAAAGACGGCCCCGGCACCGAGAGCACCGCGCGGCG
Organism: Chthoniobacterales bacterium; assembly: GCA_049451035.1. Classification (GTDB taxonomy): domain Bacteria; phylum Verrucomicrobiota; class Verrucomicrobiia; order Chthoniobacterales; family JACTMZ01; genus JACTMZ01. The sequence goes on along the minus strand of JBMTVD010000080.1, from coordinate 1,694 downwards.
GCTCCGCCTCGTGCCCGTGGTGGCAACCGCAATCCCCGCACCCCGCGGTTATTTCCCTCGTGGCCCACCACCAGGCCGGGGCGAGCAGGAGAAGCACCGTGCCGGCTCCGGCCACGAGCACGTGGAACTGCGGATGCAGGTAGGAGACGATGCGTCCGCTGGCCCAAAACCAAACCATGAGACCGCCCCACAGGAGAAGAGTGACGAGGGTGAGCGTGCGTCTGTTCATCCGCGGAAGTTGGCAATGGGCAACTGCGTGCAAGCGAGCCAGACCAGCACGAAGAGCAGGACCGCCAAGCAGGCGACGAAGCGCTTGCGGAAGACGAGCCCGTAGATGAAGAGCAGTTTCAGGTCCACCATGGGACCGAAGACAAGGAAGGCGATTTTGGAGGCGGAGGAGAACGCGGTGAAGGTGGCCGCAACGAACGCATCCGATGTGCTGCACAGCGAAAGCAGAGCAGCCAGGCCCATCATGGCCGCCACCGAGACCGCGCGGTCCTCCGCCAGGGGAAGAACCAACTGCTGGTTGACGCTGGTGTTGAAAAACGTGGCCACCGCCGCGCCCAGAATGAAATAAACCGTCACGTCGAGGAAGTCGCCGACCGCGGAGCGAACCGCGGCCGCCCACTTGGCGGCCCAGCCGGAATGCTCCGCGCCTTCCTCCGCCGGCACGGCCGACTGGAGGTCGGGACGGAGAACCAAACGACGACCGAGAAACAGCACAATGGTGGCCGTGACCACCGCGACGCCGAAAGCCAAACCCATGCGCCATAGCGTCATCTCCAACGCCCCCTGTCCGCGGAAGGCGGCGTAGGTGCTGACCGCGACGACCGGATTGACCACCGGCGCGGCCAGCATGTAAGCGACCGCGTTGGAAAGCGGCAGACCCTTGCGCAGCAAGCGGCGGATGACGACGACGATCCCGCATTCGCACATCGGCAGCACCGCCCCCAGCAGACCCCCGAGGAGGATACCCGCCGCGGGATGCCGCGGCAGCACGCGGGCCAGCACGCGAGGCGGCAAAAAAACATCGACCAATCCGCTGAGCAGGACCCCCACAAGAATGAACGGCAAGCCTTCCAGCACCACGCTGAGAAAGCTGTAGGCGAAATCGGAGGCGCTGAACCAAAACCAGTGATCCATCGGAGACGACCTTCAGTTGAAACAACGGCGGGGGAAAAGGCAACCGCCCGTCCGGTCGGAGTTGCATCGGATCCCATCCACGGCTAGACTCCGCCAACTTCATGCAAATACCTCTGCTCGCGCGAATCCCCTGGGAACGCGTCAATTGGAAGACCAGCATCTTTCTGGCCGTCCTCAACACCCTCGCTGTCACAGCCGTGCCGCTTTACATCTGGCACTACGGTCTCGACTGGTTCCTCGTCGCCCTCTTTTTCCTCTTTTTCATCCTGACCGGCTTGAGCATCACGCTGGGCTACCACCGTCTCTTCGCCCACCTCTCCTTCAAGGCCAAGACACCGGTCCGCCTGGCCACCCTGCTCTTCGGCGCCTGCGCCTTCGAGAATTCCGTCCTCGATTGGTGCTCCGACCACCGCAAACACCACAAACACGTCGACCACGACGACGATCCCTACGACATCACCAAAGGCTTTTTCTGGGCCCACGTCGGCTGGCTGCTTTTCAAGCTCGGACCCGAGATGCCGATGGACAACGTCAACGACCTCAAGCGCGAC
>JBMTVD010000079.1:0-8202 GCA_049451035.1 Chthoniobacterales bacterium | reverse complement strand
AAAACTGGCGCTCCTGAGGTAGGATTGATCGCCTGCGGCGATCTTTCCATTTTTGCCGCCTGTGGCGGGCCAATCAGAGAACTCCTGAGGTAGGATTGATCGCCTGCGGCGATCTTTCCATTTTTGCCGCCTGTGGCGGGTTGCTCGGACACTCAGTAGCCAGCCTGATGGCTGGCTCCTGAGGTAGGATTCGAACCTACGACCAATCGGTTAACAGCCGACCGCTCTACCACTGAGCTACTCAGGAATCGCGCCGAACGCGTCAAAGAACCAGTCGTTCCGCGGACTGTCAAGACCGCAGGTGCTCATTGGGCTTTGACCTGTCAATCGTCATTCGTTACACCGCCCCAGGATGGCCGAGGCTGAACAGAAAATATTCGAGGGCTTGGGGGTGTCCCCCGGCATTGCCGAGGGGGAGGTCGTCGTCCACTGGCAGGACGAGGAAGAGGTACCCCTGCGCGACGTCACCGAGGAGGAAATCCCGGGGGAGATCGCGCGCTTCGAGGCCGCGCTCATCGCCACGCGCCAGGAACTCCTCGAAATCCAGCAGCGCATCGTCGCGGCCATCGGGGCGGGTGACGCGGGCATTTTCGACGCGCACCTGCTGGTCGTGGAGGACCGCACCCTCATCGACGAGGCCCTGCGCGGCCTCGAACGCGACAAGCACAACATCGAATTCGTCTTCCACCAAGTCGCGGAAAAATATTGCCGCACCCTCGCCGCCATCGACGACCCGTATCTGCAGGAGCGCGTGGTCGACATCGAGGATGTGACGCGGAGGGTGCTGCGCCATCTCCTGGGAAAAACCGCGGCCAATCTCCACCGGCTCGACCACCCGCACATCATCGTGGCCGCCAACCTCACACCGTCCGACACGGCGTTGATCAACCGCGACCTGGTCCGCGGTTTCGTCACCGAGCAGGGCAGCCGCACTTCACACAGCGCCATCATGGCGCGGTCGCTCGGCATTCCCGCCATTGTCGCGCTGCCGGGCATCTGCTCCAGGCTGACCACCGGCGACCGGGTCCTCCTCGACGGTTACAACGGCAAACTGATCCTCCAGCCCTCTGAGCAGACGCGCAGCGAATACGGCCGGATGGAAAGGCAGAAAGTGGAGGTCGAGCACCAGCTCGAATCGATCCGCGAGACCCCTTCCACCACCCGCGACGGCAGGCACATCACGCTGTCGGCCAACATCGAACTGCCCTCGGAAATCCACGCGGTTGCTGCGTCCGGGGCCGAGGGCATCGGACTCTTCCGCACCGAATTCCTCTTCCTCAACAAACAGTCCGCACCCGGCGAGGAGGAGCAGTACGCGGCCTACAAAGCCGTGGCGGAAAAATGCACCCCGCACGGGGTGATCATCCGCACCCTCGACATCGGAGGCGACAAACTGATGCACCTGCCCCACGCGGCGGAGGAACCCAACCCCTTCCTCGGCCGCCGGGCTATCCGACTGTGCCTCGATGAGCCCGCCCTTTTCAAAACCCAACTGCGCGCCATCCTGCGCGCCTCGGCGCACGGCAACATCAAACTGATGTATCCCATGGTGACCCAGATCGACGAGGTGCGGTGGGCCAACAGCTTTCTCGAGGAATGCAAAGCCGAGCTTGCCGGCGAGGGCAAGCCGTTCAAGGACGATATCGAAGTCGGCTGCATGATCGAAGTGCCCTCGGCCGCGCTCATTGCCGACCAACTCGCGGCCGCGGTGAAATTTTTCAGCGTGGGGACCAACGACCTCGTGCAATACACCATGGCGGTGGACCGCGGGAACGACCGCGTGGCGCACCTCTACCAACCGACGCATCCGTCCGTCCTGCGACTGCTGGCCATGTCCTGCCAGGCCGCGCACAAGCACGGCATTTGGATCGGGGTCTGCGGCGAAATGGCGTCCGAACTGCATCTCACCCCGCTCCTCCTCGGCTTCGGCATGGATGAGTTGAGCGTCGTCACCACGGCCGTGCCGCGGGTGAAGAAAGCGGTTCAGAGCCTCGACTTCAAAGAGTGCAGCGAACTGGCCTGCCACGCTGCCGGGATGAGCGACCCGGGCGAAATCGACAGGATGTGCCGGGAGCACGCCAAGAAAAACTACGGCGAACTCTTCGATTGCTGAGCGCGGAGCCCCTTCCGGCTTTGCTCGGTTCAGGCTGAAAACCGGACACTGCCAACTGTAGACTTGTTTCCCATGCGCCTCACCGACATCCGCGCCGCGTTGGACGAATTGCAAATGCGTCCGACCAAAAGCCTCGGGCAGAATTTCCTCCACGACCGAAATCTCGCGCAGGCCATCGCCGCCGCCGCGGTGCCGGACCGCGCCCCCTTCGCCGTGGAAATCGGACCCGGCCTCGGCTCCCTCACCACCCCGCTCCTCGAACGCTGCGACCGTCTCCTCCTCATCGAGAAAGACGCGCGCCTCGCCGAATGGCTGCGGGGGAAATTTCCCGCCGACCGCGTCGAAGTCGTCTGCGCCGACGCCATCGAGTTCGACTGGCGCCCCCTCTTGCCGCACGGCCCCTTTCCTCTGGCCGGCAATCTCCCCTACTACGCGACGTCCCCCATCCTGCGCCACTGGCTCACCCCTTGCTCTCCGGTCAGCCGAGCCGTCTTCGCGGTGCAGGACGAATTCGCCGCCCGCCTCGCCGCGGGACCGGACAACCCCGACTACAGCGCCCTCACCGTGCGCACCCAAAGATTGTGGAGCGTCCGCCGCGAACGCTCCCTGCCCCCCTCCGTCTTTTTCCCCGAACCCGGCGTCGATTCCGCTGTCGTCCTCCTCGAACGCCGAACCCCGCGCGAACACCCGCCGGTCCGCGCCGCGTTCTTCGACGACCTCGTGCAACGCGGTTTCAGCCAGCGCCGCAAGCAACTCAAATCCCTCCTCAAGATCAAAACCGACGTCTGGTTCGCATGGTGCGAAAAGCACAACCTCCCGCCGACCTGCCGCGCCGAAAATTTGGCCGTCACCCAATGGATCGATCTGGCCCGCACCCTCGATCCAGCCGCCGCCCATCCCCCGCAGCATGACGGCGAGCAATTCGATGTCGTTGACGAGAGCGACAACGTCATCGCCACCCGACCGCGCACCGAGGTGCATGCGAAAAACCTCCTCCACCGCGCCGTGCACATCCTTGTCTTCAACCAAGCCGGTGAACTGCTCCTGCAAAAGCGCTCCGCCTGGAAAGACCGCGAGCCCTCCAAATGGGACTCCAGCGCCGCCGGCCACCTCGAACCCGGCGAGACCTACGAAGCCGCCGCCGTCCGCGAGACCGAAGAAGAACTCGGCATCCGTCCAAACCTCACCCCGCTCGGCAAAATCCGCGCCTGCTCCAACACCGGCCAAGAATTCGTCGACGTCTTCACCGCACAAAGCGAAGGCCCCTTCATGCTTCCACCGTCAGAAATCGAAGACGCCCTCTTCCTCCCCCTCGAACAAATAGGCGTCTGGCTCACCAACCGCCCCAACGACTTCGCCCCCGGCTTCTGGGAAGTCTGGAAACTTCTGACGTCGCGGTAGGAACGGCTCGCTCAGCCGTCCGAAACTAAAGTTCTTGCGCGGTCGCGCTGCGAATTACCCGCAGCCCTTCCTTGCGCGCCGCCCGCGCGAGCACGTCATCGAGAGTCACAAATTCCAGGGCCGCCACCTCATCGCCGCTTAAAACAAGGGCCGCCGCCAGCTGCAAAGCATCGGCCGCGCGCAGAGCGTGCGTGAAAAGCAGCCGACGAGAGAGCGCGCGTACGGCTGACGAAGGCAGCACTTCGTGGGCGCGCTCCATCACTTTCTGCAGGTTGGCCAAGGCCTCGTCGGTTGTGGCGGGCGGCCAATCCGCTTCCCTTTCGCGACGCGCCAACGCCGACCAACACTCCGTGGGCGTTCCCCACCACATGGCAATTTCCTGATCCGCGGCGAGGAGACGGTTCATTTCCATGCTCTCTGCCTCCTCGATGAGCAAGGGCACCAAAGCCGAACTATCCCAAAATCTCATCGCCCTTGGCGCCGCTCTTCCAACAGGGCGGCCACCACCTTGGCCCCGTTCTTTGGCGCCCGGGCCGGTTGTAAGCGCAGCGGTTCACCGGAACCCGCGGACAAGCGCACTTCCCCTCGCCGCGCAGACTCCTCCAACCGCGCGGCCCATCCGTCGGTTTGCGATCCCGAGGGGCTATAACGAACAATCTTCGCAATCGGCCGGCTGCGTTCAGCAATGATCACCTCTTCGCCGCTCTTGACGCGGTCGAGGTAGCTACTGAGCTGACTCTTGATTGTGGAAATATTGGTCTGAAGCATATGACTATGTTAGTCTGATTGTTGTCCGCGTCAAGTTTGCCGGCCTCTTTGCTCCGTGCTCGTTGTATCTTCCCAAACGCATTGCTATTCGTGCATGGTCGTGCATTGTTACAGGCATGGCGACCAAGACAATTACTTTGGAGATTGATGCCTATGAGCGCCTCAAACGGGCCAAGCGCACACCCCGGGAGTCGTTCTCGGAAGTGGTGCGTCGTCTCCCCATGCCGGCAAGCGCCATCACCGCTGCGCAGTTACTGAAGCTCGCCCGCGAAAGGGGGCCGCTCCTGACCGAGGAGGACGCCCGAGCCATCGACGAACTCAACCTCGCCGATCGACCCCCGCGTATCCCGTGATTCTGGACTCCACTTTTCTGGTCGATTTCGAACGAGAGTCAGCGCGGCGTCAGGTCGGCCGCGCCACGGAATTCCTCACGGCCTGTCCCGACGAAGAGTTGTGCATCACGTTCACCATCGCAGGCGAATTGGCCGCGGGTGAGTCTCTCGGTCGCGACCGCACCAAGTGGGAGTCCTTCATCCGGCCCTTCCGCTTCCTTGGTTACAACGACGAAGTCGCCTGGCATTTCGGCGCCGTCTTTCGTGAACTGCGCCGACAAGGCACGCTCATCGGCGCTAACGACATGTGGATCGCGGCCACCGCTTTGGCCAACGGCCTGCCGGTCGTCACGCGCAACAGCGATGAATTCCGGCGCGTGCCGGCCTTAGACGTTCTCTCCTACTGAGCAGGAGCGCACCGCTCCCCGCCCCTTCTTCACATCCTCAACGCTCCAGGCGCGACCACAAGTCGCTCCTCCTTCAGGCCTCAAACTCAGCTTTCCGCCCTTTCTTCACTCCTCATCTCAACGCCGCACAGGCAGCCTCCACCGTGGCGGAAAAACTCTGCTTCTTGCGGGCGGCAATACGTCCGATTTTGTCAGCCACCACGGAAGACAGCATGACTTGCTTGCGCACCTTGCCGGACTTCTTGCGCCCCGCACCGCTCCGTGCTCCACCCCAGACGACCGGACGCGAAACATCAAAGTAGTCCGAGACGTCCTCTCCAGCGTCGAAGCGCGCTTCAAGATTGGCTGCTGTGGTTTTGGTAGATTTGGATTTCATTTTGTCTGCTTCTTCTTGCGCTGATGATGCGAATTGAGGGACCTCGCAAAGTCACGATGGCCGTCCAAAACTTGCCGTCGATTTGTCCGATCGCCAGCAAGCGATCCTCGCCGACAAACTTGGCCGGGGACGCCACCACGACTCCATCCCACATTTTCTGCACCGCCTCAAAATCGACGCCATGCTTGACTGCGTTCGCGCAGCTTTTCGCGGCATCGTATTCAAAGAGCACTCTTGATTCATTACACACGTTTTCAAGCTGCGCAAATACTTTTCACTCCCCCGAATCCGCTGAACACCATGCCCCACGCTCCATGCGCGACCATAGGTCGCCCCCTCAGGTCTCCGCCCTCTCTGTAGGCGCCCTTTCCGCCTGCTCTGTTTCCGGCTGAAAACTGCCAACTGAACACCGCCAACTGCCCGGCGGCTCGCCGGGCTCCTACAGGAAAACCCTAATGAAAAACACCAGATCGGGGAAATTGAGGGTCCCACGGGATCGTCTTAACTTGGCTGCGTTATGAAAAAACACACCACACTCAAATCAAAGTTCAACTCGGCCTTCAGCTTGGTCGAACTTCTCGTTGTCATCGCGGTCATCGCCGTCATCGCGGCTATCGCGATCCCGAACATCACCGGTGCCCGCGATGCCGCAGTAGCAGCCCGCGACGCCGCGAATTTGGAAGAGCAAACCCGCTTCTTGGCTAACATCCAAGGCGCCGGCAACACCAATGCCACCCTCGCCGACATCACTAACGGGTTTTCTTGGACCAACGCTGACGGCATCGGCTTCACATACACCCAAAACCAGTAGCAACCGATGCCAGGCCCCCTCTTGCGGAGGGGCGCTGAAGGCAATGAATCGTGAGCAAACCGGTCCCGGATATCCGGGACCGGTTTTTTTATTGGACCGAGGGACCGCGCAGTCCCTTCGCGGTTGAAGGCCGTCGAAAACAGGTTATTTTAGTGTCGTGAGGCCCTGTCGAAAAATCTCCCCGAATCATGCCCTGTCACTGGTTGAAATGCTGGTGGTGGTGGGCATCATCGCCATTCTGGCCACATTGGTCATACCTAATGTCTCCTCAATTCGCGGCGGCACAAGCGAGGCAGTCGCCCGGCAGCAACAGGCGGAGCTGCAAACAGCGCTCGGGAGCTGGTTGGCCGACGCGTCCGCAGGAACGGGCGGTTTGGCAGCCGCCCGCGCGGCCTACAACGGCGCCGGCAGCAAACTGGGTCTCCTGCAGAACTACTTGCAGCCATCCACGTACGCCGCCCTCTCCGGCAGCGGCAGTGGCGTCAGCAGTGAAGCCTTGACCACTTCCGGTGCTTCACTGCAATTTTCGGCTTGGCCCTTGGGAGGATCTCCCTCCGTCGACTGGTCCGCACAATGAAAACGCTCCCCCGCCTCGCACCCGCGCGCTTCCCGCGAGCGGCATTTAGCTTGGTCGAACTTCTCGTCGTCATCGTCGTGCTAGGCATCGTGATGTTTTTTGCTTTCCCCAACATCGTACAGATGCGCAGCGACAGTGAGGACAGCCTCGCCCGCGCACGGGCGGAAATGCTCAATCTTGCGGTGGCTGCCTATTTCCAAGCGGTGGGCGACCGGGCCACGGCAAAAGCCAACTGGGCGGCAGCCGGGAGCGACAGCGCCCGCTACACGAGCCTGCTCAAGCCCTACATCGCCTTTCCCCCCGCCTCGCTGTCGGCGTTTATGCCGAGTTCCGACTATACGGTCGTTTTCGATCCGACGGACCCTTTGGTCAACAAGGTGCAGCTTTACGGCCCGGGAGGCCAGATCTCCTACTGAATCGGCGTGGAAACGCGCGCCTTCCGATCGAGATCACGGGCTGTTAATCGATAAACGGCGGCCTGATAACACCCCAAGTGGCAAAAATGCCGACAGCAACTCCAGACACCAACTTAAGCGCCGCATTGGCATCGAGAGGAATCAGGGTCCCCCTCGACCTTCCGGAGAATGCCCAAGACCTGCACGCGGCTCTGGCCATGGCTAACGGCGTGGCGCAGGAAGAGGCTCAAGAGTGGCTGGCAGGCAAGTTCGGGATACTTCCCTACATCGCAAATCGTCCTTCAGTCTCCGTGCAGGCCGAAAATGTCTTCCGCCAGTTGGCCGCGGAGTCGCTCGGGCTGGAGGACGAGCCCTGGCTACCCGTCGGCTCGCTGGGGCCGCTTCTCATCATCGGACACTACGATCCGGCGGCGCGCGCGAAATGGGGTGTGCCCGACGCGTTCACTATCCCGGTCCTCCTCGAACAGCGCCAATACCGCGGATACGCGGAAGTCTTGGCCGAGCGCCTCGAGGCCAAACCCATCGTTCCTCGCGAAGCACCGCTTGAACCGCGACCGCTCGGGGAAAGCCCGTCGCCTGAAACCGCCCTGAAGTGGCTGCTCTCGGATTATCCTTTCGGAGAGGAAGAGAGAAAGAGGCTTGAGGGATGTCTCGAGCCGCTTTCCTCGGTTGCGGCAGCGAACGTCACCAATTTGAAAGCCCTTCCCCCGGGTTTCGGGGCTACCCTGCGGCACCTTTGCACCGGCGACGCCGTGTTCAACCCGGCGCTGGCTCCGCGCCAAAGTGAATTTCCCGACACGTTGCTCGAGAAGCACGGCGTTTTCCCGCTCTTCGTCGGACGCAAGACCGTCTACCTGCTCAGCCCGCAAAAGGAGATCTTTGCCTTCGAGGATGAATGGCTCGCCTCGAACACCGACACGCGGACCTTCCGGGCGGTGCTGTCGGACAAGGAGTCAATCATTCGGGTAGTCAACCGCGACCGCAGCAATGCGGCCGCCTCG
>JBMTVD010000078.1:0-8394 GCA_049451035.1 Chthoniobacterales bacterium | reverse complement strand
CCGGGGCGTCGCGCCAGAGGGATTCCAAATCGTAAAATTCCCGCTTGTCGGGCTGGAAGATGTGGATGATCACGCCGCTGTAATCGAGCACCACCCATTGGCTGGCCGGGAAGCCGTCGGCGTGGGCGGTCAGGCCGAGGTTCTCGCGCAGCGTCTCGCGGATCTCGGTGCCGATCGCTTTGAGGTGGGGTTCGCTGGTGCCGGTGCAGATGACGAAATAGTCGGCGAAGCTCGAGATCTTGCGCAGATCGAGGATCCGGATGTTTTCCGCTTTTTTGTCGGAGGCGGCCTGCGCGGCGGCGAGGGCGATGGTTTCGGAGTCGGGTGTCACGCGTGGCGGTAGAGACCGTGTGCCGCGATGTAATCGCAGACGCCGGCGGGCGTCAAATAACGGATGCTGCGGCCTTCCGCCGCCCGGGCGCGGATACCGGTCGAAGAAATGTCGATGAGCCGGCGGACCACGGGCCAGTCGCGCGTGATGGCGGCGCCCGCGCGGTCCAGCACGGCGATGCGGGCGAGACGGAGGATCTCATCGGGATCGAGCCACGTATCGAACCCGGCCACGTTGTCGGCACCGATGAGGAGGATGAGTTCGTCGTCCGGATATTTCTCCCGCAAATTCCGCAGCGTGTGGACCGTGTAGCTCGGCGGCGGCCGGTGAAGCTCGAGATCGCAGCTTTCGAAGTCCGGTTCGCGTTCGATGGCGAGTTGCAGCATGGCCAGACGATCCTGCGCCGTGGCGGGTTTGGTCTGCGTCTTGTGCGGGGAAAGGGCGGCGGGAATGAACAGGACGCGGTCCAGCGCGAGTTGCTCCAGCGCCGCGCGGGCGAGGATGAGGTGCCCGTGGTGGATCGGGTCGAAGCTTCCGCCGAGGATTCCGGTGCGCATGGCTGTCTATCCGAGACGGGGCAGGGAGGATCCGCCGCCGAGTTGCAGCGGCAGACCGAGGACATGGCGCCGGAGAAGGTCCAACGCGGCGGAGGTCGTCATGTGTTTGAAAGTCTGGCGATCGAGCGGAAAGAAGCAACGCCGCACGATGGTGGCCGAATTTTCCGCGGCGAGGGCGATGAAAACCGTGCCGACCGGTTTTTCCGCCGTGCCGCCGCCGGGTCCGGCGATGCCCGTGGTGGCCAAGGCATAGCGCGTTCCGGTCCGGTGGCGCGCTCCCTCCGCCAGGGCCGAGGCCACCGGTTCGCTTACGGCCCCGTGCGCTTCAAGGAGGCCGGCCGGGACGCCGACGGCCGCAGTCTTGATGGCGTTGGCGTAGGTGACGTAACCGGCGAGAAATACCTCCGAGGCGCCCGGCACGTCGGTCACCCGGTCGGCCAGTGCCCCGCCCGTGCACGATTCGGCCGTGGCGAGAGTGGCGCGGTTTTCGCGCAGGAGGCTGACCACCGCTTCCTCCAACGTCTCGCCGCGCGAATAGATCCACTCTCCGAGCAGGCCGACGATCTCCGGCTCGGCCGCGTCGAGTTTGTCGGACGGCCCGATGAGCCGGAAATCGACTTCGGAAGGCCGTGCGCAGTAACCGACTTCGAGTTCGCCTCGCGCCTCCAGTTTTTCGCCAATCCGTTCCTCGACTTGGCTCTCGCCGATCCCGGTCAGGCGGTAGATACGCCGCTCGCGGCGCTGCGCGCCGGGCAAGGCGGTGAGCAGGCGCGGCACCACGTGCTCGCGCATCATCGGTTGCAACTCCCGCGGCGGCCCGGGCAAAAGAACGAGGTGCCGCGCGCGGCGGGAACCGAGCACGGTGGGGGGGAAATAAAGTCCGGGCGCCGTGCCGTTCGGGTTGGGCAACGCGTCGGCACCCACCGGAACCATGGCCTGCCGCACCACGCGCCCGGCCATGGGCAGTCCGCGGCGGGCGAAGCGCGCGCGGATGGCGTCGGAAATCGAACGGTCCTCGACGAGGGGCAGTCCGAGCAAGTCCGCCGCGACTTCGCGCGTGAGGTCGTCGGTGGTGGGACCGAGGCCGCCGGTGCAGATGACCAGATCCGCGCGCTCGAGCGCGGCCTCGAGCGCGCCGCGGATGTCGGGTCCGTCGGGCACGCAGAGTTGGCGCGATACCGTCACGCCGAGCGGGGCCAGTTCCCCGGCCAACCACGCGAGGTGGGTGTTTTGCACCAGCCCGAGGAGCAACTCGGAGCCGGTGTTGATGACTTCGGCCTGCATCAGCCGCGGCAAAGGAGATGGCTCCAGAGTTTGACGCGGGCGTAGAGCGAGCCTTTGTCCTGTCGGTGGTAGACGTAGAGGAGGTTGGCCAGAACGCGGGTCAGGATTTGCCGCGGTCCGGCGGCGGCCAGATGCCAATCCTCAAGCTTGTGGTTTTGCCGGCGCAGGATTTCCTCGCAGTCGCGCCTGGTCAGGATACGGCCCTGGTGGAAAGGGTCGAACAGCACTCCGCCGTGCCGTGCGAGGAAATGGCCGGGCAGGTTGACGCCCTCGATCCGGGCGCCGGCGCGCTGGCCGACGAGGATATAGACCAGCGTCAGGCTGATCGGGATGCCCTTGCGCGAGTCGAGCACGCAAGGCAGCAGCGAGTTGCGCTCGTTGTAGTAGTCGTCCGCATTGCCGGTGAAGACCAGCTCGCCGGCCAAAAAGTCGGTCATGATTTCCACGCGGTGGCGGTCGCCCGACGCGCGTCGCAGGCGGCGTTTGAGTTCGGCGCCCCACGCGTCGAGGCGCTGGCGGTAAGATGCCGCCTCGAAGCCCCGCAGCAACGCGGCGGCGAGCAGCCAGCAGGCCTCTTCGAGATCCGAGCCGTCGCCGAACTCGGGACAGAGCTCCTCGAATTTCTCGAGGGCCCCGCGTTGCACCACCTCGTGCAAAACCTCGCGCGCATGGAGGGCGGCCAGGGGGTTGTCGCAGCACGCAAGGTCGCGCAAATCCTCCAGGTCGGCCGGGCCCGCCTCGGCCAGCCGCTCCTTGACGAGCCGGACGGTTTGCTCGTCTTCGTCGGCGAGCAGCCTCACCAAGGCCTCTTTTTGAGGATGCATGCTGCATGGCGAATTAAGCCCTTTCCGGGGCCAAGGCAAGCCGTCCGCCTTCTGGCCGCTTGAGTCGGGAGGCAAGCTCGTCCATCTTGTCGGCTCCATGAAGAAGACCGGTTGCGCGCTTTTTTTCCTTTTCCTCGCCCTGTGCGCGAGCGTCTTTTTCAACCTCGTCATGGTGGCCCTGATCGGGGCCGGGGAAGCGGAAAGCATGGCATCGTCCGGCTTTCGCGCGCGCCTCGGGGAAATCACCCTCGAGGACGGCCGGGACGGGGCCGGGAAAATCGCGGTGATCCCGGTGCAGGGCATCATCCAGACGCAGGATCAGGCGGAGTGGGGAACCTCGATGGTCGATGACATCAAGAAGGCGCTTCGCTCCGCGGTCGAGGATGACGAAGTCAAGGCCGTGGTCCTGGCCGTCGACTCGCCCGGCGGCGAAGTCACCGCCTCCGACATCATCTACAACGAGATTCTCAAGGTCCGTGCCGAGAAGCCGGTTGTTGTTTCCATGAGTTCCCTCGGTGCTTCCGGCGCCTACTACCTGGCTTGCGCCTCCGACTGGATCGTGGCCAACCCGACGACTTTCACCGGCAGCATCGGCGTCATCATCCAGTCGCTCAACTACGAGCAGCTTTTCGACAAGGTGGGACTCGACGCGGTGGTATTCAAGAGCGGCAAATTCAAGGACATGCTGAGCGGATCCCGTCCGATGACCCCGGAAGAAAAGGCCTACGTCGAGGGGATGGTACAGCAGGTTTACGGGCGTTTCCTGGAGATCGTCGCCAACGGCCGCAACTTGCCCGCCGGCGAGTTGCGCGATGGTTTGGCCGACGGCCGCATCCTGACCGGCCAAGACGCCAAGGTCGCCGGATTGGTCGACCAACTCGGCTACATCGAGGATGCCTATGCCAAGGCGCGCGAGTTGTCCGGCGCGCCGGGTGCGGCGGTCATCCGCTACGAGCCTTCGCTGAACTTCGGGCGGCTCTTCCGTTATCTCGGAGCGGGCGCTTCCTCGAAGGTCGAGTTGCAACTCGGGCCGGCCCCGGCTTTCCGTCTGGAACCGGGGCGGGCCTATCTTCTGCCCGAATTTTACGCGTGGTGAGCGGACCCGTGGCGTGGTTGGTGCTGGCCGCCTTGGTCGTTTTCACCGCGGCATCCCTGCGGTTTTATCTGCCGCTGGCCTGGCGTGTCTTTGCCCGCGGCGGAGGTGAGACCTCCACCGGTTGGGTCGGCGGACCCGATGCGGCGGTGGCTCTTGTTCTGGCGGTCTGGTTCGCCGCGCTCGGCCGCGATGCGCTCGCTGCGGAGGGCGACCGTGACATCGAATTCCGGCACATTCTCGGCGGCGCGATGACCTACGCATCGGTTGTTGTGTTCCTCATCGGCGTCATGGTCTACCGCCGCATTTCCATGATCCGGGCCTTCGGTTGGCAGGCGCTCGGTTTCGGCGGGGCGCTGGGCCGCGCCTTGCTCTGCCTGCTCGCCGCCTATCCGCTGCTCCTGCTGGTGCAGGCCATGGTGTTCGGTGCCTCGGGCGGCGAGGTCACGCCGCAGGATGTGGTCGAATTTTTGCAATCCGCGGAATCGCCCCGCGACCGCGCGGCGGTTTTGGTCATGGCCATTGTGGTCGCGCCGCTGGCCGAGGAGTTCATTTTTCGCGGCTATCTCTACCCGGTCGGCAAAAAATACCTCGGCGGCTTTGCCGCCGCGATGGTCACAGCGGCGCTGTTTGCCGTGCTGCACGGCCACACGGCTTCGCTCCCGGCCCTGTTCACCCTGGCTCTTTGCCTGGTGCTCTCCTACGAAAAAACCGGTTCGCTCCTCGTGCCGATGATCATGCACGCGGTCTTCAACGCCGTCTCGGTGGCCGGTATCCTTTACCTGATGTGAACCGGCGACGCGAAGATGCCATCGTGAAGCGCCTGCGCGCGGCCGTGCGCCCCGGTCACGCCGTGGCGGGCATCGGGGACGACTGCGCCGCTGTCGAGGCCCCGCGCGGACAATTGCTTCTGCTCAAGACGGATTGCGTCGTCGAGCGCCGTCATTTCCAACCGACCGCCCCGGCCGCCTCCGTCGGATGGAAAGCGGCGTGCCGTGCGGTCAGTGACATCGCGGCTTGCGGCGGCGAACCGCGCGAGGCGCTGGTCACATGCGTGGTGCGGGCGTCGCAGACCGGTCGCTGGCTCGCCGCCCTTTACCGCGGAATCGAAAAGGCGGGCCGCGAGTTCGGCTTTCATGTCGTCGGCGGCGAACTGGCCCGCACCGGGGGGCCGGCGGTCATCAATGTGGCCATGACCGGCGCGGTGACGAGGCGGGAATTTCTCCGTCGCGGCGGCGGCCGCCCGGGAGATGCGCTTTTTGTCACCGGGGTGCTCGGCGGTTCCTTGTCTTCGGGTTGGCATCTCAAATTCCGTCCGCGGCTGGCCGAGGCGCGGTGGTTGGCCGAGACCATCCGGCCGACGGCCATGATGGATCTGAGCGACGGACTGGCCTCCGACCTGCCGCGTCTGGCTGCTGCCAGCGGGACAGGCTTTATCCTCGATCGGGAGGCGGTGCCCCGCAGGCGCGGCGTCTCGGCGCGCGCGGCTCTGACCGATGGCGAGGACTTCGAATTGCTCTTCGCCGTGCCGCCGGCAAGGGCGGCGCGGTTGGCGCGGGATTGGGCCCGCCGATTTCCGGCCCTGCCTCTCACCCGCATCGGCACCTTGGCCGAGCGCGGCGTGGCGCGGGGTTTGGGACGAGCCGGCGGCTACGATCATTTCAACGGAGCATGAAGCCGGAGGCCTTCATTTTCGACATCGGGAACGTTCTCGTGCGTTTCGATTACGGGCGCGCCATCGCCGCCTTCGCCAAGCTGGGTGCGGATTTGTCGGACCGCGCGGCTCTGGAGCGGTTGGCCGCGCGCTACGAGCGCGGGGCGGTGGACCGGATGGCCTTCCTCGCGGAGTTGCGGACTCTTTTGGGCCACGGCGGGGAAGAGACCGCGGCGATCCGCGCCTGGCAGGAAATCTTCGAACCGAATCTGCCGATGTGGGACTTGGTGGAACAACTGCACGCGCAGCACCCGCTGTATCTGCTCTCCAACACCAACTGCCTGCAGCACGATTATTTGCTCCGCGAATACGCCATTTTCGAAAAATTCGCCGATGGTGTTTATTCCTACAGCGCGCGCTTGGCCAAGCCGGAGCGCGCCATTTTCGAGTTGGCCATCCGGCAATTCGGCGTCCGGCCCGCCGCCACCATCTACCTCGACGACCTCCCGGCCAACGTCGAGGCGGCCCGGGCCGCCGGATTGCGAGCGTTCCGCTACGATCCCGATGCGCACGGGGATCTGCTTGTCACCCTGCGCCGCGAAGGCGTGCAATGCGTTTGACTTGGCGCGGAGCGCCTTTACCCTCTCGCGCAGTGAAAGAGTCGTACGCGCAACTGGAGGAAATCTACCACCGCCCGTTCTTCGATCTCGTCGCGGAGGCGCGGAGCATCCACCGCAAGCATTGGCCCGGCCGCGAGGTGCAACTTTGCACGCTGCTGAGCATCAAGACGGGTGCCTGCAGCGAGGATTGCGGCTACTGCTCGCAAAGCGCGCATCACAACACCGGACTCAAACCCGAGCCGCTGATGACCACCGAGGAAATTCTGCCGCACGCGCACGCCGCCAAGGCCAACGGTTCGACCCGCTTCTGCATGGGGGCCGCGTGGAAGGGGGTCCGCTCGGGCGACCGTCGTTTCGAGTCCGTTCTCCAGACCGTGCGCGAGGTGAGCAAGCTCGGCATGGAAGTATGCGTGACCCTGGGGCAACTCAACGACGATGAAGCGCGCCAACTCAAGGACGCCGGCGTCACCGCCTACAACCACAACATCGACACGTCGCCCGAATATTACCCTGAAATCGTCACCACCCATACCTTCCAAGACCGCCTCAACACCATCGGTTCGGTGCAGCGGGCCGGCATGCAGGTCTGCTGCGGCGGCATTCTCGGCATGGGCGAGTCGGTCAAGGACCGCTTGCGCATGCTGGAGGTCTTGGCCGGATTTGATCCGCCGCCCGAGAGCGTGCCGATCAACTGCCTCGTGGCCATCGAAGGCACACCGCTGGAGAAGGCCCAACCGGTCGACATTTTCGAATTGGTGCGCCTCATCGCCACGGCGCGTCTGGTGCTGCCGATGTCGAAGATCCGTCTTTCGGCGGGGCGCACGTCGCTGAGCAAGGAAGGCCAGGCGTTGTGCCTGTTCGCCGGCGCGAATTCGATTTTCTACGGCGACAAGCTGCTGACCACGCCGAATCCGGGGGAAAACGAGGACCTTGGTCTGCTCGAAACTTTGGATCTTGCGCCGTTGGCGCCGCATTCGCCGGCCGGTGTGCCGGTGGCCTGAGTCACTCGGCCAGCGCTTCCAGGTGGGCTGCCGCGCCCCGGGTCATGCCGCGCTTGCTGTAGCCGCCCTCCAGCACGGAGACGATGCGTTCGTGCCCCTCTTCGCGGCAGAGTTCGCGCACGATGCGCGTGAGTTCTCCGTAGACGCCGTCCGTCCAACCCAGTCCGCCCAAAGGATCGGCTTCGTGCGCGTCGAAGCCGGCCGAGATGACGACCAGTTGCGGACGGAATTTCCGGAAAGCCCCGGCCAACTCGTTGCGGAAGGCGTCAAGCACGGCCCGGTCGCCGCTGTCGGCGGCGAGGGGGACATTGAGATTGGCCCCTGCGCCCCGGCCTTCACCCCTCTTGTCCGGTGCCCCGCTCGAACCCGGATAGAAGGGATACTGGTGCGTGGAAAAATAAAACACCGAAGGGTCGTCGTAAAACATCGCCTGGGTCCCGTCTCCGTGGTGCACGTCCCAATCGATGATCATCACGCGTTCGACGCCATGCTTTTCCTGCGCGTAGCGCGCCGCGATGGCGGCATTGCCGAAGAGGCAAAAGCCCTTGGCGCCGCCCGGCATGGCGTGGTGACCGGGAGGACGGACGGCGGCGAAGGCGTTGCGGGCCTGCCCGGTCATGACTGCATCCACAGCAGTCAAGGTCGCGCCGACGGCACGCACGGCGGCCTCGTGGGAGCGCCGCGAGATCGGACTGTCGGGGCTGCCGCCCGGAGTCTGTTGTCCATCCGCACAAGCTGACCGCAGAGCCTCTACATAATCCGCGTGGTGGATCTTGGTGATCCAACGGAGCGGATCGATCTCTTCGTCCGGGGCAAGACGCAGGAGCCGTCCGTTCCACGGCAGGTCGGCCAGATGCGCCGTGAGCCAGCGGAGGCGGTCGGCGCTTTCGGGGAAGCCGGGGCCGGTGTCGTGCTCGAGAAAAAGCGGATCGTAAACGAAGGCCGTCGGCGCCGTGTTTTGTTCCTGTTCCATGCCGGCCGCCATGGTGACTGTCGCCGCCAGCGCGGCGAGAGGAAAAAGGCGGTGCGA
>JBMTVD010000077.1:0-8420 GCA_049451035.1 Chthoniobacterales bacterium | reverse complement strand
CGAGGTAGCTGAGAAAGCCGTGCAGTTCGACGCCGGAGTGGTTCGGGCCGGTGAGACATCCGCCGCGCAGGCAGCAACTGGGGATATTGAAGTAGCGCCCGTACTCCTGGACGATGATGTCCGCGGCGGCTTTGGACGCGCCAAAGAGGGAGTGCTTCGACTGGTCGATGGAAAAATCCTCGCTGATGCCGTCGGCGTAAGCGGGGTCGTCATAGTCCCAGCGCGTCTCGAGTTCCTTGAGTTTTATGGAGTTCGGGCGGTCGCCATAAACCTTGTTGGTCGACATATGCGCAAATGGCGACTCGGGACAAGCGCGACGCACCGCTTCGAGGAGATTCAGGGTGCCGACGGCATTGGTGTCGAAATCGTCGAAGGGAATAGCGGCTGCCCGGTCATGGCTGGGTTGCGCAGCGGTGTGAACGATGGCGTCGGGCTTGAGACCGGCCATGAGGTCGAGGATGCCTTGGCGGTCCCTGATGTCGACCTCATGGTGGTGGAAACTCTTGATAAGCTTGGCCAGCCGCTCCTGGTTCCAGCGGGTATCGCCCTGGGGACCGAAGAAGACGGCGCGCTGGTTGTTGTCGAGACCGTGGATCTCCCAGCCAAGGTTGGCAAAATGCAGACAGACTTCGGAGCCGATGAGGCCCGAGGATCCGGTAACAAGCAGCTTTTTCATAAGGCTATAGTCGGGGGAAATGCCCAGCGCCGGAGGAACACTCCGTCCAGAGCATGCTAGACAGCTATTTCCTTGCGGAAGTACTCGATGGTGCGGCTGATCCCCTCCTCCAAAGCCACGGTCGGCTCCCAGTCAAGGTACTTCCTTGCCAGAGTGATGTCCGGCTGGCGCTGCCGCGGATCGTCCGCCGGCAGCGGTTCGTGTACGATTTTGGACTTTCCGCCCACCTGCCGGAGAACCACCTCCGCCAACTCGAGCATGGTGAATTCTCCCGGGTTCCCGATGTTCACCGGCCCCACGGTTTTGTCTTGGTCCATCAAGCGCAGAAATCCCTCGATGAGGTCGTCAACATAGCAGAATGAGCGCGTCTGCGAACCGTCGCCGTACACGGTGATGTCTTGTCCGCGAAGCGCTTGCACAATGAAGTTCGATACCACCCTCCCGTCATCGGGGTTCATCCGCGGCCCGTAGGTGTTGAAGATGCGGACAACGCGGATATCCACGCCGTTTTCTCGGTGGTAGTCGAAAAAGAGAGTCTCGGCGCAACGTTTGCCCTCGTCATAACAGGAGCGGCGTCCAATAGGATTGACGTTGCCCCAGTAACTCTCCGGTTGGGGGTGGACGGTCGGGTCGCCGTAGACCTCGGAAGTGGAAGCTTGGAACGCCCTCGCTTTGACTCGCTTGGCCAAGCCCAGGCAGTTGATCGCTCCCACCACGGAGGTTTTGATCGTCTTGATGGGATTGTATTGGTAATGCGGCGGGGACGCGGGGCAGGCCAGGTTGTAAATCTGGTCCACCTCGAACTTGAACGGGTCGATGACGTCGTGGCGCACGAATTCAAAGCGCGGATTGTCCGCGAGGCCTGCGATATTTTTCTTTCTGCCGGTAAAACAGTTGTCGAGGCAAATGACCTCGTGCCCCCGTTCAATGAGGCGGTCGCAAAGGTGCGAGCCGAGGAAGCCTGCGCCTCCGGTGACTAATATTCTCATAAGAAGACTGCGGGCGTCCGGGTCACGCCGCCGAGGGTTTGCCGATGGCAAACACGCGAAAACCCAGCTTTTGCATTTCGGCGCGCGGAAGAATGTTGCGGCCGTCGAAAACGAAAGCCGGTTTGTGCATGCCGGCGTAAATACTGGCAAAATCCAATGTCTTGAATTCGTCCCACTCGGTCAGCACAGCCAAAGCGTGCGCTCCCTCGGCAGCCTGTGCCGCACTTTCGGCCACGACCAGGTTGGGATTTTCCACCCCGGCACCGAGCACGTCGCGGCGAATCTCGTCGGCCGGGACTTTCGGATCATAGACGACGACGGTGGCATTTTCCTCGAGCAAGCCGCGCACCACGGAGATAGCGGCAGACTCGCGGGTGTCGTTGGTGTCTTTTTTGAAAGCAAAACCAAGAACGGCGATGCGCTTGCCGGATACCGTGTTGAAAAGCGTACGGACAATTTGCTGGGTGAACCGGCTTTTCTGCCAGTCGTTCATCCGCACCACATTCTCCCAGTATTCCGCGACTTCGGGCAGACCGAAATGGCCGCAGAGATAGACGAGATTCAGGATGTCTTTCTGGAAGCATGATCCCCCGAACCCGACCGAAGCCTTGAGGAACTTCGGGCCGATCCGTGAATCGGTGCCGATCGCATGAGCCACTTCGTCGACATCGGCGCCGGTGGCTTCGCACAAAGCAGAAATCGAGTTGATCGAGGAAATGCGCTGCGCGAGGAAGGCATTGGCCACAAGTTTGGAAAGCTCGGAAGACCACAGGTTCGACGTGATGATCCGATCGCGCGGCACCCAGCGTGCATAAACATCAACCAGAGCAGCCATGGCCTTTTCACCCTCAGCCGTGCGCTCGCCGCCGATCAGGATGCGGTCCGGCTTCTGGAGATCGGCGATGGCGGTTCCCTCGGCCAGAAATTCGGGGTTGGAGAGGACCTGGAAGGTGCCGTTGCGCGAGTTGGCCCGCAAAATGGTGAGCATGGCCTCCGCGGTTTTGACCGGAATGGTGCTTTTCTCGACGATGATCTTGTTGCCCTCGGCGACCCGGGCGATGGTGCGGGCGGCACTTTCGATGTAACGAAGGTCGGCAGCCCGGCCCGCCCCGACACCGTAGGTTTTGGTTGGGGTCCCGACGCAGACAAAGATCACGTCACCCTCGCGGATGGCTCCCTCGACGTCCGTTTTGAAATGGAGATTGCGCCCGCGCGCGGAACGCACTACCTCGTCGAGGCCCGGTTCGTAAACCGGAAGGTGATCAGAGTTCCAAGCGGCGATGCGGGCCTCGTTCGGATCGACCACGGTGACCTCGATATCGGGGCATTTGGCCGCGATCATGGCCATGGTCGGTCCGCCTACGTAACCGGCTCCTAGACAAGTGATTTTCATGATGAAAGGCGGTAAAATTAGACGTTCCGCCCGCGGCGGGGAAGCGAGAAATACCTTTTGGCGGCCAAGGCGCGGATGACCGGGAGCGCTCTGGCGAAAAACTTGTGCCAACCGGTGATCTGACGCAGCCGATCCCGCTGGAAGGCTGCGTCCTTGGAAGCGGGGTCGATCATGCCCTTGAGTTGTTGCAAGTGGTCCGCTCCGTTTTCAACATGCGGCTGGATTTGGTTGCGGAGAAAGCCGGTGGCAAGCTTGCGCAACTGAAGTTCCGCTTTGAAGTGCTCCTTGCGGACCCCGGGCAGAAAGACCCGCTCAACGGCTCCCAAGTCCTGCAGCCATCGCAATCCTTCGAAGGCAGATCCCCGGCTGATGGCCAAGCGGCCCGAGATATCGTCCAAGCTGAGCGGCTCCGGCGTGGTAAAGAGCAGCCCATAGATCTGCGCCACCGAGCGCGGCAAAGAGAAGACGGCAGCGCCCCTCACGAAGAGTGCGATGGTCTCGACTTGGAAAGGGCTCAGGCCGAGCGCGGCCCCTTGATCCGATAAACTTTTGCTCACAAACGGATAACGGCAGGCTGCCGCACTCGGTCAAAACACTTTGTTCTGCCGGCACGGGCCATGATGTGTGGTCGGATCCCGCAGGATGTCTCCTGCTCGCCCCGATGCAAAAAGCATAGCCTTCCATTCGTTTTATTCAAGAAAAACTGAATGAAACAAATCCGTCACAATGGCCGGATCTTCTCGTGGCGCCCTGCTGGTCCGGAACGCCGAGTCTAGACGCTGGGATCGGCCACTTCTTGCGAGCCATAGACGCCCTTGGCTCCGTAGGTCCCGTATGTCCGGTAAGCGTAGGAGTAATAAGCGCCACTGCCCTCGCGGACCGCATTGAGCACGACGCCTTTGGCCGGAACTCCGGCTTCGGCGAGCAGACGGACCGCGGTGGTGGTTGCTTTGCTCGGAGAATGGCCCGCTCGCACAATCAAGCAGCAGGCGTCGACGAACGGCGCGAGAAGCAGCGGGTCGCGCACGGCCAAAACCGGGGACGAGTCGATGACGATACGATCGAATCGATCTTTGAGGGAATCAATGACTTCGCGGAGTTTTCCTTGGGCGAGCAATTCCGAAGGGTTCGGTGCGATGCCACCTGCCGGCATGAAGGAGAGATTTTCTATGCTCGTGGGAACAATGGCGTCATCGGCAGCACACTGACCGAGCAGCAGTTCGGAAAGTCCGGGCTTGAGATTTTCATTGAAGAGAAGCTTGGAGACCGAGGGTTTGCGCAAGTCCGCGTCGATGAGCAAAGTGCGCAAATCCTGCTGGGCGAGAGTCGCCGCGAAATTGGTGCTGGTGAATGTCTTCCCCTCGCCTGGAATGGCACTGGTGATGAGGAAGACACGGTTTTTGTCGCGTCCGGCGATGTGCGCGAGCGTGGCGCGCATGGTGCGGAACGCTTCGGCTATCGTTCCCCGGCGGTCTCGTACTGTCGGCAACTCCGACCCTCCGCCACCAGGCGACGGAGAGTCTTTGATGCGCGGGACCGCCACCACCACGCCGAGACCCGTCCGTTGTTCCACCTGGTCGATAGTCCGCAGCGAAGGATCCAGGTAGTTGAGACCGAAGGCCAAGGCTACGCCGGCTGCCAATCCCCCGAGCAGGCCGAGCACGAGGTACTTGAGAGTCTCGCTCGGTACCGGTCCCGCGCCGGGAGCGCGCTCCTGGATGGTGATCGACTGGTCTGTGAGTCCGCTGGTCACATCGACCTCTTTAAGCCGCGAAATGACCGAGTCATAAAGGGCCCGATCGGCCTCGAGGTTGCGGGAAAGGCGGTTGTACTCGACGGATTTTCCCGTGACCTCGAGCAACCGCTTCTCTTCCTCGGCGCGTTCGGTGCGCAAGCTTTCCAACTGCGACTCGGCCTGGGCTCGCCGTGCTTCGAGTTGTCCGACCACTTCGACAGCCAAGGTGGAAAGATTGTTGCGCAGAACTTCCAGGCGGGTCTTCGTGCTGGTGTGGGCCGGATGGCCCTCTCGGTACCGGCGTGACATTTCGTCGAGTTCGCGCTCCAGCGCCTCGATCTGGACATTGAGCGACGCGACCCGCGGGTCGTTGGCCACACTGGGCAGGCGCAAAAGAAGTTCGGTGTCGCCGCCGGAACCGGAGACGGCGGCCAGATCCGTATCGAGCTGACGGATAAAAGACTCGATTTCCTGGATTTGCTTCGACGTCTGGTCGACACCGCCCTGGGCCTCCTCGACCATGGTTTCGAGCGAAGCGGCCCTCTCGCGTTCACGGAAGCTTTGCATTGCTTCCTCGGCCAGGCGCATTTTGTTACCCAGCCGTTCCGCCTCCTCGACGAGGAACTGGGAGGCAGCCTTGGTCGATTCGGTCGACTGCTCCATGAGCATGCGCAAATACTCCTCGGCGTAGCCGTTGGCCAATTTGGTGGAAAGATCCGGATCGGGAGTACGGGCGACGATGTCGATGAGTCGCGTCATTTCGCGGTAGGCGGAACCCACGAACCCGTAGGGTGCAACCAGCTGGCCTGCGGCCGCATTCGGCGTCATCTCGCCGTCTTCGCTTTTGTTCCATTCGGAGGCCGCGATGAAAGCGGGGTCTTTGGCCAACTCCAGTCTCTTGGCCACGCGCATGGCCATGGGATAGCTGTTGAGGGTCTCGACAATGGTATTGATCATGTCGATGGACCTGACCTCATCGTCGCGCACGCTTTGCATGCGCCCTGTGAGGACTTGCTCTTTCTGCTGCTCGATGAAGAGGACTGCTCTCGCGCCGTAAAGTGTCTTTTCGCGGCTGATCAAAAAGATGCTCAAGATTGCCCCGAGAAGAAGGCAGAGACAGACGATCCACCACTTCTCCAGCACGATGTGGAGGTACTGACGCCAGTCGAACGGCTCGGAGGACTCCGGCAAGGAGTCGAACGGATCGGAGGGCAATTGGTTGTTCATGAGCGGCAGATCAGAACCAGCTTTCCTTGATCGTGATCACGTCACCGGGCTGCACCTCGAGTGGAGGTGCCTTGCCGTCGGCCATACGTTTGGCATTGGCCTTGATGGCTTTCACCTCACCGCCCTCCTTGCGTTGGATAATCACTCGACCACGGTCGGCGATACGTGTGAAGCCGCCGGCGAGCCCGATGGCTTCGAGAAGGTCTATACGCTCGCCGCCCTGCAACTCGTAGCTGCCGGGGCGGGCCACTTGTCCCATGATGGTGAACTTGCGCTCGGCGTACCTCACCACGTTGAGAAACACCTGGGGATCGACCAGGAACTGCTTGTCGTAGAGGCCGCGGAGCAACTCCCGGGCATCACGGATGGTGAGCCCCGCGAGGGTCACCTCACGAACAAGCGGAAGCTGGACCGTGCCGTCGCGTGCGATGGTGGCTTGCGTGGTCAAGTCCGGCTCGCGGAACACGTTGAGCTCGACGACATCCCCGATGACCAGCACGTAGTCGCTCTCGCCGCTGGAGAGAGCTCCGCCACCGGAGCGAAGGACCGCAACTGGCGCGACTGCAGCAGGTGCAGCGGCAGGCACCGGGGTGGCTGCCGCAGTGGGCCCTTCTTGCGAAGAGCTTTCCTCCTGCCCCCACGCGAAGGGAGGAGCCGGCATAAGCAGCAAAACCAAGACAAGATAAGCGTAAGAGCGGGCTCGCATTTTACAGAACACTTACTCTGTAGACAGGAGCGTCAGAAAAGCAAGTTGAAACCGACTGAAGCTGTTGTCTCAGGGAAACTTAGGGGGCTGATCGGCTCGGCTTGGTTGCCGGTGGACGCACGCACGGACGCGACCCACGAGGCCCAGGAGTTGAGCTTCCAAGACAGGCTGGCCGAGGTGTACGCATACTCGTATGGGTCCGTGGATTCGACCGCCGAACTTAGCGACACATTCTCCGTTTGCTGCCACCCCCCGGAAAGTCCCACCGTCAGCTTGGAGAAGAGAATCTGCTGAAGGGAGAGGACAAAGCCGCGGTTGACCTGGAATTGGTCGACGCTCGTAATGGAAAAATTCTGGGTTTGGTAACCCGACAGCGTCAGGGAGGTGTTGGGACTCGGGCGCCAAGTGAAGCTCAGGCCATAGGACGGGACGACATCCGCACCTTGAAAGGACGTATAAGCCCGGATGCTCGTCTTTTCGGACGGATCAAAAGTCATGCCAAGGAGATAGACCGGGCGTAACCCTGTGTATTTTGTGTCCACATCGACGATGTTTTCGTCGGTCGTGTAGCTGGCGCCCAGACCTCCCGCCACCAGAACCTTGGCCGTGAGGTTGTGCGCTCCAGCGACGATCACCTGCGCATACTGCCGGGCCTGAACCTCGTTTTCCGGTTGGACGGGTACGGGCGCGGGAGCCGGTGTGGGTGCTGGAGACGCCCCGGGTACCGCCACGGGAACCGGTGTCGGGGCAGGTTGGGCCACCACCTCCTCGACGATCTCCGAAGTCAGGCGCCCGGTCTCCACCCGCACCCCCGCGGTGGTCTTGCCCGTGGCCAACCAGTCGACGTAAGCGCCACCGCGGATACTGGTCAGGTCGCTGCCGTCGCGGGTGTTCTCCTCATATCTGGTGAGCTGCACGCTGTAGATCCCGTACGCCCCCGCGGTCAGGAACTCGTTGATGAGATAGTCATAGCTCACCGCGGCACTGCCGGCAAATGTGGTTGTGAATCCTTGGGCTTCGATGTTTTCACCGTTACCGTAAGAAGCCTGGCTGCTGAATTGCGCCGCATGCCGGGTGCCTGCGTGGCTGATGCCGAGGGACGCGGCGTTGTTGAAAGGATTCCGCAGGTTGTTGGTGCCATACGCCGAATAATCGGGGTTGAGAAAATACGTGTAGGAACCGCCGTAGCGCGCCGCCAAGGACCAAGGGCCGGTGCTGCGCGCATACTCCAGTCCCAGTGAAGGAGCGATGTAGAAACTCTGGTTGTTTTCCCATCCGGTGGTGTCTTGTCCCCCGTAGTTCCGGTCCGAGTAATCCCACCCGAAACTGAGCCCGGGTCGGAATCTCAGGGATCCGATGTGGAGGCCTTCGCGCAATTTGGTGGCGAAGTCGCCGACCGGGCGTATGCCCTCCCCTACAGATCCCAAAGCAATAGCCCCCGTTTGGTCCACTTGAGGTCCCGCCCACCGAGACCGGAAGGTCGCGTCATTCACCGTGATCACAGGCGTAAACACGCTTTGCTGTGCGAAGCTACACGGAGCAACGGCGACAATGAGAATCGACGCCACCGCAAGAGACGAAGCGGCAGGTGAATACGATCGCATGACAAGCCCGAGAATCATGGAAAACCTTCACTATGGCCCTACTTTTGCCTCATTGGCGAGGCGCGAGGCGGCTCTCCAGGCGGACGCCCA
>JBMTVD010000076.1:0-8474 GCA_049451035.1 Chthoniobacterales bacterium | reverse complement strand
CGCGAGCCTTCGCGTGGAGGCCTGCTGTTGGCAACCGCCTCACTTGCCCTGTCGGCGGCGGTCCTCGCGGCCCTGCAGCCGCTGGTCATATCAAATGCCGACTGGCGCATGGTGCCGGCTGTGGCGGCCGCGAGCGGTCTGACGCTCACCCTTGCGTTGATTTTCCTCGCGGGGGGAGCGCCGTGGCTTCAGCACTTTGCTTTTCCCGTCTTGTTTTTTCTCGTGGCCGTCCCGTGGCCTCGCCCGCAGGAAACCGCCATCATGGCATGGCTCATGTCGCACAACACCGCGCTGTGCGTCGAGACCTTGCAGTGGCTGGGCTACGCGGCGGAGCAGCGCGGCAATCTCATTGCCATCCCCGGAAGTTTGCTCGGCGTGGAAGAGGCGTGCAGCGGGATCCGCTCGCTGCAGAGCATGATCATGGTGTCGCTGGCCGTCGGGGAATTTTTCCGGCTGGCTTGGCCGCGCCGTGTCATACTGCTTGTGCTCGGCATAGGTGCGGCGCTGGCCGGAAACGCCATCCGTTCGCTGACGCTCTCGGTCGCCGCGTGCCAGGACGGCGCGGCCGCGGTGGAGAGCATCCATGATGGCACCGGGTTGGCCGTTTTGGCCGGAGCATCGGCCGTTGTTCTTCTCGCCGGGAAACTGCTGGCGCCGAAAATCGCGCCGCGACCAACCCAGCCCGCGGGCTTCTCGCTGCCCCGGGAGATTCCTTTCGCCCAGGCCGCTGTTGCCGTGCTGGCCCTGTGGGGCGCGGCGCTCTTGGGAAGCGAAGCGTGGTTCCGGCACCACGAAGATCGGGCCATGTTGCCCGCGACCCTCTGGACAGTCGCCCCGCCGGAGGACGGGGAGAACGTCCGCAGCGTGCCCATCGCGGAGAGAACGCTGGACATCCTCCTCTATCCCCAAACTGCACAGTCCGAACAGGGGCGGGACGAGAAAGGCTGGCCCTGGCAGTCGTTTTATTTCTACTGGCCTCCCGGACCGACTTCCGTGCAATCGGCTTACGTGGTACACGACCCTCGCGTCTGCCTCGGCGCGGCAGGTTTTGAATTGGATCGTCCCCTGCCCGCCTGGACCGCCGAGGCCAACGGTTTCCTCATTCCTTTCCAACGCTATCTGTTTCGGGACCGCGGGCGGCCGGTGCATGTGTTCCATGCCGTGGTGGAGAGCGACGGGATGCCGGGTTCGGCCGATGCCGCGTCGGGTTTCGACGCCGGAAAGCGGCTCGGCAACCTGCTGGCGGGGCGGCGCAACCAGGGGTTGCGCGTCCTCGAGTTCGCCGTGCGCGGCCCGACCTCTCCCGGGGAGGCCGAGGCCGTCGTGCAACAATGGCTCGACCGGCGCATTGTGCCTGACATGCAAAAGTGACAAGCCACGCGTAAAAAGTTAAAGCAACTCTTCCACCCGGCGTTCCGGTTTCAAAATTTCTCCCGCTCTCCATGACCCAACCCGAAGACCAACCCGCACCCACGGCGCCGTCCGAACTGCCCAGCTACGGGTTGGACGACGAGCACGAGCCCGCCGACTGGCGCCGTTGGCTCCGCGGCTGGCGACTGGCCGCGGTGGCGACTCTCCTCGCCTGCGTTCTGGGCGCTGCCTTCGGGGCCAAGCCCGCCTACCGGGAAATCAAAGCACGCCGCGCCCTGGCCATCGCCTCGCAGGCCGGCGAGGCCCTCGATCGCGGCGAGGGTGCGGAAACCGCGCGCTTGTTGCGCCAAGCCGCCCTCATGGCCTTCGACGACGAGCGCGTCGCCGCGCTTGTCACGCTGCATGCCGCGCGGGCCGGCGATATGGCGAGCGTCGCCGAGATCGGAAAGAAACTTGCCGATGGAAAGACCTCCACCGAGGAAGTTCTGGTCTTCGGGGAGATGTCCCTCTTGGCCGGACGAATACCCGACGCAGAACGCGCCGCCGGATCCCTCCCGGAAGATTTGTCATCCGATAACGCAGCCAGGGCCGTGCTCCTGCGCAGCGGAATCCTCCAAGCCCAGGGAAAAAAGGAGGACGCCAAAAAGATTCTCGAAGCCGCCTTGCAGCAAAATCCGGGGGAGTCGTCCGACGGCATCCGCGTGGCGCTGGCCGGGCTGCTGCTGGCCGAACAGACGGCCGAGACTTCCGCGGCCGCCCAAGCTTTGCTGGAGGAGGCTGCCCGCAACCGCGGCCGGGATGGTGCGGTCGCCTTGCGACTGCTCTGCGGCAGCCATGCCGGGATCGCTCCGGAGGCGCGGCGTCGCTTCGAGAATGCAGCCGACCGCTTGCGCTCCCACCCCTCCGCCACCAGCGATGACGAAATTCTGCTGGCCCGCATGGCGGTCACCGCCGATCCGTCGCGAGGGGACGAAATCGCCGGTAATTTGGTGGAACACTTGCGCGCGAACGGCGGCGCCTCGCTCGACACGCGCGTGGCGGCCGCCCGCTGGCTGGTCGGTCAGAACCGGCATGACAAAGTGCTGGATTTGGTCACGAACGACGAGACGTCGACCCACGCGGGTGCGTTGATGGTGCGCCTCGATGCCCTCAGCGGTCTCGAGGACTGGGAAGAGACATCGCGACTGATCGAAACCAACCGTGGCGGAACGCTCCCCGACACCCTCTATTATTTGTTCCGCGCACGGATCGCCCTGGTTCGCGGAGACAGCGACGCGGAGGAGAGCGAAAAGCGACAACTCCGCCAAGCACTGGCTTTTGCCGAACTCCCGCACGTTCTTTTTGTCGCCCGGTACGCGGAGACCGTCGGTTGGAAACCCGAAGCCCAAGCGGCATGGCGGGCTCTGGGGGCCGACGAGGCCGCACGCCCGGAGGCGCTCCGCGGACAGTTGCGCAATCTGCCGCCGGATGCCCCGGCTGCCGACGGATTGGCCCTGGTGACAGAATTGCTCGCCTCAAATCCCGGCGATCCTTCGGTGCGACTCAGT
Source organism: Chthoniobacterales bacterium (assembly GCA_049451035.1). Taxonomy (GTDB): domain Bacteria; phylum Verrucomicrobiota; class Verrucomicrobiia; order Chthoniobacterales; family JACTMZ01; genus JACTMZ01. The sequence goes on along the minus strand of JBMTVD010000076.1, from coordinate 5,556 downwards.
GCCGCTTACTTCCGCCTGCTGGCCAGTCAAGACATCGGGGCTTCGGCCGCACTGGCCGAAGAATTTCTCTCGGGCGATCCCGAGTCTCCCGATCTGCGGCGGGTGGCCGCCCTGGGGCGCCTACGGTCCGGGAAAGCAACCGAAGGATTGGCCATCTGGCCCGGCGACGGAGAGGAGAATCGTTGGCGCGCCCTGCACGTGGCCCTTTTGCGTGAAAGCGGCCAGACCGAAGCGGCAGAAGCCGCGGCCAAGGCCGTCGAGAGGGAGAAACTCGGCCCCGAGGAAAAAGAATTCCTCCTCGCGCCCCAGGCCGCGCCGGCGGCATCCGATCAAGGAGCGGCTTCAGTCGCAGGCGAGGAGTAAAAGGCTTCGGGGTCCCGGGCGGCAGATTCCGCCTCGCGCACCGAACGTTCGATATCCCGGTAGCGCTGGTAAAAAAAGAAGCCGGCAGCCAGCATCACCAAAAGTGAGCCGACCAAGATGCCGAACTTCAACAAGCGGTGTCGGCGAAACGGGTCGGGATTGCCGCAGTTGATGCAGTGGTTTGCTTGTGCGTGCGCAAAACCGCAGGTGTCGCAACGGGGCATAGGCGGCTACGGCATCAGAGATTCCGCCAGGGAGCAAGCGACAAGAGGAAACAAAAACAGGGCAGAGGGGGCATTTCAGGGCAAACCTTCGATGAGATCCCTTTCGCCGGGCGTCAACTTCGAGACGTCGACCGAGGGAAAAAGCGCGCGGGTGAACTCCTCTTCGCCGTTCGCCGCGAGCACCGCGCAGATTACCGCCTGCAACCCGTCCGGCAACCGGTCGTAAAAGACGGTAATGTCGGAGAAAGCGTCAAGGGCTGCCTGCGGCTGCCCGGCCCGCAGCAAGGCAAGCGACTGCGTGACTCGCACGAACGGATCCGCCGGCGCGGTCTCGACATCGCGTGAGCCGCCCGCGACATCCGGCTTTGCTTCGGGGTTCTCCGTGAGCGCGCGGTAGCGTGCGTAGGCCCGCACGGCCACAGCTTCGGGCGCCGCCGCCTTCGCCCGCTCGAAGGCCGATTGGAGCCGTGCATGGTCCCCTTCGGAGGCAAACCTTTCGCGCGCCTTGGGGAAGGCGCTGGCGGCGAACGAGGGGTCGCCGGACAATTCTACGAGAGTGTCGCTCACAGCATCGTGCGCGCCGAAAGCATCGGCAGCCTGCACCGCACCAGCCAGGTTTCCCTCCGACGCGGCGGCACGGAGGGCGTCGCTGGTCGAGTTGGGACCACCACCGGACGCACCACGCAGAGCGTATTCTGCCCTCGCGCGGGTCAGGAGACGTACCGACTCGGCCACATTGCCCCCTTCGTCGGCCGTGGCGATCACCGCTTCCCATTTGCCAAGATTGCCGAGGGCCTCGGTGCGGGCGAGGAAGGCCTTTGCGCTTTCAGCAGTTTCTTGCGCCGTGATCAAAGCCACGGCCTCGCGGGCCTGTCCATGCTTGGTCAGCCACGCGGCGTAAGCAGCCCGGCGGTCAAGCGGAGCGGCATCGAAGACGGAGCGCAACCGGGCGTGCAAGCCGGCCACCGAATCGTATTGGTTGTCGACAAAGACTGTGGCCGCCGGAAGCAGTGCCGGATTGGCCGCCTCCATGCGTGTCATGGCCAGAACGGCCCAGTCCTTTTGCGTTTCGCTTCCGGGCAGCAAAAAAGTCAGTCCAAAGGCCAGCGCCTCGGAGCCGATGTCCGGATCATTTTTCAGCGAATCGACGATGGCCGTAATTTCCGCGAAGGCTTGGCGGGCGGGCGATCCTTCCGCCGGGGAGGCGGCAAGATCATCTATGTAGCGCCGGAGAAGAAGCCTTGCCAAATCGAGCCGCAACTGCGGGCTGTCCGAGAAGGCGGCTCCGCGCCGGGCCTCCTCGATGGTCCGCTGCAGGTCGCCCCTGCTCAGTTGCTTGGCGGCCCGCAGACGCGAGGCAGCTTCCTTTTTGCCCGCCTTGTCCAGGGCGCCGATCGCCTCCTCAAACTGCGCGGTGTCTCCGAAGCGGATAGCCGCACGCGCCCGCTGTTCCTGGTCATCGGGCGTGAGCGGTTCTATCTGCGCCAGTTTTTGCCAGGCCGCCAGGCTCTCTTTGCGCCCGAAGGCGGCGTCCACAACGGCCGAAGCACGCAGCACCTCCGGTTCATCGGAACGCAAATCACGCGCCGAGGAAACTTGCAGCCAAGCCACGCGGTAGTTGGCGTTCTCCAGGTTGGTTCGCGCTTTCAGCGCCAAGTCCCGCGCCCTCCAACCGGTAAAAAACCAATACCCCACGGCGCTGACGACTGCGAGAGCCAGAAGAACCAATACCGCGCCACGCAAGAACACGAGCAGTCGGATCCTCGTGTTGCTTCTGGATTTGTCCCGTTTCTCCAGCATAAGACTCTTTTGTACGCTGACTTTTGGCCGAAGCAAAGAGACAACATCAAACGGCGCCCGCAGCCTTGCGCAGGGCGCCGCGCCGGTAAACGGCGGTAGCCGCCGCCGCCGCCTGAGCCACCTTGGTGCGCAGGTCGTCCGGCGTCACCACCTCGGCCTCGCCTCCCCAGCCGAGGATCCATTGAACCAAGTCGGGAGACAGACCTACCTTCATCGTCAGTTCCGCGACCTTCCCTTTGCGCCTGATTTTTTGCGAGGGATGCCAGGAGCGTTCCGCAACCAGGCGCGCCGCGACTCCATGGAAGATGATCTTCACCGCTCGGGCATGGCGGCCTTCGAAAACGGCAAAACTTCCCTCGAGCAACTTGCCCACGGAAAAATCCCGGGGGCGCCGGAATTTCAGCCCCGTGCCTTCGACGGCGCGGATACGAGGCAGGGCGTAGGTCCGGATGGCGCCGCGCGCCGTGTCGTGACCGAAGAGATACCATTGGTCCTCGATGCAGCCCAGGTGGTACGGCCGCACGGTCCGCCGCTCCGCCTTCTCCCCCGCGAGCTTGTGGTACGAAAGTTCGATCTCCTCCCGGCCGGTCACGGCCTTGGCCAAGGCGTCGAAAACCTGCATGTCGGCCAATCCCACCCCGCTCCGTCTCACCGAGAGAGCCTGCTCCAATTCATGCCACGCCACTTCCATGTCTCCGCCTAGCGATTGGCTCAATTTCCGGAAGGCCCCGGCCAGCGGACGCTCGAACGGCGTCCCGCGGAACTGCTCGAGGGATTGCTGGGCGAGCAACAAAGCCGCCACCTCGCCTTGCGAGACCTTCATCGTCGGAAAATCGCGGACCGGAGCCGTGTAGTGGAAGCCGTGCCTCACCGCATCGTACTCCAAGGGCAGGCCGAGACGGTCGCGCATGAATTCGAGATCGCGCATCACCGTCTTGCCCGACACCTCCAGTTCACCGGACAGCCCGGTGCAATTCGGATAGCGGTCGGCCGAAAGAATCTGGTGAATGCGCCACATGCGTTCCATCGGCGGACGCGTCAGGGCTTCGGGGGCTTTTTTCTGGGGCGGATTTTTTTTGGGCATAGGACAGCCAATGTCCTACCCCATCTCCCAAACTTGCGCGTGATGAAAGCAAAAAACCGCATAACCCACCGCCGAAGCACCCGCCGCGAGGACCCCCTGCCCCACGAGGTCGGGACGCACCTCTTCGCCCTGATCAAGCGCAACCTTCTCGCCCGCCGCCAACCGGCCGGGACACCGTCCCCGAGCCAGCTGACCTTCGCCTTCTGACCCGCGCCCGCTTAGCCCAAAATACTCACAAGGGCGTAGGCGATACCCAGTGCACCGACCCCCGCGCACGCCCAAGCCACCACACCGAGGATGTCCTTCGGTTTGGCTGGGCGGGGCAGCGGCGACATGTAGTGGAAATTGGCCGGACGACCGGTGCCCTCCGCGGCCGCGGTCACCGTTTCGGCCGCCACCTCGACCTGCGCCATACCCTGCGCCGGCTGCATGAAAACACCGCGCACGCTTCCGAAATAAATCTCGTCGCCTTCGCTCAGCGGACACTCTCCCTTCACCTGCTCACCGTTCAAGAAGGTCCCGTTGGTTGAATCCTTGTCGACCAGCACGGCCGCTCCCTCCCGCAGGAGGATTTCCCCGTGGTGGCTGGAGACGGATCCGTCATCCAACTGAACATCGTTGTCGCCCAGTCGGCCGACAGTGAGCTTGTTGCCGACAAACTCGTGAGTCGTCGGGCTGTCCTCGGGGAAATAGACGGTCAATCGCATGAAACGGAGATATTAGCGTTGGTCTTTGGTTTCGGCAATGAGTGCGGCGAACTGGTCGAAGAAATACGACGCGTCGTGGGGGCCCGGGGCGGCCTCCGGATGATATTGCACACTAAAAACGGGCATCGAGGTGCTGCGCAAGCCTTCGACCGTGCCATCGTTGAGATTGACGTGCGTGACCTCGGCATCGGCCGGCAACGAATCCCCATCCACGGCGAATCCGTGGTTCTGCGAAGTGATGGAAACTTGGCCGGTGGCCAAATCTTTGACCGGTTGGTTGCCGCCGCGGTGGCCGAATTTAAGTTTGAAAGTTTTTCCGCCCAGCGCGTAGCCGAGAATCTGGTGTCCCAGACAAATACCGAAGATCGGTTTCCTCCCGAGCAAGGCCCGCACATTGGCATGGATGTAGTCGAGGGCAGCCGGGTCACCGGGCCCGTTGGACAGGAAAATGCCGTCGGGCTCCATCGCCAGAACCTCCGCCGCCGGCGTGTCCGCCGGCACGACCCGGACCGACAAACCCCGCTGCCGCAAATCCCGCAGAATGTTGCGTTTCATCCCGAAGTCGTAGGCGACCACGCGGTGTTGTGCGGGGGGGAGAAAACCGAAGACATTGCCCAAAGGATCACGCAATTCGCCCTCTGCCGGAGCGCTCGAGGCGAGCTTCCAAGGCCGGCTCTCCGCATCCATGGGATCCCAATCGTAAGCGGCCTTGGGCGTGACCTCGCGGACGAAGTCCATGCCGACCACCCCGTCTCCCTTTTTGGCGCGATCGACCGCTTGCTCGGGGGTCATGGCCTCCGTGGTGAGGCAAGCTTTCATCGCCCCAAGCTCGCGCAGGTGCTTGGTCAGGGCGCGCGTGTCGACTTCTTGGATGCCCGGTATCCCATGCCGGCCCAGGTAGTCCTGGAGCGATTCTTCGGCACGCCAGTTGCTGGGAATCTCGGACAACTCCTCGATAACAAAACCGCGCACTTGGGGACCGCCCGACTCCTCGTCGAGCACGTTGATGCCGTAGTTCCCGATGTGAGGATTGGTCATGGCCACGATTTGGCCGAAATACGAAGGGTCGGTCAGCACTTCCTGATAACCGCTCAGCGAGGTGTTGAAGCAAATCTCACCGGTTACCGTCGCGCGCGCGCCGAACGCCTCACCGCGAAAAACCCTTCCATCCTCTAAAGCAAGTAGCGCTGTCATCTGTGGACGGAATTTCTATCCGCAGGAGCGCCAAAGCCAAAACAAAAGCGCCTCCCGCGTGGCGGAAGGCGCTTTGTTAGGGATTGCCCCGGGTGAGCCGTCACGGCCCAATTCCCGATCCCTTGGCGTACAAGGGCGGATGACCGCCGCGACCTGCGTGAACTTCCAATCAAGGCATGTTCTT
>JBMTVD010000075.1:0-8482 GCA_049451035.1 Chthoniobacterales bacterium | reverse complement strand
TGATCTATCAATTCATTCCTAACGCCCCGGCGCGGGTGATGGAGCGGTTGATTCGTTCAATGGCGCCCGGGACCACGGCGATTCTCGACCTGGAAGATGGGTATCTCGATGTGCGAGATCCAAACCGGACCAGCGAGCGTCGCGCCGGCGGACGCAGGGCACTGCTGGAGCTGTGCGAAAGACCTCAGGGTCGGACTCATGAAAAACCGGTGGTTATGCGGGTCAACGGTGCGAGCACGGAGGATTTCGTGCGGGATATCCCCGTGGTGCGGGCGGTGGCGGAGACGTTCGGACTGGCGGCGGTCATGTTGCCCAAGGTCGAGTCGGCGGAGGATCTTCGTTCTGCTCATGCCGAATTGGACGGCGCAGGAATTCCAGCAGGCAGTTTGATACCGATGGTCGAGACGGAAAAAGGAATGAGTCTGCTGGACGAGGTTCTCCGCGCGGCGGTGGATGTCGGTGCATCGGCGCTTGTTTACGGTCACCACGACTATTCTCTGGATGTTGGGAAATGGCCGTTTCCCAGCCCCCGGGAGCAAGCCTACTGGGATCCCGTGGAGCGCGTGGCCGGGGCGGCGATGAGTGCCGGTCTGCGCTATGTGCATCCTCCGGAGCCGAGCCTCCGCGATGAAGTGCTTCTGAGGCAAATGATCTCGAAGTTGCGCGGAATTTGCGGAGACCATCTTGACCTTTACTCGGCCGGAATGAGTCAGACGGCTATCCTGCTTCGCTTGACCGTGGAGTCCTTGCCGAGTGTCGAGACGTTCGAGCCCGTCCCGCGTCTCTCCTCACTTGGGCCGCAGGAAAGGAAACAGCTGGCCGAAGAGACCTGTGTCTTGTTCGAGGAACACAATCGTCAAGAGCACTCGTTTTCGGCCGATGCGCGGACGGGGCGCTTTATATCTCCTCACGAGTATCTGGCGGCGGTCCGTTACCTCGGGAGTTTCGAGCGTGCGTGATTTCCATCTAGGAATGTTGAGCGGGTGCAAGACGCACCAGGCAGGCGTTCCCAAATCAGGGTTGTTCCATCGCCGCCTCGCGAAGAGTCTCGAAGAAGGGGGGCGTGCTCATTTGCGAATCCGGATTGCGCGCGAATTCGACCAGGAGCACGTTGTCAGACTTGGCAGTTTGCTTGCCAAGGGCCCTCTGGATGCGGTGCTGGTCGATATCCGCAGTCATTTTGTCCGAAAGTCCGCCCTGATCACCACCATCGTGGCCGGGGGCGAGTTCCGCTATTACTTCCATCCTTTTCTCCTCCGGCCTTGGCTGTCCGGTTGGACGGCGGTGGAGAACAACCGCTTCGCGGGAAGTCGTTTGTTGTGGCGGCGAAAAAGTCCCATCGACGATCCTGAACCGGGTGCGAATTCTTTCGGCGTGGACCGCGCGGACGTTGTTCCGGGAGCGACACGCGTTGCCGGGATTTCGCTGCGCGATTGTTTTTACGCGGCCGGCGCGGCCGTTGGATTGGATGCGTGGACTTTGCGCGACGAGGTTCGCATGCTCCGCGAGGTGCATGCCGCGTGCCGGAAGGAAGACCTCCCCCTTATTGTCCTCGGCCCGAGTCGTCGCCCGGATGATTTTTGGTATGACCGCCTCTGCCAAAAGTTGGACAAGCGTTTGCGGCGGCTCTGTGAGGAACTGAGCACACCCTACGTGGGCCTTCCCGATGTTTACGATCGGGCCGGTCAAAGAATGTATCGTGCGGACGGCTACCATCTTAACCTGAGTGGTCACGCTTACGTCGCGGAGCAACTCGGTCGCACCCTCGAAGCATGGCTGGACGGGCAAAAGACCGGCACGCCAACGGCGGACACCGCTGTCCAGTGATACCCGCGGAGAGCCCGCGCTAAACCATGACGACGCTCGCAGTAACGCAATCTATTGACCCAGTCAAAGGCGGGGGGCTTGGCATGGCGGTGTGCGATTTGCACCGGGCCATGGCGCAGTCCTGCGGTGAAGACACGGCGGTCATCGGGATTGATGGCGACCACCTCACTTCCGATGGAAAGTTCCGTGTGCGTTCGTTTCCGGGAGTGGGTCCGGCCGGCGCTTACTTCAATCCTGCTCTTGGCCGTGCGGTTGAGGAGGAGGCAGCCAAAGCGGATGTCGTCCATCTTCACGGATTCTACACTTACCCGATGCTTGTCGGTTGGCGCGCGGCCAAGCGCCACGGCAAACCTGTGGTGCGGCATGCCCACGGCATCCTCGAGCCGTGGATCCTGCAGCGCTCGCGTCTCAAGAAAGGCATCGCCCACTTTGTCTTCGAGGACGATGCCTTCCGCGGCACGTCATTGTGGCGTGCGTTGACGACGGCCGAGGCCGATCAGATCCGCAAAAATGGCGGGAAAGGGGACATTGTTGTTGTTCCGACCGGGATCGACCTCGCGCCCATCGATGCCACCCCGTGCAAAAAGGCGGAACGCAAGACGCTCATCTTCCTCTCGCGTTTGCACAAAAAGAAAGGCCTCGATCTGCTCTTGCCGGCTTGGCAACGCGTGCAGCCCCGTTTTCCCGAATGGAAACTCGCTATCGGCGGCAAAGAGGAGGACGGCACGGGTCAGTGGGCGGCGGACTTTGTCCGGGCCAACAATCTCGGCGACTCTGTCGAGGTGGTCGGACCGATCCCGCAGGGCGGGAAGTTCGACTTCATCAAATCCGGATCGGCTTTCATTTTGCCGTCCTATTCGGAGGGGTTCTCCATGGGTATCTTGGAAGCCATGGCCTGCGAACTGCCGGTCATTTGCACCGATGCCTGTCATTTCCCCGAAGCGGCGACCGAGGGTGGGGGATGGGAATGTCAGGTGTCTGTGGATTCCGTGGCCGATGCGCTTGTCGCGCTCATGAGTTGCAGCGACGCCGAGCTGGCCGACCGCGGCCGCCACGCGCGCCGCTTGGCGGAGCAGAACTACACATGGGACAAGCTCGCCCGCGATCTTCACGCCGCGTGCGAGCGTTTGGTTGCCTGACTTCTGTGCTTTGCCCGGAGATATCCGCGCCTAGCATATCTCATGCTCCACGAGAGCTTTTGAAACCGCTCCATTGGGACCATCTCATATGAAACCTGAACTCATGCTTGTCATGCCTGTCTACAACGAGCAGGCATCCGTCCGGAAAGTCGTCATGGAGTGGTTCCAGGAAGTGGAGAACTGGACGGAGAACTTCGTTTTCCTCGCCATCAATGACGGCTCCACCGACAACAGTCTGCAAACCCTGCAACGTCTCAGGGAGCAACTGGGCGACCGCCTTGAGATCGCCGACCAACCGAATCAGGGCCACGGTCAGAGTTGTCTCAATGCCTATCGAGCGGCCTGCGACCGGAACGTCCCTTTTGTTTTCCAGATCGACTCCGACGGGCAGTGCGATCCGCAGTATTTTTTCAAGTTCTGGCGCCTGCGCGATACGCATGACGTGATTTACGGCTCGCGCAAACGCCGGGACGACGGACTGAGGCGCACCGTGGCCAGCCACGTGCTGCGCCTGACCCTGCTTTTCCTTACGGGCGAGAATTGCGTGGATGCCAATGTCCCTTACCGGCTCATGCGGACGGAGGGCTTGCGGGAAAAAGTGGACCGGATTCCGAAAGAGTTTTTCCTGGCGAATGTGGCTTTGGCTGTCCTGCTGCGGCGTGATCGCCGTTGGCGCCATGCCACGGTCCCCATCCACTTCCGCGAGCGTTACGGCGGTGAGCCGAGCGTCCGCCTCGGCAAATTTGGCGAGAAAGCACAAGAGCTCTCGCGACAACTCCGCTCGCTGCTGGCCGGGACATAGCCCGCTCGGCTGCCCGAAAACACACTCGTCTACGCCTGTGACCATTCCCCGCGAAACAGTTTGGATTGGAGCGCTCCTCGCTTTGATCTTGGCCGTGAATCTCTCCACGCTGGAGCGATCCCCGACTGTATGGATCGACGAAGTGACCTACATTGATCCGGGCGTCAATCTGGCCGCAGGAAAGGGTTTCACCAGCTCCGCGTGGTATAGCGGGCCCAAAGAGAAGCCCTGGGTGGGGAACACGCCGCTTTACCCCGTGCTGGTGGCGGGCTGGGTCAAGGTCTTCGGCTTGGAGATGGTTCCGGTTCGGTTGCTCAATGTTTTCCTTTATTTCCTGGCGGTCTTCCTCGTCTGGTGGGGAGTCGTGAAGACGCGCCTGCTGGCGACGGCTTCCGCCCGGATCGGCTTGGTCGCCCTTTTGCTTCTGGGCTTCGGTCCGACCTTCATCTACCGCAACGGCCGCCCGGACGCCTTGCTCGTCTTCCTCTTTGCCGTGGTTTTCCTCGGATGCTGCATCGAGCGTCGTTGGCTTCGTTATGCGTTGGTGGCCGGCGGATCGTTTCTCGTGCCTTTTGCCGGCTTGAGCGGCTTGCCCTACCTCGCTCTCTGCGGGTTGCTCTGGCTCGCGCTCGTCGGTTGGCGGGGGCTGGCCGACGTCGTGGTGGCCGGCGTGGCGTCGGCCATTGGTCTGGGCGCTCTTTATGCGGGGTATTCTTCCCTCGACATGTGGGAAGGTTTTCGCGCCAGCACCTCGGCGCACTCCACGATGATGCTCCTCGACCAGGGGCTCCAGCCTTTGGTGGCCCGACGATTGAACGAGTTCAAAGAGTTTCGTGGCGACCTCAGTCTTCTGGCTTTGCTCTCCGGCTTGCTCGCGGTTGCGGCTGCCGGGTTGGCGTGGAGGGGTGTTGCCTTGCCTTCCCCAGCGGTCCGCCTGCTCGTGTTCGCGTTGCTCGTGCCGGTGGTGATGCTCATTGTGGGAACTTTCCCGGTTTACTACGGGTGGATGTCCTACGTGCCGTTGGTTTTCGCCTGGGCGCTGTGGCTCGACACCCTTTCGCGGAGCGGTTCCGCTGTGGCGGGTATTCCTTTGGTGCGCTTTGCCTGCCTGGCCTTGGGTGCCGTGGTGGCCCTGGCGGGTCTTCCGCTTCGCACCGGACTGGCTGTCTCCCAATGGTCGGGGCGCGACTATGATCCCGTCAGGAAGCTGGCCAAGGAAGTCGTCGGTCCCGACGACGTCGTATTCTGCTCTCCGCAGGCCTACTACCCGGTGAAACTGGCGGCCAAGGCGACCTACACCGCATCCTACAACAAAGCCATGAGCGAAGCCGAACGCGCCGAAGTCACCGTGCTCATCATTGATCCGCAAATGTTCGGCCAGTTCGAGGAGTTTCTCGGCGGGGAGTGGCAGTCGGTGGGGGAGGAGGCGGCTGTGGCTTCCGCCCGTAATAAATTCGGCGCCAGCACCTACAACTTGCGGGCCTGGCGAAGAACTCCCCGCTAGCCGCGTTCCGCTGCTCGTTAGCCGCGCCAACATCAGCGCCCCTGCGCCGGCCTTGATGAAAGCGCACGGGAATCAGCCCTTCTGCTGGGCGCCTCCCACACTCCCCCTGAGTTATTGATGTCCACTTCCTCCGACAAGGCACCGGGCAACTCGGCCGGTAGTTCCTCCTACGGGCAGATATTGACGTCGTCCGCGATCGTCGGGGGTGCGCAGGCGATTAATTACATCATCGGGCTCGTCAGGACCAAGTTGGTGGCTGTGCTGCTGGGCCCGACCGGCATGGGCTTGGTCGCTGTCTACGTATCGACGATCGGCATTGTTCAGACCGCAGCGCAGCTCGGAGTCAATCAAAGCGGCGTAAGGGAGGTGGCGGCAGCCTTCGGGACCAACAACAACCAGCGGCTGGCCGAAACAGTCGTTGCGCTGCGCAGGTTGTGCTGGATCACCGGTTTTGCCGGGTGGGTGTTGGCCATCGCTCTCGCGTGGCCGCTTTCGCAGTGGATGTTCAAGTCTGCCGAGCATGTGTGGGCGATCGGCATCCTCGGCTGCATCGTCCTCATCGACAGCATCGCCAACGGACAGCGGGCCCTTCTGCAAGGCATCCGGAGAATCGGGGACATTGCCCGTGTTCAAATTGCCTCCGCCCTGATCGCCACGGTCGTGGCCGCCGTGCTTTACTGGAGGCTTGGTGAAGCGGGCATCGTTCCGGTGATTGTTCTCACCTCTCTCATCCAGCTCGGTTGTTTCTGGTGGTTTGCCCGGCGCATTCACCTCGCTGATCCGCAGCTGTCGTGGCGCCGCACGAAAGATCACTGGGTGCAGCTCATCAAACTTGGCACGGCCGTCTTGTACGGCGGCCTCGTCCTTTCCGCGACCGGCCTGGTGGTGCGGGCTCTGCTGGTTCGTGATGCCGGTCTCGGTGGCGCGGGCATCTACCATGCGGCGTGGAGCCTCTCGGGTCTTTTCGGCGGATTTGTCCTGCAGGCGATGGCCATGGATTTTTTGCCGCGCCTGACCGCCATCGCCGACGACAACGCCGTGGTGAATCGGCTCGTGAACGAGCAGGTCGAGATCGGCGTGCTGCTGGCCTTGCCAGCCGTTTTGCTCCCCCTCGCGGTCGCCCCGTGGCTGGTGGAGTTGTTGTTTTCCTCGGAGTTTGCCACCGCCTCGGACTTGCTGCCCGGCATGCTTCTGGGGGTGTTGTGCGGGGTGGTGAGAACGCCGTTGACTGCTGTCGCCATTGCCAAAAAAGCAACGGGCTACCTTTTTGCTCTGCGGACCGCCGAGGGCCTGCTCCAAGTCGGAGTATTTTGGATCATGTTCAAGCAATTCGGGTTGGTGGGCGCGGCCTGGAGCTACGCTCTCTTCGCCGCCGGGGGAGTGCTTCTGAGCCTCCTGCTGGCCAAGCGGCTGAGTGACTTTTCTTGCAGTTCGCAAACCTGGCGCCGGGTGCGCTTTACCGCGACTTTCATCGGCCTCGCTCTTCTTGTTCTGCTCATGCTGCAGTATCATCCCGTCTACCGGGTCGGCATGATGCTTCTCGCCGCCGGCGCGACTTATCTCAGCATGAGGCAACTGGCTTTGATTTCTCCCGAGCACTTTGACGCCCGCAAGGTGCTGGCGAAGATCACCAACAAAATACGGCCAAGACGCACGTAGCGACACAGCCACTCGCGCCGGCCAACCATCGACACCATGAGCAACAACGCAAAAATACTCTTCGTCCTCGCTCCAGCGCCCCGCTCTGGAACGAACTACCTGCAAGACCTGCTGGTCCTGCATCCCGCCATCAAAGCCGCGGCCATCGATGAGGACTATTTGCTCCCCGAATTTCACAAGCTTCGGAGATTCTGCACGGACTCCCTCAAAAGGGCAGTGATCAAGAATCCCGAGCAGCGGGTCGGGGAACAAGTGACGATGCAAAGGGTATTGGGCGGCGCACTCGCCGACTACGTGGGGCGCACGGCATCGCCCGATACGGCTTTTGTCATTTCCAAATCACCCGCCCTGCAAGGTGTGGAGGCTTTCGAGAATTTCGGGGACGAGGCCCGTGTTTTGGTCGTGGTCAGGAACGGGCGCGACGTCGTGGAGTCGACGGTGAAATCCTTTCCGTGGATTTCACCTTCGTATGCCCTTCATCGCTGGGTCGATGGCTGTCGGATGCTCGCCGGTCTCCCGCCTCAGTTGGCGGAGCGCCTCATGATCGTGCGCTATGAAGACATGTTCCGGGCGCCCGGGGAGGCCATGAAGGCGGTGCTGCCGTGGCTGGGAGTCGCGCCCGGCGATTATCCTTTCGACAAAGTGGGCGCCCTGCCCATCAGAGGAAGCAGCGAAATGAGGCGCCAGAAAAAGGACGTCACATGGGATCCTGTGCCAAAGTGGCAAAACTTCGCCCCGGACAAGAGGTCGGCTTCGTGGAGCCCATTGCAGGTGGCCAGATTTCAGATGTATGCGGGACCGTGGAATGTGGCTTTGGGTTACCCGCCCGATCCAGCCGAGACGAATATCGTGATCAAAGCGGCCAGCGTGCTGCAACATGCGGCCGACTCGCTTTTGTTGCGGCTGCGCAGAAGCCGCCGTGCTTTGGTGCAACGCGATATAGGATCCTTCCCGCCCTTCCTGCCCGCGGGCGCCTCCGCCCTGCGTGAGGAGATCGCCGCCTTGCAAAGGCTCATGTCCGAGCGCTGTCTCCAACTGAATGCGTCGGGCGAGTGAACGGCGATGAAGCGAACAGGCTGTGCGATGAGGAGTCCGGGTGTCTGCGGACAAGTCGGTGTGCTTTTGATGCCGGTTTCCTCATGAGGTGCCAGCAACTCGAGCGTTTGCCAAACAACTGATGAAAGGCACCGGCCAACAGTTGCGGTGGTGGATCGTCGAAGATGCCCTGCGCGACCGCCAAGGCCACTGGCTCGAGTATTTGCGAACCTTTCAGCGCGGTCTTGCTGCGGAAGGTGACCAAGTCCGCTTCTTCGCCAGCAAAGAGTGTGTTCCTGAAGTCGCTGATGTCTTCAAGGCTGAGCCTGTTCTTCCCAAATCAATCTGGGCTCGGATGAGCGATGGTGCACCCAAATGGCGTCGTTTGCTCCGCATCCCCGCTCACGGCCTCGCCACCTACCGCGCCATTTCCAAGCTGCTCGCCGACTGTCCGCCCCCCCATGCTCCAGGCTTCTCTCCGACCCGTAGGTCAGACGAGCCGGAGGGCATGCTCCC
>JBMTVD010000074.1:0-8505 GCA_049451035.1 Chthoniobacterales bacterium | reverse complement strand
TCGAGCGCGGTCCCCGCCCCGCGCGAGGTGATAATTAAGCCGTCTTCCATGACGCGCTCGCCGGTTTGGGCGCCGGGCAATTCGTTGGCCGCCGAGAAGTGCGCGGTAAACCTTTTGCCCTCGAGCAATCCGGCATCCTCGAGCACGAGCGGACCGGCACAAATGGCCGCCACGGGCTTGCCCGCCGCGGCGAAGTTTTTGGCCAGTGCCGCGGCGCGCCCATCCTGACGCAACACGGCCACGGCCGCCCCGCCGGGAATGAGGAGCAGATCGAAACCTCCGGGGTCCGTGGCCGACAACATCGCATCGGCGTGGAGAACAATGCCGTTGCGTCCGGCCACATGAATACCGTCGCCCACCGCGGCCATGACGACTTCGGCACCCGCCCGGCGGAGCACGTCGACCGGCGCGACCAACTCCATCTCCTCCACGCCGTCGGCCAGCAGACAGAGCACACGTTTGGACATGCCGACAACTTAACCCGCCAGGGACGCCCGGCCAGTGATTTTGCGCGATCCCCAGATCCGGCTTGAGACCGGGGGCGCCGCAGTGTGCCCTCGTGGCGGGTGAGGGCGCACTATCTCCAGCACGAACCTCAGGAAGGACTCGGCAGCATCGGGGGATGGCTGGCGCAGCGCGACTTCGCCATCCGCGGAACCATGCTCCACGAAAACGAACCTCTCCCGCGGGTGTCGGACTTCGATTTGCTGATCATCATGGGCGGCGGGATGAGCGCCAACGACGATGACCGTCTTCCGTGGCTGCGCGGGGAAAAACAACTCCTTCGCGCCGCCCTGGACGCGGACAAAAAAGTGCTCGGCATCTGCCTCGGCGCGCAACTCATCTCGGCGGCCTTGGGCTCGCCCGTCTACGGCAACGCGCACAAAGAAATCGGATGGCACCCGATCCGCGACGTCGCCACGGGCGCCGACAAAGTTTTCCGCTTTCCGTCCGCCTGCGAGGCCTTCCACTGGCATGGGGAGACTTTCGATCTGCCAAAGGACGCCGTGCACCTGGCGGAAAGCGAGGCCTGCCGAAACCAGGCCTTCCAAATCGGCCGGCAAGTCATCGGGCTGCAATTCCATCTGGAAACGACTCCCGAGACGGCACGGCAGTTCGTCTCCACGGGCCGCCCGGATCTTGCGCCGGGCCCCTACGTGCAAACGGAGGAGGAAATTTTGTCCGCGCCGCCGGAGAAATACCGCGAACTCAACAAGCTGATGGCCGGCGTGCTGTCGCACCTGACCGGGGCGTCCTGACGTCTCCGGTTCGGCCCGACCGAAATCCGGGACCTCGCAAAGCGCCATGCCCTAACTGCCGGTTCTCTCCCCTCCCCGGGTTCGACCTGTGGAGCGGGAGTGCAGGCCGGATGCGGGTGACCGCGGACCTACCGCGGCTGCAAGCGGCTTTCCAACAAGCGGTAAGCGGCGGCCGCCTTGGCGGCTTCGCGGCCGGCTTTGTCATAGTCACCGTGTTCGGCCGCGTGCGCGGTTTCGCTCCACGCCCGGGCCGCGTTGTTGGCCATGCCAACAACACGTTCTTTGGCCGTTGCCTCGAGGCCTTCCGCCGCGGCGGGGACGGCTTTGACAAAAGCAGCCAAGGCGTCGGTTGCGGCATGGGCCGCGGTCGCGTCTTTGGCCCCGAGTGCCGCCGACAAAGCCGACTGTTGAGCCGCGATGCCCGCCCGCAGTTCGGACAACGTGGCCGGCACCACGATGTCGGCGTGGCTGTGACGATGGTCGGCGGCCTCGCCCGCTGGGAGCATGACCGTGGCTGCGAGGTGAACGACGAGGGCGAGGATATATTTCATGGTGTCGGTGTGGTCTGGTTTGCTTTTTCGGAAAAGGCCTGCGGCACGAGGCGCCGGGAGGCGTGGACGCCGTATTTTCGGAAAACGATAGGGCGCACGACAAGATCAAGCGCCGTGCTGGTCACGAGGCCGCAGAAGATGACCACTGCCACCGGATGCAGTATTTCCCGTCCCGGCTGGCCGGCCCCGAGGAGCAAGGGCAACAGGGCGAGGCCGGCCGTGAGAGCCGTCATGAGGACGGGCACGACGCGTTCCTGCGTGCCTCGCACGATCATTGCGCGGCCGAACGGCATGCCTTCCTCCCTCATGAGATGCAAGTAGTGCGAGATCATCATGATCCCGTTGCGCGCGGCGATGCCGGTCAAGGCGATGAACCCGACGAGGGAAGCCACCGACATGACGCCACCGGCGAGAAACTTCACCCCGAAGACCGCGCCGATGAAAGCGAGCGGGATGCTCAGCATCACCTGGGCCGCGAAGGAAGCGCTGCGGAACTGCAGATAGAGAACGATAAACATGCCCGCGAGACTGCAGAGACCGAGCACCAGGATGAGGCGGGAAGCGCCAGCCTCGCTTTCGAACTGCCCGCCGTAGGTGATGTAGTAACCCTCGGGCAAGACAACCTTGTCCGCGATGGCGGCGCGCGCGTCGTTCACCACGCCGACGAGATCGCGCCCCGCGGCGTTGGCCGAGACGTAGATGCGGCGCTGGGCATTTTCGCGGTTGATCATGTTGGGGCCCATCGCTTCGGACACGTCGGCAATCAGGCCGAGGGGCACCAATTGGCCGGAGAGCGTATCCACCGGGATGGCGCGGATGGCCTCGACATCGTTGCGCGCCTCGTCGGTCAGGCGCAACACGACATCAAAGGTCCGCTGCCCCTCGATGACACGGGTGACAGCGGCACCTTTGAGAGCCAGCTCGGTATAGCGTGCGGCCTCTCCCGGGCGCAGGCCGTAAGCGGCGCACTTCTTGCGGTCGAAGCGCACATGCACCTGCGGCACGAGAGTGACGCGCTCGATTTGCACGTCGGCCATCCCCGGAACGCCCTCGACGGCCTCGCGCACTTCGCCGGCCAGGCGCCGGAGGACCGCCAGATCGTCCCCGAACACCTTGATGGCGATCTGGGCCTGCACACCCGAAAGAATGTGGTCGATGCGGTGCGAAATGGGCTGACCCACGCTCACCCCCACACCGGGCAGACCCGACAATTTCTCGCGGATGTCGGCCAGAATTTCCGTGCGCGAGCGATCCGACGGTTCCAACTCGAACTCGATTTCCGTCGCGTTGACTTCCATGACATGCTCGTCGCCCTCGGCCCGCCCCGTACGCCGCGCCGCGGTGCGCACTTCGGGCACCTGCATGACCAGTTTTTCCGCGATGGCGCCGACCCGGTTGCTTTCCTCGAGCGAGATGCCCGGGGCGGAAGTCACGAAGACCGTCGCGCTGCCTTCGTTGAATTCCGGCAGAAACTCGCGGCCCAGAGTCGGCAGCTGCAGCAGCGCGGCGAGCAAAGCCGCGGCCACACCGAGCATCACGGCGCGCGGCCGGCGGAACCCGAACTCGAGCAACCGCGCTTCGGCGCTTTTGATTTTCCGCACGAGCCATCCATCCCGCGGATGCTCCATCCGCTTCATGCGCGGCAGCAGCAGGGCGCACAGGGCCGGCGTCACCGTGAGCGAAACAGCCAAAGAGGCGACAATGGACACGATGTAAGCGAGCGCCAGCGGGGTGAAGATCCGCCCCTCGATGCCTTGCAAGGCAAAGAGCGGGATAAAAACCAGGATGACCAGGATCGTGGCGAAGACGATGGAGTTGCGCACCTCGCGCGAGGCCGCCACCACCACCTGCAACGCCGGCTTGGGCGATCCGGCCGCACGATTCTCGCGCAGGCGGCGGAACACATTCTCCACGTCCACGATGGCGTCATCGACCAGTTCGCCGATGGCCACGGCGAGACCCCCGAGCGTCATGGTGTTGATCCCGAGTCCCGCGGCTTTGAACACGATGAAGGTGACCAGCAGAGAAAGCGGAATGGCCGTCAGGGTGATGGCCGTGGTGCGGAAATTGAGCAGGAACAAAAACAAAACAACGGCGACCATGATGCTTCCGTCGCGCAGTGCTTCTTCGACGTTGTGGATGGCGCGCTCGATGAAATTGCTCTGCCGGAAAATGTCGTCGTGGATGCGGACGCCCTCCGGAAGGTTTTTGCGCAGGGATGCCAACTCGCCCTCGAGGCGGCGCGTCAGCTCGACGGTATCGGCATCCGGCTGTTTCTGGATGGTGAGGATGACCGCCGGTTCTCCCCCGATGCCGGCGTCGCCCCGCTTCGTCGCGGCCGCGCCCTCGCGAACCTCGGCGATTTGCCCGAGCAGGATGGCGGATCCGTCGGGCAGAACTTTGACCACCGTGTCGCCGAGCTCTGCGGCGCTCTCCAACCGCGCCAGATTACGGATGAGGCGCTCGGTGTGCGCGTCGGGAAGGAAGCCGCCCGAGGAGTTGACGTTCGACTCGTCGATCGCCGCCTCGACGTCCTGCAAGGCCACGCCGGTGGCGGCAAGTTTGGCCGGATCGACCAACACCTGGTATTGGCGCACATCACCGCCGATCACCGTGATCTGCGACACGCCGGGCACGGAGAGGAGGCGGCGGCGGATGTCCCATTGCGCAAGGGTGCGCAACTGCGTGGGGGTGATCTCGGGATTGTCGCTGGTCAAGCCGACCGCGAGAATTTGCCCCATGATCGAGGAGACCGGGCCGAGAAACGGCTGCATGTTCCCGGGCAGCGTATCGGCGACTTCCGCGACTTTCTCCGTGACAATCTGCCGCGCGCGGTAAATGTCGGTCTCCCAACCGAACTCGACAAACACGAGGGAGACGCCGATGCCGGACAGGGAGCGCACCCGTTCGACGCCCGCCGCGCCATTCACCGCGGTCTCCAACGGAAGCGACACAATCGTTTCCACCTCGTCGGGAGCCAGACCGGGCGCCTCGGTGAAAATGGTCACGGTCGGGCGATTCAGATCGGGGAACACATCGACCGGCATGCGCGTGAGCACATAGCCTCCGTACGCCGCCACGAGGGCCGCCCCGAGCACCACGAGGAGCCGGTTGCGTACGGAAAAGGCGATCAGCTTGTCGAACATTCGTCTAATGGGCGTGCCCGTGCTCGTCGCCGTGGGGCTCGGTGGATGTGGCCGACAGCACGTATTGCAGCTGGTAATGGCCGTTGGTCACCACGGCATCGCCCGGCAGCAGTCCCTCGACGATTTCCACGCGGTCGCCCGAGGCCAATCCGGTCTTCACATCACGCCGCTCGAAATGCAGCGGCTCGGTCTGCACGTAGACGAACTTGGCCCCCAGCCGCCCGAGGAGGGCGCGCCTCGGCACCGCGATGACAGGCTCCGGCGGCGCGGTCTCGACGACCATGCGCGCGCGGTAATTCGGGTGCAGGCGGTCATCCGGGTTCGGCACGACGGCGTAAATATGGAAGAACGGACTGCCCTCGCCATGGCCGGGATCGACGCGTTGCACCGTGCCCGTGAATTTCTCGTCCGGGAAGACATCGAGGAGCAGGACGGCTTTTTGCCCGTTTTTGATCTCCGTGAGTCCGGGTGATTGGTAGAAGCTGCCGCGCGCGAGCAGTTCGCGGTAGTCGCCGGTATGCATGAGGGTCGTCTCCGGCGTGAAGGCCAGACCGATGACTGCTTCCTGGTCGAAGACCACACCGTCAATCGGCGCGCGCAATTCCTGGGCGGGGCTTCCCACGGCCAGCGGCGTGACGCGCATGAGGGGTTGACCCTTGGTGACATGGTCGCCGAGTTTGACCAGCAACTCGGTGACGCGGCCCGCGAAAGGCGCATTGATGCGGGCGTGTTTTTCGGGAGGCAGGACGAGCACGGCGGGCACCTCCACGGCGGGGGCGATCTCGGCGATCTCGGCCGGTTCCGTCCGGAGGCCTAGATTCGACGCCTGCGTCTCGGTCAGCACGATCGGGCCGTCGGAATGCTCCCCTCCTGCGTTCTCCAAAGGGTGCTCCTGGCAGCCGGGCGTGGCACGGGCCGCCGCGGCGAAAAGCAGGACGGTGATGATTGCGAGGATGAGTTTCATGGTTTTGTTTTCTTTTTCCGGTGCAGCGGGACCTCCTCCACATAGGGGGCGGACATGGCCGGATGACTCCCGGCCGCGGCTTCAAGTCCGATGAGGGCCAAGGCCAGGTTTTCGAGCATGGCCGTCGATTCGACGCGCAAGCTGGCATTCTGCGCACGCACCATGAGGAGGTCGCGCGCATCGACCCGCCCCTCGTCGAATCCCTGCGCGATCTCGCGGCTGCCCGATTCGACCAGCGGTTCTGTCGTGGACCGGTAACGCTGCCATTGCTTGTCGAACAAGGCGGCTTGCGCGCGCGCGGCGGCAATGCTGTTGGCCACCTCGAGTTCAAGGGCGCGTCGTTGCGCCGCCGCGGCCTCGGCGACAGCCTGCCGTTCCCTGGTCAGTCCTTCTTTGCGGTCCCACACCGGCAGGGGTAGCGTGACTTTCACCCCGAGAAAATCACCCGTCGAAATTCCGCCCGGTTGGTCGACGCCCCGGTCCTGCATGTATTCGATACCGAGACGCATTCCCTCCCAGGCACTCGCTTGGGCCAAGGCGACTTCGGCGGCCGCTTTGTCCGCGGCCAGCATGGCCAGCTCCATGTCGGGGCGGCACGAGATGCGTTCGCGCCGTGCCTCCGCGCGCAATTGATCGACAACCGACTCCAAAGACTGCGCCAGCGAAAGCGGCGCATCGGCCGCCTGTCCGAGCAAGGTTTTCATCTCGAGAAGGTATTTGTCCGCTTCGGTCGCCGCGACGCTCGCGGCGTTGCCCCAGCGTTGCTCGTCCACGCGGGCGAGGGCGGACTCGGCCAACGAACCCTGGCCCGAGGCGAGACGCTCCCGCGCCAGCGAAACAAGGTCGGACGAATCGCGGCGGGCCTGCGCGGCGGACTGCTCCCGGCGGCGCGCGGCCTGGGCTCGCGCGTAGAGTTGCTGCACCTCGGCAACGAGCAATCGCTCGCGATTGCGCACTTCGCGAAGCGCCATGGCCACGTCCACGCGCGCCACCTGCCGCGCGAGGCCGAGCCGTGAAGTGAGAGGGAACCATTGGTGGAGACCGATGACGAACGCCCCCTCCCCTTCGCGGTCGGAGACAAAGTCGCTGTAGCCGTTGAATTCCACCTCGGGATTGGGCAGCAACCCCGCTTGGCGCAGACGTCCCTGGGCCTGTCCGACGATGTGGCGCGCCGCCGCCAAGTCGCGGTTGTTCATCAACGCCGTGTGAACCGCCTCCTGCAGCGACAAGTCCTTGGCAACGGCAGAGCTCACCCACACCGCGAGCAGCAAGGCGGCCAACCGGAAAAATCTGATCTGTTTCATGGTGGTTGTTGGTTTTTGTCCTCAGGGGATTCCCGGCGCACCGTGGCGACACCACGACCCGGGTTGGCTACGGTCGCGCGGACCGACGGTCCGCCGATGGCAAAGCGGAAGGACTTGAGGTCCGCCGCCTTCAGGACAATTGGGGAGGGTGCTCGATTTCGGGAATCGCACCCGCCGCGGGTATCCGCGCGCGGAAAAAGCCATGCGGCCTGACCGGTGCCACAACAGCCATGGGGGGCGTCATGTCGGCAGGGATGGCCGCTCCATGGGCGTGGCAGCAAAAATGGCACACCGACGGTGACGAAGAATCGCCGCACGGGGAGTTCTCGTGGCTTCCGGCCTCGGCGGCGACGGCGCAATGGTCCTCGGCATGAGCATGCCCGTAGGAACCTGCCGCCATCAGCATGGCGGCCAGAAGCCAGAAAAGGCGGGCGAAACGGCCGAAAGCTCGCATGAGACCTCCGCAAATAGGGTCGGCAGGCGGATAATGTCAACCCGCAAGCGCCGATACTCCGCGGGAAAGGCCCCAAAGAGGTCCGGAAGGAGACGGCCTGCGGACCGCGACCGTACAGCTCTTGCAACGCCCCTCTTCTGGGACGGCAAGGATCCGACTGGTGCGGCCTTCGGCAAAAAGAAACGCCGTCCTGCGGGAGCGCGGGACGGCGTTTGCGAGGAGTCAATTTCCCGCTTAGCGCGAGTAGAGTTCGACGACGAGTTGCTCGTTGACGACCGGTGCGATTTCCTCACGGGTCGGGATGCGGCTGACGGTGCCGCTGAAGTTGTCGCGGTCCACCACGAGCCAGTCCGGCACGGTGCGGATTTGCGTGGCTTCCATCTGGCGGGCGGCCAGGGCGCGGGGCTTGGGTGAATCTTTGATCGAGACGACGTCGCCGGGTTTCATGTTCGCCGAGGCGATGTCGTTTTTGCGGCCGTTCACTTTGACGTGTCCGTGCGCGACCATCTGGCGCGCGGCGGTGCGGGTACGGGCGAAACCGAGACGGTAAACGACGTTGTCGAGACGGGTCTCGAGAAGTTGGAGCAGGGTTTCGCCGGTGATGCCGCGGCGGGAGAGCGCGGTTTCGAAGTAGCGGCGAAACTGGCGTTCGAGGACGCCGTATTGGGCTTTGAGCTTTTGCTTCTCGGCGAGGGCGAGGCCGTATTCCGAGGTCTTGCGGCGCATGCCTTTTTGTCCGTGCATGCCGGGCGGGTAGCTGCGGCGCTCGAAATGTTTGGGCGAGCCGACGAGGAAAACGCCGAAGCGGCGGCTCAGTTTGGTTTTGG
>JBMTVD010000073.1:0-8971 GCA_049451035.1 Chthoniobacterales bacterium | reverse complement strand
TGCCGCGGGCGGCCTTTTTGCCCTCGGCCACGGCGTTGACCACTTCGCGTCCGCCGTTGGCGCAGTCGCCGCCGACGAAGATCTTGGGAACGGCCGTCTCCATCGTTTCCGGGTTGTGTTCGACGCGGCCCTTGCGATCGAGCTTGAGGCCGGGGAAGAGTTGCGTGAGGAGGCCGGTTTGCTTTTCCTGGCCGACGGCTTTCAACACGAGGTCGAATTCCTCGACCCACTCGGAGCCGGGAACGACTTGAAGTTTGCCATCGCGCACTTCGGTCTTGGCCAAGCGGAGGGCTTTGACGTGTCCGTTTTCGGCCAGCACCTCGGTCGGGACGGTGTGGAAGTGGAAAGTGGCGCCGTCGTTTTTGGCCAGTTCGTACTCGAATCCGTAGGCCGGCATGTCCTCCTCGCCGCGGCGGTAGATGATGGTGGCGACTTCGGCGCCGAGGCGTTTCGACTGGCTGACCGCGTCGATCGCGGTGTTGCCGCAGCCGAGCACGGCAACGCGACGGCCGACGGGGACTTCGTGGAGCGGGCGGGTGTGGATCCACTCGATGAAGTCGAGCGCATCGACGACCTCCGGAAGGTCTTCGCCGGTAATGCCGAGGCGGTTGGCGCCGCCGAGGCCGAGACCGATGAAGATGGCATCGAAATCATTTTCCAATCCGGCCGCGGTGATGTCTTTGCCGATTTCCACGCCGTAACGGAACGTCACACCGAGCCGCCCGATCATCTTCACTTCGTCGAGGCTGATCTCGGGAGGCATCTTGTAGTAGGCGATGCCGTAAGTATTGAGGCCCCCGCCGGCTTCCTTTTTGTCGAAGACAGTGACTTCGTAGCCGAGTTGGGCCAGTTCGGCCGCACAGCCGAGCCCGGCGGGACCGGCACCGAGGACGGCCACTTTCTTGCCGTTCTGTTGCTTCGGCGCGTGGAGGACGTCGATGTGGCGCTCGAAGACATAGTCGGTCGCGTAGCGTTGGAGGCGTCCGATTTTCACCGGGTCGCCTTCGAGGTCGAGGACCACGCAGGCGCCTTCGCAAAGGACCTCGGTCGGGCAGACGCGGGCGCAACTGGCGCCCAGGACATTGGCGGTGAGGATGGTGCGGGCCGAGGCGACGGGGTTTTGGTTGGCGATCTTTTTGATGAAGGACGGAATGTCGATGCCGGTCGGGCAGGCCATGATGCAAGGGGCATCGAAACAGAACAGGCAGCGGTTGGCTTCGATGAGGGCCTCCTGCGGGGAGTAGCGGGGCTCTTTTTCCGCCATGTTGCGGGCGGCCGTCTCGGCATCGAGGAGCGGTTGGATCGGCATAAGGACGACTGCGTTGCCGTCGCGCGGCTTTGGGGGAACGCGTGACGTAGGCTGACAGTAGGACTCGTCTCGGCGGCCGCAAGATCAAAAAGCGCTTTTTTTCCAACGCCTTGGGCGCACAATCGCGTCATGGCCACTGCCTTGAGCCCCCGGCGGACAATCGATGAACTCAAGGAGTTGCGCGCGCTGACCGGCGACGACAACGGCGCGCAGCGGGTGGCCTTCACGCCGATGTGGGTCAAGGCGCGCGAGTTCTTGCGGCAGCGCTTCGACGGGCTCCCGGTCGAGATTCATAACGATGCGGCGGGAAATTTCTGGGCCACGCTGCGGGGGGAGAGCGAGAAGGAGTTGCTTATCGGTGGTCACATCGATTCGGTTCCCAATGGCGGATGGCTCGACGGTTGCCTCAACACGCTCGCCGGGGTGGAGGTGATGCGCCGCATCTGCGCGCAATACGACGGCAAGCCGCCGGTGACGCTGCGGGTCGTCGATTGGGCCGACGAGGAGGGTGCGCGATTCGGCAAGAGCCTTTTCGGGTCGTCCGCCTGCTCGGGGAATCTCGACATGGACGAGGCGCGTGGACTCGTTGACCAAGACGGGATCAGTTTGCCGGACGCCCTGAAGAAGGTCGGGATCAGCTTCGAAAAAGTGAAGGAGTGCGGGACCGAGTTGAAAAATGCCGCGGCTTACCTCGAACTGCATATCGAGCAGGGTCCGGTGCTCCTCGACAAGGATCTGCCGCTCGGCGCGGTGCTGGGCACTTTCGGGGTGGAGCGCCATGCCATCTCATTCCATGGTCAGGCCGCGCATTCCGGAAGCACGCCGATGGACCGCCGCAAGGATGCGTTCCTCGCCGCGGCGCGGATGAGTCCGGAAATTTACGAGATCGCCAAACGCAGCGGGATGGGGGTCTGCACCATAGGGTCCTGCACGACAAAGCCGGGGATCGTGACCAGTGTGGTGGCTGATTGCCGTATCACTCTCGACCAGCGACACCTCGAGGCGGACAAACTGGCTGCGATGTATGCGGAGGCGCAGGCGGCGAGCGAGCGCTTTGCCAAGGAGTCCGGATGCAGTGTTGATTGGGAGCGTCTCTGGCATATCGCGCCCGCGCCCTTCCATCCGGATCTCGTCAACTTCTGCGACGAGGCCATCAAGGAAACCTGCGGGGTTTCCCACCGCTTGCCCTCGGGGCCGCTGCACGATGCGGCGGAGATCTGCATGGCGGGCGTGCCGACGGTCATGATGTTCGTGCAGAGTCTGCACGGGATCAGCCACAACAAGATCGAGGATACGAAGGAGGAGCACCTCGCTTTGAGTGTCGAAGCGCTCGATCGTTTGGCGGACAAAACCATGGCATGGATCCAGGCGAAGGCATGACCTCCAAGCTCGCCGCACTGAATGCCGCGATGGAGGAGGAGTTCGTGCGCGTGGTCGGTCCCGTCTACGAACACTCCCCGCATTTCGCCCGGCGGGTGGCGGCGCACCGTCCTTTCACCGACGCGGATCACCTGCGCCATGCTTTGCAGCAGGCGGTCAATCATGCGCCGGAAGCCGAACAACTGGCGCTCATCATGGCTCACCCGGACTTGGTCGGCCGCGCGGTTTTGACCGCCGAGTCGCAGGGGGAGCAGGCGGCGGCCGGATTGACGGATTTGACGGCGGACGAAGCGGAGATTTTCCGCAACCACAATGCGGTTTACCGGGAGAAGTTCGGGTTCCCGTTCATCATCTGCGCGCGGATGAACAAGAAGGATGCTATCCTCGAGGCCTTTCCGCGGCGCTTGCAAAACGACGCGGCGGCGGAGAAGAAAGCAGCCTTGGCCGAAATCCACAAAATCGCCGCATTGCGGCTGCACGACATCCTATGGGGAAACTAACCACACACGTTCTCGATACCGCCGGCGGCCGTCCCGCAGCGGGGATGAAGATCGAACTCCGGCGCCTGCCGGCCGGCAACACGGTCAAAACGGTGTCCACAAACAGCGATGGCCGCACCGATGCACCGCTTCTCGGGCCCGGGGAAATCGCCGAAGGGGAATACGAGCTGGTCTTCCATGTCGGCGCTTATTTCGGTGAAGCCAAGTTCCTTGATTTGGTGCCCATCAGGTTCCGCATCGCCGATGCGGCGCAAAACTACCACGTGCCCCTGCTTTGCTCGCCGTGGAGTTACTCCACCTACCGGGGCAGCTGAACGGCCATGTCGTCCGCGGTTTCCTCTGCCGCCCGCCTGATCATGCGGCGTTGCGACGAGTTGGGGCGCATCAGCGAGGAGCGCGGTGCCCTGACGAGGACCTTCGCCTCGCCGGCGATGAAGCGGGCCAACAAACTCGTCGGCTCGTGGATGCGGCAAGCCGGGATGACGGTGCGCGAAGATGCGGCTTTCAACCTGATCGGACGACGGCCCGCGGCGAAGCGCAACGCCAAGGCCGTCATCATCGGTTCGCACCTCGACACGGTGCGTAATGCGGGGAAATACGACGGTCCTCTCGGAGTCCTGCTCGGCATCGCGGTGGCGCAGCGTTTGCACGGACACGATCTCCCTTTTCATCTGGAAGTGGTGGGTTTTTCCGACGAGGAGGGCGTGAAGTATCACACGACCTACCTGGGGAGCCGGGCCATGCTTGGACTCCTGACCAAGCACGATCTCAAGACCATCCGGGAGAAAGGGATAGCGAAGGCGCGGCGTCAGCGCGGCGGATTGCTCGCTTATTTGGAGGCGCACATCGAGCAGGGTCCCGTTCTGCAGGCCAGGCGTCGTCCGCTGGGCGTGGTCACGGCCATCGCCGGACAAACGCGGATTCGTGCATGTTTCACCGGTCGCGCCGGTCACGCGGGGACGACGCCGATGCGCATGCGCAAGGACGCTTTGTGTGCGGCGTCCGAGGTTGTGCTGGCCGCGGAAAAACTCGGAGTGGTAGCCACGGTCGGCCAATGCGCCGTCGACCCCGGGGTGAGCAATGTGATTCCGGGCCGGGTCACTTTCAGTCTCGACGTGCGCGATGCCAAAGATGCCAGACGCCAAGGAGCTTGCGCAAAGTTGTACCGCGTGGCTTCCGCTGTGGCGCGGCGTCGCGGATTGCGTTTGGATTGGAAGGTGGTGCAGGAAACTCCGACCGCACCGATGGAGGCGCGGCTCTCGGCGATCCTCCGGCGATCCGCGGGGCAGGCGCCTTTGTTGCCGAGTGGCGCGGGGCATGATGCCGCCGAAATGGCGCTGGCCTGTCCGGCCGCCATGTTGTTCATCCGCTGCAAGGACGGCATCAGCCATCATCCGGATGAATCGGTGCGGACTGCGGATGTGGGCGCGGCTCTCGATGCCCTGACCCGCAGCGTGCTGGAAATGGCCGCGCGATATGCGTGAAGCTGATCTGATCATCCGCGGGGCCGAGGTCTGTTCCGCGGGCCGCACGGAGGTGACGCCGGTGGCTGTGGCCGGCGGGAAAATCGTGGCGGTCGGTGAAGACGTGCCGGCGCGCGAAGCGATCGACGCCTCCGGGCAGGTTCTGTTGCCTGCGGCAATCGATGCGCATGTTCATTACAACGAGCCAGGGCGCACCGAATGGGAGGGTTGGGCCACGGGATCCCTGGCTTCGGCGGCGGGCGGCGCGGCTTGCGTTTTCGAAATGCCGCTCAATGCGCATCCGCCCACGCTCGATGCGGAAAGTTTCGCGCTCAAGCGGGCCGCGGCCGAAGCGTCATCCGCGGTGGATTTCGCCTTATGGGGCGGAATCACTCCGGCGAATCTCGACAATTTGTCCGCATTGGCGGAATGCGGGGTGATTGGCTTCAAGGCCTTCATGTCCTCCAGCGGCATCGACGACTTCAAGCGTTCGGACGCCGGAACATTGCGCGAAGGCATGAAGCGGGCGGCGGTCCTCGGCCTGCCGGTGGCGGTGCATGCGGAGAATGAGGAATTGGTCGCCGTCGCGACGGCGGCGGCGCGCGAGGCGGGGCGCACGAGCATGCGGGATTATCTGGATTCGCGCTCCATTCCCGCCGAGGTGGCCGCGATCCGGTTGGCCTGTGAGTTGGCCGGTGAAACCGGGTGCCGCCTGCATGTGGTCCATGTCAGCTGTGGCGAGGGGCTCGACGAAATCCGCCAGGCCGGAGAGCGCGGTGTCGATGTCACGGCGGAGACGTGCCCGCATTACCTCGCTTTCAGTGCCGACGATGCGGTGCGGATCGGTGCCGCCGCAAAATGCGCCCCGCCCTTGCGCGGCGAATCCGTGCGCGAAGATCTGGTCGCACGCGTACGGACGGGCGGTGTGCACACGCTGGGGACGGATCATTCGCCGTGTCCGCCCGCCATGAAGGACCAGGCTGATTTCTTTGCCGTGTGGGGAGGTATTGCCGGGGCACAGAGCTTTCTGCCCTCCTTGTGGGCGGCCGGTCTCGAAGCCGCCACGGTGGAGCGTCTGACCGCTGCCAATGTCGCACGGCGATTTGGTCTGGCCGGACGCAAAGGCGCGATCTCGCCCGGGATGGACGCCGATTTGGTGCTCTTGGACCGGCAACGTACTCAGACCTTGCGCGCCGAAGATTTGCTGATGCGCCACCCGGTCAGTCCGTATGTCGGCCGGGAATTTCCGGTGTCGGTCGCAGCGCTGTGGGTGCGCGGCGTGGTTGCGTGGTCGCGGGCCGGTGGCCGCGGACCCTCGCGCGGGCGGTTCGTGAGGCCTGATTTGTCACATTCCCCCGCTTGATGCGCGGGGTGCCGGCGCGGAGAATGGCGCACATGACCCGCTCTCCCCGCAAGCTGGCACCGGGCCCGGCCTTGCGGGCCACGCTCCGCCAGTTGCTGCGTGAGGCTTCGCGCGCCATCGACGGCTTCCATCGCGATCCCGCCGCGCAGGCCCACTTTTTGCGGACGCGGATCAAACGCCTGCAATCACTCTCGCGTCTGGTGCCCCGCGGCGGGGCCTGGCGCGAAATGTTCCTGCCGCCTTGTCGCGACCTGAAGGATCTCTTCGCCGAGACGCGCGATGCCACCATCGTCCAGTTGCTGGCCGACAAATATGCTCCGGGTCAGGCGCACCATTTGCGCGCGGCGATGACGCCGGACCTGACCAAAGCCCGGCATCTGTGCGATTTTGCGACGGGTGTTCTGGCCGATTATCCGGACTGGGTGACCATCGAATGGCCGGAGATCGCCGATCGGGCCGTCGGCACTTACCGCGCGGCCCGCGAAACATGGAAGGGCGCCCGTCGCCGCAATGCGCCGGACGAAGCGTTCCATGCGTGGCGGCGCCGGGTGAAGCGTCTCCTTTACCAGTGCGAATACCTCGGGGGACGCGCGCGTCTGGCCCGATTCACCCGGCGGGTCGACCGGCTCGGCGAAACTCTGGGCGAGATCCAGGACGTCTGCATGGCCGAGCATTGGCTGGGCAGGCAGCGTGGTTTGAAAGTCCCGCCCGATCTGCCGCGGAGCAAAAAGACCCTGCGCCAAAGGGCCCTCGAGGGTGCCCCGGCCCTGCTCGAGTCGAAGCCGAAGGAGTTCCGACGGATGCTCGGGTGACGCGAATTCTGCTCGTCAGTGACGGGCTGCGGGAGCGATTGTTTCCACGTCATGATACCCACGCCCCTTGGAACCACGCGGACCGCCGTGCGTCCGCTCTACGCGCTCATTGCGCCCGACAGCCATGTGCCAAGCGTCGAGCCCGGATGGACCAAAACGGTGCCGTTTGTCTTGGTTTCGGCGGGGATGGGAGCACGGATCACGGAGACTCTCTACGTCATGGAGTCGGGGGGACGCGGTGCGGGGCAAACGAAGGAGGACGAGCATTTTTATTACGTCGTCGACGGAGAGTGCGCGGCGAACGGTCAAAAATTGAAAGCCGGCGGGTTTGCTTACATTCCACCGGGAGGGACTTTCGACATCGCGACCGACTCGGGCGCGCGTGTCCTGCTTTTTGCCAAGAAATTTGAGGTGCTCCCGGGCGTGGCGACACCCGGTTTCATTTTAGGGGACGAGCGGAAGGTCAAGTCCGAACCGTTCCTCGGTGATCCGGCGGCGCAATTGCAGGCGCTGTTGCCCGACACACCCGAATTCGACATGGCGGTGAACATCTTCACCTACGCGCCGGGGGGCACATTGCCTTTCGTCGAATGCCATATCATGGAGCATGGGATGCTCATTCTCGAAGGAGCCGGCGTCTACAAGCTCGGTGATGACTGGCACCCGGTGCAAAAAGGCGATGCGCTCTGGCTGGCGCCATATTGTCCGCAGTGGTTTGTCGCGATGGGCAAAACGCCCGCGCGCTACATCTACTACAAGGACGTCAACCGCGCGCCGCGCCTGGGGTGATGTCCGCCGGTTTGCCCGAAGTCGATGGCGCGCTCCTGCAAAAGCGCATCGACGAATTGTCGCTCATCACAGAGGCCGCGCCGCCGGTGGTCACGCGGGTTCTTTTCTCCGACGCCGACCTGCGCGGGCGCGACTATCTGCGCAAGCTTTGCGAGAATGCCGGACTCAAGGTCCGCATCGACGCGGTCGGCAACATGTTCGCGCGCTGGAAGGGCAGTGCGCCCGAGGCCCCGGCCGTGGCCACCGGTTCGCATACCGATGCAATCCCCAATGCCGGCAAATACGACGGCGTGGTCGGTGTGCTCGGCGGACTCACGGCGATCGAGGCGTTGCAGGAGGCGGGGTTCCAGCCGATGCGCTCGATCGAGTTGGTCGTTTTCACCGCGGAAGAGCCGACGCGCTTCGGTATCGGATGTCTGGGCTCGCGTCTGCTGGCGGGTGCCATGCCGCTGGACAAGGTGCGTTCCTTGCGCGACGGCGAAGGGCTGTCGCTCGACCGGTGGCGCGGACGTGCCGGACTGACGGACGCCTTGGAATCCGTTGCTTTGCCGCGAAATTTTTACTCCGCCTTTGTGGAACTGCACATCGAGCAGGGCCCACTCCTCGAGGAGCAACACATTCCGATCGGCATCGTGCAGGCCATCGCCGGTCCGAGCGCTTACCGCGTACGCATCACGGGTGAGGGTGGTCATGCCGGCGCGGTGCTCATGCCCGGGCGCCATGATGCCTCGCTGGCTGCTTCGGAATTGGCGCTCGCCGTGGAAAAAGCGGCCCTCGCCTCGGGCAGTCCGGATACCGTGGCCACGACCGGCAAGTGGGAGATTTTTCCCAACGCGATCAACAGCGTGCCGTGCGAGGCGATGCTGGAGATCGATCTGCGTGACACGTGCCTCGAGACGCGCCAGCGCGCGCTGGAATTGATGCGCTCGGCCTCGGAGGAAATCGCCTCCCGCCGCGGGGTTAAAATTACCTGGGAAGAAATCAATGCCGATCCGCCGGCCGACGGCGACCCGAAAACCCTGGCCATCGCGGAAGAGGTGGCGCTCAAGCTCGATCTCGCCACGATGCGCATGGTGAGCCGTGCCTACCATGATTCGCTTTTCATGGCGCGTATCTGCCCGACCACCATGATTTTCATCCCTTGCCGCAACGGCTACAGCCACCGCCCGGAGGAATACAGCGACCCTGCCCACATCGCTTCCGGGGCGCGCGTCCTCGCCGGAACCTTGGCGCGCCTTTCGCATCATCCACTATGAAAACACCCCAAGGAGTCGAAGTCAGAGGTCAGCAGCAACCCGGACAGGAGCGCGTGCTCACCCCGGAGGCCATGGAGTTTCTCGCGGGGTTGCACCGGG
>JBMTVD010000072.1:0-9353 GCA_049451035.1 Chthoniobacterales bacterium | reverse complement strand
GGAAGTGGCCGCCGCAGGATTCATTGCGGTCCAGCGCGTCCTCGCACATGAGCTGGCCGAAGTCGATGAAGTCGGCCACGCGCCCGGCTTTTTCCAACGACTGGTTGAGTTCCTCGTTGTCTCCGAGCACCCGGACGGTGCTCCAAAATTCCTCGCGGATTTCGTCGAAGCGCTTGATCGCCTTTTCGAGGCCCTCTTTGCTCCGCGCCATGCCGCACTCGTCCCAGAGCAGCTTGCCGATTTCCTTGTGGAAGCTGTCCACCGTGCGGGTGCCTTTGATGGAAAGCAGGCGCTTGATGCGGTCGCGCACCTCTTCCTCCGCTTTTTTGAACTCTGGACGACTGGCCTCCGGCCGCGTCCCGCGAAGCGGCGCGAGGTAGTTGCCGATGGTGTAAGGAAGGACGAAATATCCGTCGGCCAATCCCTGCATAAGCGCGCTGGCCCCGAGGCGGTTGGCTCCGTGGTCGGAGAAGTTGGCCTCGCCGATAACGAAAAGCCCGGGAACATTGCTCTGCAGTTCGTAATCCACCCACAGTCCGCCCATCGTGTAGTGCACCGCGGGATAAATGCGCATCGGGGTCTTGTAGGCATTCTCCCCGGTGATGTTCTCATACATCTCGAAGAGGTTGCCGTAGCGCTCGCGCACCGTGCTTTCGCCGAGTCGTTTGATCGCGTCGGCAAAGTCCATGTAAACCCCGAGCCCGCCCGGCCCCACCCCGCGCCCCTCGTCGCAGACCTCCTTGGCCGAGCGGGAGGAGATGTCGCGCGGGGCCAGATTGCCGTAGCTCGGATATTTGCGTTCGAGAAAATAGTCGCGGTCCTCCTCGGGGATGTCGGACGGCTTTTTGCCGCAATCCTCTTTGCGCTTCGGCACCCAGACGCGTCCGTCGTTGCGCAGCGACTCGCTCATCAGGGTGAGCTTCGACTGGTATTCGCCGCTGACCGGGATGCAGGTCGGATGGATCTGCGTAAAGCACGGATTGGCGAAAAGCGCGCCGCGGCGGTAGGCACGGTAAGTGGCTGTGACATTGCAGCCCATCGCATTGGTCGAAAGATAAAACGCGTTCCCGTAGCCGCCGCTGGCCAAGATCACCGCATCGGCCGAGTGGGATTGGATCTCCCCCGTCACCATGTTGCGGGTGATGATCCCCTTGGCGTGCCCGTCGACCAGCACGAGGTCGAGCATCTCGTGGCGCGGATACATCTTCACGGTGCCGGCCGAGATCTGATGGCTCAGTTCGGAGTAAACCCCGAGCAGCAATTGCTGTCCGGTCTGGCCGCGCGCGTAAAAAGTGCGCGAGACCTGTGCGCCACCGAACGAGCGGTTGGCCAGCATACCGCCGTATTCCCGGGCAAAGGGCACGCCCTGCGCCACGCATTGGTCGATGATGCGGTTGCTGACCTGCGCCAAGCGGTAGACGTTCGCTTCGCGCGAGCGGAAATCGCCGCCCTTGATCGTGTCCATGAAGAGCCGATCAACGCTGTCCCCGTCGTTCTGGTAGTTCTTCGCCGCGTTGATCCCGCCCTGCGCCGCGATGCTGTGCGCCCGGCGCGGGCTGTCCTGATAGCAGAAGCACTTCACGTTGTAGCCCTGTTCGCCGAAGACCGCGGCGGCTGATCCGCCGGCCAAGCCCGAGCCAACCACGATCAACTCGTAACGGCGTTTGTTGGCCGGACTGACCAACTTGCTCGCCGCCTTGAAGTTGGTCCACTTGTCGGCCAGCGGGCCACTCGGGATCTTCGAATCGAGGATGATCGTGCTCATGATTTCGCAGAGGCCGTGAGTTCCGGAGCGACGCGCCGGTCATCAGGCAAAACTTTCAGATAACCCGAGATTGAGGCCACCGGAATGGAAGCGAACCCAAGCATCAGCGCCCACGACACAAAGAGTGCCGCGTGTTTGATCAGACCGGCCGACTTGCGACCGTTCAGACCGAAAGTCTGGAAGACGCTGGAAATGCCATGGCTGAGATGCATGCCGAGTAGTCCGAGG
Organism: Chthoniobacterales bacterium; assembly: GCA_049451035.1. GTDB lineage: Bacteria > Verrucomicrobiota > Verrucomicrobiia > Chthoniobacterales > JACTMZ01 > JACTMZ01. Next base: position 7,360 of record JBMTVD010000072.1, on the reverse strand, counting down.
CTCAGCAGGTAAAATCCGGAAACCCAAGGGTTGTGAAAGCTCAAAATGATCATAGCCGCCACGTCGTGGCGACCTTCGAGGTCATAGAGGTGGGAATAAGTACTGAACCCGGCCGCGAATTGAAGCACATGGAAAACGAGGAACGACAAAACCACCAAGCCGCTCAAAGCCATGGTGCGCGCAAAGACGGTGCTCTGCACCCTCGCCTTGACCGCGTAGCGCTGCGGCCGGGCCCGCCGGTTCTCGAGGACCACGGAAACAGCGGTGAAAATGTGAACAACAAACACGATCAGGAGGCCGACACGCGCGCCCCAGAGGAGCAGCGGACTGCTGTGCAGCGCCTGGGCGTAAACATTGATACCCTCCCCGTATGCCCCGGCGTAGATGGTCAGGTTTCCTGCCAAGTGAGCGAGGACAAAGAGAATCAGGAGGGCTCCGGAAACTCCGACCACCCACTTTTTGCCGATGGATGACCTGACAAAGGCCACCAACGGGTTGGGCCGGCGCGTAGGGGAAGCAAGAGATGCAACGCTCATGGCGTCTTGAAAATATAAGAACAGCTAATAGTTGCAACGTTTAAAGACCCGCGCCGGACGCTCCAGACAGAGAGGGTGGACGACAGGGTAGGCCTGTGCGGCCCGCGCTGGCGGAGAAGCCGACACCCCAAGAGACGGACACAACATGCGCGTGTGCACGCGCCCCTAACCGCCCGGTGGTCAGCGCCCAAACATCCAAGCAATGTTTCGGGCGACCCCGCTCATCTCGGAGAGAGAAGTCCCGCCACCGCACCCGTAAGAAAGCAGGCGAGACTTGCCCCTAGCAGCGCCCTCCAACCGAAACGCGCCAGAGTCTCCCGCTGCGATGGCGCCAGACCCCCGATACCCCCGATCTGCACACCGATCGACACAATGTTGGCGAAGCCGGCCAGAGCGTAGGTCAGGATCATGAGATTGCGCGGGTCGGCGAAAGCGCCTGTCGCTTTCAGTTCGCCCAGACGCACGAAGGAAACAAACTCGTTGAGCATGGTCCGCTCCCCGAGCAAAGCCCCGCTCACCATGACCGCCTCGCCGCTGATACCCATCAACCACGCCACCGGGGCAAAAATCATCCCAAGGAGCAAATCCAGCGAGAAACCGTCGAAGACCCCGCCGCTCCATGCGGCGACCAAGGCATTCAAGCCCGTGACTTCGCCGATCCATCCCTCGAGCACATAATTGACCAGCGCGACCAGCGCGGTGAAGACGAGCAGCATGGCGCCGACATTCACGGCCAACTTCACTCCATCGGTGGTTCCGCGACAAATCGCATCGAGCAAATTCACCCCGTTGCTCTCCTGCGCCAGTTGCAGCGAGGTGTCGACCGGTTCCGTCTGCGGCAGCAGGATTTTGGCGATCATCAAGGCTGCAGGTACGGTGATGACCGACTTGGTCAAAAGGTGCGTGGCGAAGACCAACTGCTGCGCCGGGTCCCCGCCCCCCAGCAAGCTGATGTAGGCGATCATGACCGCCCCGGCCACCGTGGCCATGCCACCGATCATGACGCAAAGAACCTCGGACTTCGTCATGGCCGCCAACCACGGACGAATCAAGAGCGGCGCCTCTGTCTGGCCGAGAAAGACATTGGCGGACGCCGAAAGCGTTTCCGGCCCGCTCAAACGCATCGTCTTGGAAAAAACCCAGGCCATCGCGTGCACGATCTTCTGCAAGATCCCGAGGTAATAGAGCGCGGCGCTCAAGGCCGAGAAGAAGACAATCGAGGGCAGCACACTCAGCGCGAAAATGACCCCGTGGGATTGTTCGTCGAGAAGCGTTCCGAACAAAAACCGGGTGCCATCCGCGGTGAATCCAAGCAACTTGACAAAAAAAAGCCCGACCATCTCGACACCGATCCGCACCGGCGGCACGTGCATGACCAGCGCCGCCAGGAAAAACTGCAACACCAAACCCGCCCCCACCACGCGCCAAGGGATGTTCTTGCGGTCGCAACTGAACAACACCGCGATACCGACAAACACCGCGATACCCAGAAGGCCGCGTCCGGCGTCGATCAGTGTTTCCACGCGCGACACGCTACATGGTGGGCGCGTCTCGCGCCATCCCGTGCTTCAGGGCTGCAGCAAGCCGCGGATCGTGGGCAAGGAGACACAGTCCCGGAATACCATTTGAACGTCTTCCGCCCCGGGCTTTTTGTCCTTTTCCGTACCGGCCAGGAGCGCGGCGGTGCTGCAGACCATTCCAACCACCTCCCCGTCGGCATTGAGGACCGGTGCCCCGGAGCTCCCGCTTCCGTAATCTGCCGTGACCGTCATCCAGGTGCGGCGGTCTTGGCCCGTGTCGTCGGCTGCTTCGGTGAAAACACGCGAAACAATCCCCTCGGTCAGACTGTAGAAGCGGCCGTCGGGGTGGCCGATGACCCGCACACGCTCGCCGGTCCGGACGCCGCGAGCCAAGGAGAGCGAGACAAGATCCGACCCGCGCGTGTCGACCTCGACAATTGCCGCATCCCCCGCGCGGTCCGCGGCAACGACCCGGCGAACCGGATAGACCTTCCCCCGAGAATCCATCACCCCGATTTCCCGGGCGTCTTTGTCTTCCAACACGTGATAGTTCGTTGCGATGAGTCCGCGAGGATCGATGACCCAACCGCTGCTTACCGCACCCATATGGAAGTCGTCGCACTCGCCGCAATGCTCGATGGAGCCGACCACAACGACCGCGCGGCACGCCTCTTGGTAGTCCACCGGAGCCCCGCCGGGCAGCCTGTCGGAAACACGCACCCTCTTTCCCTGCGCCTCCTGCACCGCCCCGAAGGCTTGCGTGCCACTCAGCCCGACTACCCCGGGTTCGTTCAGGCCTTGCGTGAATTTTCTCTCCAGGGCCCCGTCGTCAATGACCGGTGAAGCCGATGCGAAGGCCGCCCGGGCGAAGATGGCGACGAACAAAACGCGCTGCGCGTACAACGACATGCGACGCGTTTCCTTCAATGCATGCCCGAATCGCCGGCCAAAGCCTTGGCCATATCACCCACGACCGCCTTGGCATCGCCGAAAACCATGAGTGTTTTGTCCATCGTGTAAAGTTCGTTGTCGATGCCGGCGAAACCCGGCTTCATCGACCGCTTCACGGCCAACACGGTTTTGGCGCGGTCGGCCTCGATAATCGGCATGCCATGAATCGGCGACTTCGGATTGTTTTTGGCCGCCGGATTCACCACATCGTTGGCCCCGAGAACCAAGACGACGTCGACCTGGGGCATCTCGGGGTTGATTTCGTCCATCTCGACAAGGTCGTCGTAGGGAATATCCGCCTCGGCCAACAAAACATTCATGTGCCCCGGCATTCGGCCGGCAACGGGGTGGATGGCAAAACGCACCCGGATGCCCCGCTTGGTCAGTTGGTCGTACAACTCGCGTACACGGTGCTGCGCCTGCGCCACCGCCATGCCATAACCCGGAACAATGACGACTTCGTCGGCCTGCTCCATGATCTCCGCGGCTTCGGACGGGGAAGCACTCTTTACCGCCTGGCCGGGCGCCGCGCCGCTGTCCTCCTGCGCGGAGCCGAAGGCCCCGAAAAGGACATTGCTGAAACTGCGGTTCATCGCCTTGCACATGACGACCGACAGAATAAGGCCAGACGAGCCATCGAGGGCACCGGCGACGATCAGCAGTGTGTTGTCGAGGACAAACCCCATGGCCACGGCGGACAGACCGGCGTACGAGTTGAGCAAGGCGATGACCGTCGGCATATCCGCCCCGCCGATGGGAATGATGAGCATCACGCCGAAAATCAAGGCCAGCGCGACCAGAAGAGGAAAAAGAAAAGTCCACTGCGGGTTGATGATCAGCCCGGCCGCGCAGCCGATGGCGCCCCCCAGGACCAGGAAATTCACCACCAATTGGCCGCGGAAAGTGATCGGCCGTCCCGGCAGAACCTCCTGCAACTTCCCGGCCGCCATGAGACTGCCGGTGAACGTGAGGAAACCGAGGATGACCTCGGCCGAGATGGCGAACATCCGGAACGTCGTCAGATTGTGACCGCCCTCGTGAATCCACAGGTAGTATTTGGCGGTCCCGACCAGGCCCGCAGCGAGGCCGCCGAAAGCATGCGACAAAGCCGTCCGCTGCGGCACGGCTGTCAGCGGAACCTTGGAGAGCGGCACGCCGATGAGGCCGCCGACCATGATGGCCAGAGCGATCCAGGGGAGGCTCGAAACCGCGACCGCCGGGTTGAGCAGCGTGCCCCCGACCCCGAGCACCATGGCCCACACCCCCGCCCAGACGCCCCGCCGCGCGCTGGCCGGAGAATTCATCCATTTGAGCGAGAGAATAAACAGCACACTCGCCCCCACATAAGCCAACTGCAGGGCCACGTCCTTCCACTCCGTGCTCACTGCTTTTCCTCCGGCTTGCGGCTCTTGAACATCTTGAGCATGCGATTGGTGATGAGGAAGCCGCTGACGATGTTGATCGAGGCCGCACAGATGGCGACGAAACCGAGGATACTGACCCAGAGGGGGTGGTCATCACCGAACTCCGGCCCCGCCACGAGGATGGCGCCGACAATCACGATGGCCGAGATGGCATTGGTCAGGGACATGAGCGGGGTGTGCAGCAACCGCGAAACATTGCGGATGACGTCCAGCCCGATGAAGGTGGCGAGGATAAAAACGAAAATGAGCGGAATGTAGGCCCCGAGGCCGGCAGGCTCGGCAGCGGCGAGGATTGGCGAGATCATTCTTTGTCCTGGAATTGCGGGTGGACGACTTGGCCGCCGTGCGTCAGCAGGCAACCGGAAAGGATTTCGTCGGCCGGATCGATCTTCAATGCGTGCGCCTCCTTGTCCCAGAGGTGCTCGATCAGCGCGAGACAGTTGTTCGAGAGCATCTGGCTGGCGTTGACGGCCACGTGGTCGGCCAAGTTGCGCGCCCCGACCAGCAAGGCGCCGCCGACTTTTCTCTCCTCACCCGGCGCGGACCCCTCCACATTGCCGCCCGTCGCTGCCGCCATATCGATGACAACGCTGCCGGGCCTCATCGTTTCGAGCATGGCCGCAGTGAGAAGCCGCGGGGCGGGACGCCCGAAAACCTGCGCGGTGGTGATGACCACATCGGATTGCGCGACCTGTTTGGCCATTATTTCACGCTGCTTGGCCAGTTGCTCATCGGTCAGCGCTTGGGCATAGCCTTGGGCCGTTTGTCCGGTGGCTCCCAAATCCACCTTGATGAACTTGGCTCCGAGACTCTGCACCTGCTCCTCCACCGCGGGGCGCGTGTCGAAAGCCTCCACTTTCGCGCCGAGTCGCTTGGCCGTGGCGATAGCCTGCAAACCGGCCACGCCCGCTCCGATGATGAATACCCTCGCCGCGGGAATCGTGCCCGACGGTGTCATCATCATGGGAAACACCCGATCCAACCGCTCGGCCGCGAGGATAACCGCGGCATAACCGGCCAAACTCGCTTGGGAACTTAGCACGTCCATCTTTTGCGCGATGGTCGTGCGGGGAATCATTTCCACGCTGATGGCGGAGACTCCCGCCGCAGCCAGGGCCTCCACCAAGGCCCTCTCGCGAAAGGGATCCAGACTGCCGATGTGCACGGCACCCCGCGGCGCGGCGGTGGCAGCATCGGCAGGCTTGTTCACCCTTACGACCAGCCCGGCCGAAGGTGGCGGGTTCCCCGGGGCAGCGATGGTTGCGCCCGCCTCCACATACGCATCGTCCGACCAGCCCAACCCTGCCCCCAGCCCACTCTCCACCGTGACCTCCAAACCCATTTTTCTCAGTTTCGGGACGTTCGATGGTGTGAGCGCGACACGCACCGCGTCGGTTTCACGGGGGAAAAAAACCAACATGTTCTGCGGTGCTTATACCTCGCCGCCCGGATAACGGCAATGAGGGCTTTCAGTCGACTCTTGGAATCAATTTCCTTGCGCCCAAAGGATTAATGTCCGAGGCGAAAGCCGCCTCCTGACCCTCTTCGTCTGCGACCGGAAAAAGCGCCCCGTCCTCGACACGCAAGCGGTGGCTGTAGGCTGGAAGACGGATGCTTTCCTCGCGAAACTCCCCGGTCATGGGCTCCTGTCGCGAAACTTGAGTGCACTCCAAAAGCAAAATATCCCCTCGACGCTCGTAAGTTCCCAGAAGACGGAGGCCCGCCCCGTGCGGGAAGACCCCCGAGGCCACTTCCACGACCTCCTCCGCCCGCCAGGAGCCATCCTCCCCGAAAACATAGAGAATCGCCGGGTTCTCCGCATCCCCATAGCGGCCCTCGACTCTGCCGGTACGGCTGCACGCGGTGATGAGGACCACCAAGACAAGCAAAAGAAGCCAACGCCACGCCCCGAACATGACCAAGACGTGCCCACGAGAGGTGAAGGCGGCAAGAAAATTTCCCGCAATCGTCGCTTGCCAAGGCGGAGCGCCCGCAATAACGGAGAAGATATGAGAAAGCTTGTTGCCCTCCTTGTTCTTACCCTCCTCTCCTTTTCCTCGGTGTATGCCGCCGACCTGCCGCGCAACCTCGACAAGCGCTTGCTCGGCACGTGGATGGGATTTCCCCACATTATAACCTTCAAAAAGGGAGGTGTCGCCATCGCCGGACTCGGCAACGGCTACGGCCGCGGCACCTGGCGACTCCAAGACGACACGATCCTCGTCACCATGCCCAAATCCGGCCTGCACCAGTTCCGTATTGTGTCCTACAACAGCGCGAACAACTCGATGACCGGCGAATACAAAGGCCGCCAATACCCCGTCATCCGTATGTAGCAGGTCCGCAGCTCTGCCGACCGGGCCGCCTTTCACCCCCGATCCCGCAGGCCTGTCTGCTTGCATCTCGGCTCCGCGCATGACCGGCAAGCTGTTCAGGCACTTCCCGCCGACCTTGGCCTTCCACACAAAGCCAGACCCACTGCAAGACGATGGTTTCACTCAGCGAAAAGTTTCTCGCCTCCGTTGCCGGGTGGCCGGTCGTCTTTGAAGCCCGTAAAATCCGTGCCGCCGGAAAGATCAAAGCGGCAAGCTACACCCCTCCATTACTCAAAGGCGCCGTCCGCGCGGGTTCGCGGCTGTTCGCCTCCGGTTTGCGCATCCTGTCGCCCACGGACGTGGAGAACATCTGCTCTTGCAGCGCCTCGCAGGTCCAAGGCGACGGGATGATCTGCGCGCATTCCGTGGCCGTGGCCCTCGAAGTCATCCACGGACACGCCGCGGAGCATCCGGACACCGCGCCGTAGGCGTTGCAACTCCGGAACACGTCAGTTGCGCCTTGCCTTCGGGGAAAGTACCGGGCATGGTTCATGTTTCTCCTGACCCTATCGTCCAGTGGCCTAGGACACCGCCCTTTCACGGCGGTAACACGG
>JBMTVD010000071.1:0-9379 GCA_049451035.1 Chthoniobacterales bacterium | reverse complement strand
CCGTGAGGCCCAGGACGAACGCTATCAGGCGTGGTTCAACAGCGTGATGGAGTGACGCGCATTTTATCGGAAAACGAGCCGACTTGCTCCGAGACTCTCTGACTTTTTTCGGCGTGGCGGAGTTGCGAGCTATCCGCTGCCCGACACCATAACTAAACCGAGGCCTGTCGCCGGATAGTCCGCTCGAAAAGACCGGGCGACGGGAACAACTCGGCGATCTGCTCCATGGCCATGTCGGCCAGCGGGCCCGGTTGGCGCCCCAGCGCGCACTGCAGATAAACCGCCTCCTTGAGAAGCTCGGTGAAATCGGCGTGCAACGCCTTGTGCCAGTCGGAATCCGACAAATCTGATTTTCTCTTGGCCAACTCGAAATCGATGAGCACCGCCTCGGCGGGCGCGGGCGCCACGGCGATATTGTGCAGCTCCATATCCCCGTGGACCATGCCGGCCCGGTGCAGTTTGTCCAGCAGGGCGAAGGTCTGGTTGCACAGCCACCAGAGCCCGACAGCCTTGGCCAAGTCGATCTCCCGGGCCACCGAAACGTTGCTTTCCACGGGCTCGGTTCCGAAGGGCGTAAGACGCGAGTAGGGTTTGCCCGGCACAAAACACGACCGGAAACTTGTCCTCGTCCAACCGATGGGCGGGGGCGCGTCGAGGATTTCCGAGGCGCGGCTTTGGTTGTCGAACTCGGACGACGGATCACCGTGCAGCCGCCCGGGAAAATACGTCTTGCGGAAGTGCATGGGGTACTCTTCCGCCAAGGGGAATTGCGCGCGGGTGTCCTTGCCGGCGATGACCATCTCCGCGGACATGAGCGGCAGACCGTTGGCTTCGCGGCGCGTGATGGTGCGCATCACATAATCGTGCTCGGGAGCCGACCTGATCAGTTGCGCGTACTCGGGAGCGAGCAACACGGAATGCCGCGGCGAAACGGGAATCATGATGGCTTCCGGCGACGACATTGCGGGATTTTTGCCTCTCGCCGGTGCGTTGCCAAACGAAACCGGAAAAAATCGGCTTTTTCCAAGACAAGTCGAAGCAGTCGATGACGGATCACCGCTGCACGGGCCCCGAGGGTTCGAGGGACACCTCGATGCATTTGGACATCGGGGTGAAGCTTTTCACGGCGTGCTCGTCAAGGCCGACCAGCACGTTGGTTTCGGGGTAGTAGGCGGCGGCGCAGCCCCGGGGAATGTCATAAACCACCGGCCGGAAGCCCGCCGCACGGCGGTCCCGTCCATCGGGCGCGTGGCTGCGGATGGTCACGGTGGATTGTTCGGACAACCCGAGCTCATGCATATCCGCCGGGTGCAGGAAAATGACCCGCCGTTCCCCGGTGATCCCGCGATAGCGGTCACCGCTGTCATAGACGGTCGTGTTGTATTGGTTGTGCGAGCGGATGGTCGTGAGTCGCAGACGGCCGGGACGCGGCGAGTCGTCGGGCAATTTGTTGGACACGAAATTGGCGCGGCCGGTCTCCGTGTTCCATTCGCGATGAGCGGCCGGATTGCGGAGCCGGAACCCGCCGGGTTGGCGGATCTTGCGGTTGTAGCCGGAAAAGCCGGGGACGACGGCCTCGATACGTTCTCGGATCCGGTCGTAGTCGGACACCATCGAATCCCAGTCCACCGCGCCGCCGGGAAAGAGCTGCAGGCCGATGCCGGCGACGATGGCGGGTTCGGACTTGAGGTGCTCCGAGGCCGGGCGGTTGCGCCCGGTCGAGGCGTGCACCATGCTCATGGAATCTTCCACGGTGACCGACTGGCGACCGGAGGCTTGGATGTCGGCTTCCGAGCGTCCGAGGCAGGGCAGGATGAGGGCACCTTGGCCGTGCACGACATGGCTACGGTTGAGGTGTGTCGAGACCTGAACCGTGAGAGCGCAGCGACGCAAAGCTTCCCACGTGTATCCGGAATCGGGCGTGGCGGAGGCAAAGTTGCCGCCCATACCGAGAAAAAACTTCACCCGCCCTTCGGCCATGGCCTTGATGGCGTGGACGGTGGCATAGCCGCGGCGGCGCGGCGCCGTGAAGTTGAATTCTTTTTCGAGCCGCAGAAGGAAATCCTCCGCGGGTTCTTCGGTGATGCCCATCGTGCGATCTCCCTGGACATTGCTGTGGCCGCGCACGGGGCACGGACCCGCACCCGGGCGACCGATATTGCCGCGCAGCAACAGGAGATTGACGATCTCCTGGACATTGGCCACGCCATGGCGGTGCTGGGTGAGCCCCATGGCCCAACAACAGATGACGCTGGACGCGCCGAGATAAACACCGGCCGCCTCGTCGATCTGCCGCCGCGTCAGGCCGCATTGGTCGAGCAGGCAATTCCAGGATGTGGCCCGCACCATGTCGCGATAGGCCTCGAAGCCGTGGGTGTGTTGCCCGAGGAAACCCCGGTCAAGCAGGGTCGGATCGTCCTGCGCTTTCTCCAGAATGGATTTGGCCATGGCGCGCACGGCCGCCATGTCACCCCCGATGCGCAGCTGGTAGTAGTGCGAACTGATCGGTGTGCTGCGACCGAAAATCATGTCCGCGGGGTGCTGCGGATGGGTGAAGTTGAGCAGACCGGCCTCGCGCAGCGGATTGAAAGCAACGATGCGAGCGCCCCGCTTGGAGGCTTTTTCCAACTCGCTCAGCATCCGCGGGTGATTCGTGCCGGGATTCTGACCGAAGATGAAGATCGCATCGGCTTTCTCGAAGTCTTCGAGCGAGACGGTCCCCTTGCCCGTGGCGAGCGCTTCCCGCATGCCCACGCCGCTGGACTCGTGGCACATGTTCGAGCAATCGGGAAAGTTGTTCGTGCCGTAGAGCCGTCCAAGCAACTGGTAAAGGAACGCCGCTTCGTTGCTTGTGCGGCCCGAGGTGTAGAAGACGGCTTCATCGGGCGAGTCCAGCGAGCGGAGATGCGCCGCGATGCGGGAGAAGACTTCGTCCCAGCCGACAGGCTCGTAGTGGTCGGTCTGCGGATTGTAGGCCATGGGATGCGTGAGACGCCCGGTATTCTCGAGCGTGAAATCATCCCATGCCCGCATCTCGGTCACGGTGTGCCTTGCGAAAAGTTCCGGCGTGGCGCGCTTCGCGGTGGTTTCGTAGGTCAAGGCCTTGACCCCGTTTTCGCAGAACTCGGTGACCGACGCGTTGCGGGGCTCCGGCCACGCGCAACCGGGACAGTCGAACCCGCCGGGCTGGTTCATGCGAAGGAGGGTCTTGTTCCCTTTGAAGAAACCCTCGCGCCGGAGGAAGCGCAGCGAGGATGCGAGCGCCCCCCATCCACCGGCTTTTTTCCGGGGTTCAGCCACGATGGTCGCTGCCCCCGCGGCTTTCGACGCGGCCGAGACCGCTGTAAAATGTGGCGCGCTCCTCGCGGCAAAATCCGGCCAGGGTAATGCCCCACCGCTCGGCCGACTCGACCGCCAGAGAAGACGGCGCGGAAATGGCCGAGAGCACGGGAATGCCGGCGCGGGCGCATTTCTGGACGATCTCGAAGGAAACGCGACCGCTCACCGCGAGCACATCGGCCCGGGAGAGGCGGTCGTTTTCCAACAGGAACCCGACGACCTTGTCGACCGCGTTGTGGCGCCCGACGTCTTCGAACACGCAGAGAATCTCGCCCTCCGACGTTGCCGCAGCGGCCGCATGGCTGCCGCCTGTGCCGGCAAAGGTCGACTGCCTCTGACGCATGGATTCGTGGATGCGCAGCAATCCCGCCGCATGGACGCGAGTGCCTTTCTGCACCGGTTCGATGGCGCGAAACACCCCCTCCAGGGACTCTTTTCCACAGAGACCGCAGGAGGAGTTGGCGGCCAGACGGCGCGCCCCGCCGGGGATATCGGGGCAATCGATCTCCACCTCGACGATGGTGCGGTCCGTGAGCTCCGACTTGGAAAAGACAAGGAATCCTCCCTCGCCGGCTCCCTCGGCATGGAGGAGGCCGCGGACGAGAAAACGCTCCGCGCCCGGCGTCTGCATCGTCATGGAATAGGGTTGGCCGTTGACCACGATTTGCAGCCCGCGTTCCTCCGTGAGCCGGTCCGCAACCGGGCTGGAACCTCCGGCCTTTTGGCACAGGGCGGCAAAAGTCTTCGCTGGCGGCGTCACGATTTCCAAGCTCGCTGGGCCCGGACGGAGAACCCCGTCGGCCAGAATGCGGCAGCGCAAACCGCCGCGGCCCGCCAGCAAGGCATTCGCCCCGGGAGCGACCGCCTGATCCATCCAATAACACGGCTTGCACTCTTCCACGCCCTCGAAAACCGCGTGGCCGATGGAAAATACTTTTCCAATGAGCGAATTCAATTCGACACCGGAGACCAGCACGTTGCGGCGCAGGGCGGAATAATCGGGCTCCGCGACCCCGAGCGTGCGGCACAAAACGTCGACCACCTCGCGCGAGAGAAAAGTAACCTGCGTCTTCGAGCCGGGATTTTCCCCGTGGTAACGGTCGCCGGCGATGCCTCGACCGGCTTGGCAGGCGGCCTCTTGGACGGGAGTCATCCCGTGATTCAGGCGCCCCCGGCCATGCCGCCCCTTGAAATCGTGCCCGGGGGAAATCCAAATGTCGTGAATCCTGATCTTCATGGCGCCTGCGGTCGAACCCGCCCGGCGCCGGCCCGACTCGGATCCGCCATGTCCTGCGGCGTGTTGATATTGGCCAAGGTCACCCCCGCGGGCAAATCGAGAAGAAGGGTGTTTTCTTCCATCATGATGCGGCGCGGACTGAAAATCCCGCAAGCCGCGTGCTTTTGCAACACAGGCAGGGCGGCCGGTGTGTAGATGGCACAAAGCGGCTCGGGTTGCCCGTCGAGCGGGTTGGCATAAGCGACAAAAGCCCGCTGCGGGTCCTCCCGGTGCCCTCGAACCAGGCGCGCGAGCGTCGACCCCGTCACGAAGGGCAGATCGCAGGCCAGAACAAGCCAAGCAGCGGCCGGCTCGGCACGGAACGCGGTGAGGATACCGCGCAGCGGCCCCTCGGCTTCGTGGTCATCCCGCAGGACGCGGAACCCCTCCCCGCCCTCGGGGACAGGCTGTCCCTCGCGCAGCGAAAGATAGGTGTGTTCGCACAGAGGCCGGATCAACTCGAGGGCCCGACGCGCTTGGGTCAACCCCGCTCCGCCGACAACGATCGAAGCCTTGTCTCGCCCCATGCGCGAACTCCTGCCGCCGGCCAGCAGCAGACCATGGAGAGAAACATTCATGGATCCATGATGCCTACTGCGCCCCGGGCGCGAGAGCGAGGCACAATCGTCGCGAACGCGGCGCTGGCGAGGCAAACCCGCGAAAGAAAACCCGGAGCCTACGGGGCTCGAACCCGCAACCTCCGCCGTGACAGGGCGGCGCTCTAACCAATTGAGCTAAGGCTCCTCGCGGATCAAACAGTAAAGCGGAGCGGGCGCGCGGACGAAAGCAAATTTCTCGGCCGTCAAATTCACGTGCGTTCGCCGCCACGAGATTTTACTCTGGATAGTCCATGAGCACAGACCTGCTGGCCGCCCGGGCGGCCGATTTTCTCGGATCCCATGCTTCGCAGCTGCCGGCCTCGCCAAGCCTGGTCGGATTGGACGGATTTGTTGACACCATCCTTCATGTGGTGGCCACGCGCCAAAGTGCGGACAGTTACACCAGGTTGTCCGGCATGGCGGAGTTCGGGGGGCGCATCTCGGCCGCCGCGGGACTCAGCGCCAACTTCGAAACGGTCACGCAAATGGTGAAACTCGGCGGCAACGGACCCATCATGGCCAACGCGCTCGGGGCCTACGGATCCCCCGTGACCTATGTCGGCAATCTGGGTTCTCCGAGCATCCATCCGGTCTTCGCCGATTTCGCGGAGCGGGCAGAAGTCATTTCGCTGGCCGAACCGGGCTATACCGACGCTTTCGAGTTCGACGACGGCAAACTCATGTTCGGCAAACACGACAGTCTGCGCGAGGTGAACTGGAACAACCTCACTGCACACGTTCCGGTCGGCAAGATGATCACGCGATTCGAAACCTGCGCACTCGTCGCCCTGGTCAACTGGACCATGCTGACCGGCATGACCCATATTTTCGGGGAGTTGCTCCGCGAGGTCATGCCGCGACTGAAAAAGCGGCCGTGGATATTTTTCGATCTGGCCGACCCGGCCAAGCGCACCCGGGAGGATATCGCCGAGGCACTCGGGCTCATCGCGCGCTTCCAGGAGCACGCCAATGTCATTCTCGGGCTCAATCTTCAGGAAGGACGCCAGATCGGTGAGGTCCTCGGGTTCGCCCCTTGCGAGGAAACACACGAGGCGGTGGCGGATCACGCCGGGAAAATCCGGGGAAAACTCGGCATCGACACGGTTGTGATCCACCCGGTGGCTTTCGCCGCTGCTGCGGATGCCGCCGGCAGCGCGGCCGTGCAGGGCCCCTACATCGAAAAACCGAAGATCACCACCGGCGCAGGCGACCACTTCAACGCGGGATTCTGCATCGGCCGCATCCTCGGCGCCCCGGTCGACATCAGTTTGCAGATCGGCGTGGGCACTTCGGGATTTTACGTGCGCACGGCCCGAAGCCCGTCGGCGGCCGATATGGTCGCCTTCCTGCGCGGCCTGTGAAGCGCGACGCCCGGCATGTCTGACAGAACAAAATCGCACACCCTGTTCGCGGCCGCCCTGCGGCGCATCCCCGGTGGCGTGAATTCGCCGGTGCGCGCTTTCCGCGGCGTAGGCGGGGAGCCATTCTTCGTCGACCATGCAGCGGGGCCCCGGATCCGCGATGTCGACGGCAACGAATACATCGATTACGTCGGCACTTGGGGACCGGCCATCCTCGGCCATGCCCCGAAAGTCGTGATCGAGGCGGTGCGCGAAACGGCCCAACACGGCGTGAGCTACGGGATTCCCCACCCGCTCGAGGTGGAAATGGCGGAGCTGATCTGCTCGTGGGTGCCGTCCGTGGAAAAGGTCCGCATGGTCAACAGCGGCACCGAGGCCACCATGTCCTGCGTGCGCCTGGCCCGCGGATTCACGGGTCGCGACAAGATCGTGAAATTCGAGGGTTGCTACCACGGCCACGTCGACTCTTTGCTGGTCCGCGCGGGCAGCGGCGCGCTCACGCACGGGCAACCGGATAGCGCGGGGGTGCCGGGCGCCTTGGCCGCCCTGACCATCTCGCTGCCCTTCAATGACACCGAGGCACTGGAAGAGGTTTTCGCACGGGAGGGGGCGGAGATCGCTGCAGTCATTGTCGAACCGGTACCCGCCAATGCCGGGTTGATCCCTCCCCTCCCCGGCTACTTGCGGAAGCTGCGGGACATTTGCACGGCTCACGGGGCGCTGCTTATCTTCGACGAGGTGATGACGGGATTTCGCGTGGCCAGGGGGGGCGTTCAGGAGCTGACCGGCGTGACGCCCGACCTCACGGCGATGGGCAAAGTGATCGGCGGCGGGTTGCCGGTGGGGGCTTTCGGCGGGCGCGCCCGGATCATGGATCATCTTTCGCCCGACGGACCGGTTTACCAGGCGGGCACACTTTCCGGAAACCCGCTGGCCATGGCGGCGGGGCTGGCGCAATTGCGCGAACTCGAACGCGTGGAAGCATGGACGCGGCTGGAGCAACTCGGCGCTCAACTCGAGCAGGCGGTGCGCAACGCGCTGGAAGCCGCCGGAAAAAATTACGCCTTCCACCGGCTGGGCAGCATGTTCTGCCTCTTCTTCACCGAAGGCCCGGTGCAGAATCTGGCCGCGGCGAAACAGGCGGACACGAAGGCCTTCGCGAAATTTTTCCACTACTGTCTCGACCACGGCGTCTACTTCGCGCCGTCGCAATTCGAGACCGGATTCATCAGCACCGCGCACACCGCGGACGAGGTGACGCGCACCGCGGAGGTGGCCACGGAGGCTCTGCTTCGTCCATGAGCGGGAGCGGCCCACCGGACGACCGCGCGGAAGAGCTCGACCTCTTGCGCCGTGTGGCGCGCCGCGAGCGGGCCGCCTTCGAGCGACTCTACGACCGCTACGCCAACATCATCTATGCCTCCGCGCTGAAATTCGTGAAAGAAGACGCGGACGCGCAGGACGTTGTTCAGGACGTTTTCATCCAGATTTGGGACAAGGCAAAACTCTACGATCCGGCCAAAGGCAAGCCGCTGACCTGGGCCCTCACCCTGACCAGGAACCGGGCCATCGACCGTATCCGCGCCATCCAGCGACGAACCCGCCTGCGCGACGATTTCGAGCAAGAAACGGCCCGTGATGAATCCGCCGGGGTCAGGGAGGCGTTATCTGAGGTGGAGGCCAGCGAAAAGGGCCAGATCCTGAGAGCAGCCGTGAACCAACTATCCCCGCAACAGAGAAAAGTGATCGAGCTCGCGTACTTCAACGGATTGACCCAGACGGAAATCGCCGACCGGCTCGACGAGCCCTTGGGCACGGTGAAGGCGCGGGCCCGCCGGGGACTCATGAAGCTCAAGGAGCTGCTCGGCAACCATCCATGAATCGCGAACACCTCGAAGAACTGGCCGCCCTCGACGCCCTCGACGCTCTCGACGGCGACGATGTCACCTCATGGCGGGAGGCGTCCGCCAAAGATCCCGTTGCGGTCCGACTACGCGACGAATTCGCCGACGTCGCCGCGCGCCTGTCCCTGCTGGCCGCGGAAACTCCGGCGCCTTCGGCCCTGCGCTCGCGCGTCATGGACGCCGTCTTCGGAGCCCCGACCGGAGCGGCCAACCAAACGGAGCACGCCGAAACCCCTTCCCGTTGGTCTTCATGGGCCGCGGCCGCCGCGGTGCTGCTTCTCGCGCTGGTCGGCATCCGCGAAACGACCGAGCGCCGGGAGTCGGTCGTGGTGCGCGACGCGCGACCGGATGCGGGCGCACCCTACGTGGCGCTCGACGGATACGGGGACTTTTCCGGGGCCAAAGCCTCGGTGGTGTGGGACAGCGGCCAGCGCGGATGGTGGATGCAAGCCGGGGGCTTGCCCTCACTCCCTGCCACGCACTGCTACCGCGTGTGGGCCATCGGCGACCGGGAAGGTGAGATCTTCGATTGCGGCGAACTCCCCGCGGCCAACGGCCACGCTCGCGTTTTTCTCCGCCCGGATGCGGGTGTTACGTCGATGCGCGGGTTCGCCGTCTCGATCGAAACTGCCGGGAAAAAACCCCGATCGCCGGGCACGCCGATGGTCCTGATCACTCCCGCACTGCGCGGCTAGGACGGCTCAGGTCACCGACAGCACAAGCACAATCCCGGCCAGGATGGCCACCACCAGGGCGATGCCGGCCGTTTGCACCGTCTTGAGCAGCGCCGGGCGCGCGCGGGCGCACCACTCCGCGGCCAGAAGCCATGCAGCGGGAACAAGCAGCAACCAAAGGCCCTGGGTGGCGGCGAAGCGTTCGACGGAGGAAGACCAACCCGCT
>JBMTVD010000070.1:0-9689 GCA_049451035.1 Chthoniobacterales bacterium | reverse complement strand
CTCCGACACCACAGGTGCCGCAGTGCGCAAGGATTTGACCTACGCCCAGGAAGGACGCAGCGATGACTGATAGTATGATTTTCATATCAGAGTCACTCTCGCTCTGTTCGCCGGCAAGTCAAGGCCGCGCAACCTTTCAACGACCCTTGCTCCAAGAAGCAATCAGCGCTTTGGCTTTGGCGTCACTGGCTTTCATGATGAGGTCACGACGCTTGCGCGCCTCGCGGACATTGTTCGTTTTGAGAGAGAAACGAACACGCTTCGCGCGGCCCCGGCTGCGTTCGAGACTCAAATGGCACCACCAAGTGCCGTTGTTGTCCCAGATGTGATGATTCGCCCCGTATTTGCGGTCGGGCAGTTCTACAATCTTGTTCACGCCGTCCAATGTCGGGGATTTCCGGGCCCCGCGGAAGAAAATTCCTGCCTGGCACGCCAAAGCCGCTTGCCTTGTCGGCTGCGAGGAGTGCCTTGACCTTCGGGCCTTCCGGAGCGATCAGACCATGCCCATGATTTCCCGTCGCAAGGAGAGATACCCGGTCGGACCTTCGCTGATGCAATACCTGCATCATTTCGGGCGCCATGCGGGGGTGCCTCTGGTTTACGACGATCTGCTGCGCTTCACCGCGTCCATGCCGTACGAAAACCCCTCCGGGCGAGAAACCCTCTGGTTGACTGTTGCCTATACCCCCGAAGTGATGGCCGAACTGCAGCCCAAACTGACCGCCATTTACGCCCTGCTGAAAATCGGCGGTGATTTCTCCAGCCTCAAACACCTCGCGGTGGAGCGCGTCGACTATGGTGATTTCGGCAACTCGCGTCCTTTCCGCATCCGTATTGTCAACCAGTTCAACGGCAACGCGGACCACTATTATGTCAAATACGCCGACGCTTCGCGCATCTACGGTCTGGAGCTGGAGCACCTGTTGTCGCCTTTCCGGATCAACTATCTTGTGCGCGAGAACACCCTCATCGAGGAACATATCGCCGGCATTCCCGGGGACATGTTCATCGGCGACTACCTCGGACGACCCGATCTGAACAAAGTCCGTGTGGCCAAGGAGTTCGTGAAGTTCGCCGAGCGCTGTTACCTTCGTCTGCTCGGGGACATGCGGGCGGTCAACTACATCGTGGATATCACACCCGACTTCGAAGAGGTGCAATACCGGGTAAGGCCCGTCGACTTCGACCAGCAAAGCTACGAACCGGCCCTGGAAGTTTACCGTCCCCATCTTTTCGCCGACAACAAACCGGTCGACGAACTCGTCCGCTCTCACCTCAACGTCCCGACCATCGTACAGTACCGCCAGGAGGAGCGCGCCCAGACTTCCCGGCGCATCCAGGCGGATGAGCGCCGCTACCGCGCACTGATTTCCTCCATGAAAAAGACGCGCCTTGCTCCCGACGAGCATGTCGCCGCCCTCGCGTCCGAGCTCGACGAGTACCACAAGTGCGGCGACTTCACCGGTTCCCCCACCATGGCCGACCTCTTGGTCAAGCACCTCGAACGGATGCTCGGCAGCACTGTGCGTGTTTGAATTTTGCTTATGACCCGCTGCGGGCTCGTCGGGAGTCCCCGACCGGTTAAAATACGGGCGTTTTGAGGCCTCCCGTTTTTCTTCCCGCATCCGACCCGCTTGCTTCACAGGTAGCCGGCCGCCTGCTCAAAGCCCGCTCAGGTCGGCCCGTCGACTTGACCGATACCATGGTGATCGTGCCGACCGCCGGTGCGGCGCGGGCTGTGCGGCGCGGCCTCGCGCGGCAGGCCGGCGGTGTCCTTGTGCCTGCTTTCAAACTGCCGATGGAAGCCGTGCTGGGCGAGGAGAGAAACATCGCTTCGCCTTTGGAACGGGCGGCGGCATGGGTGCTCGCCTTGCGCGGTACGCGCCGCGAAAAATTCGCAACGTTGGTTCCGGCCGCGGTCAAACTTTCGCGGCCCGAAGACTGGTTGGGAGTGGGCTCGCGACTCATGACGGTTTGCGACGCGCTGGCCGAAGGGGGATGGCATCCGGGGTCGCCGGCTTTGGCCGAACACAGCCAACATGATGCCCGGCGCTGGAAAGAGTTCGCCGCGCTGCATGCCAGCCATACGGAGATTCTGCGCTCCGGCGGACGGGAGGATCCCAATATGCGCCGCTTGCAATCGGCTCAAGACGGGACTGTTCCCGAGGGGATCACCCGCATCTTTGTCGCCTTGGTTCCCGATTTGCCTGCCATCGTGTCAGACTGGCTCGAAAAAGTTTCCGCGACGGGGGTTGCCGTCGAAGTGTTGGCATGGAACTGCGGCGACGACGCTGCCCGTTTCGATGATTGGGGACGCCCGGATCCCGTGTGGTGGTCGAAGCGAACCATCGATGTCCCCGGCGAGGTCATCGTCGCGGAAAACAACACCGCGCTCGAAGCGGACGCGCTGGTTGATTTTGCCGCGCGGTCCGGACCCGGCGGTTTTACCATCGTTTCTGCGGATGATGACTCGACCTCGGCGCTGGAGGCGGAATTTTCCAAACGGGGCCGCAACGTGTACCTCCCCGCCGGAATACCTCTCTCTCGCACCGAAGCCGCCACCATCCTCGCCGGCTGGGAAGCATTTGTCCGCGGACACAATCTCCACGCGCTCGGGCCACTCCTGCAGTTACCGGCTTTCCTGCGGTATTTCGCGGATACGACCGGTTTTCCTGCGGTGTCCGCGTCCGCTGCCTGCGATGTGCTCGTCGCGGCGAAGCTGTGCCGCACGGTGGAAGACGCCCAAGAGTGGTCGGCCGGAAACCGTTCCGGGCCCCAAGAAGACGAACTGCCGCTAAAATTCGTCGCGGCCATCACGAAGCTGGCCGAGGCCAAAATCTCCGGTCGCGAATTGCTCGGGGAAATTTACGGGGACGCGGAAGCCGTGGACGAAGAAACCGCCGAAGAACTGGAAGCCCTCGTCACCGCCCTCGGAGAGCCTGATCCGATTCTCCAAGCTCTGCCGCCGGAGTGGCAGGAGGCGCTGGCACGGGACAGCGTGGCCCGGAGCCGTGTTTTCCACCCGGCCCCGGAACATGCGGTGGAAATCAGTGGTTGGCTCGAGGCCCCCTGGACCGACGCCAAGATTCTTGGTGTGGCCGGTTGCCGCGAGGGAGCACTGCCTGCGGGAACCACCGAGGACGCCTTTCTCCCCGACAGCCTGCGTGCCAAACTCGGGCTGGCCGACAACGCCTCGCGGTACGCGCGCGATGCTTACCTCTTGTCCTGCCTTCTGCGATGTCATGGTTCCTCGGGTTTGCGGTTGGCTTACGGCCGCTTTCGCAGCGGGGGAGAGCCCAACCGCCCGTCACGGTTGTTGCTCGGATGTCCCGACCAGGACCTGCCGGAACGCGTGGAAAAAGTTTTCCAGCCTTCGCCCGCGCGGGTGCGACCGCCCGCCGCCTCGCGCGAATGGAAATTACGCCTCGATTCGCCTCCGCGCGTCGAGTCCATGCGCGTCACCGGCTTCAAACATTACCTCGGCTGCCCCCTGCGTTTTTATCTTTCGCAGGTCAGGCGGTTGCAGTCCTTCGATCCCGAGGCCGGCGAAATCGGCGCGGCGGACTACGGAACCTTGCTCCATCGCGTGGTGGAGAACCTGCACAAACACGGGCCGGCCGACAGCACCGACTCGCAGGTGATCGCGACGTTTTTCGATGAGGAACTCGAACGGGTTGCGGCCTGTCGCTTCGGGCGCGATCCGCTGCCGGTCGTGCGCGTGCAGATTGAATCGATGCGGCAACGATTGCGTCATCTCGCCACCGTGCAAGCGGCGGAACGGCGCGCCGGGTGGATTATCATCGAGAGCGAATATGCAGTGAAGAAAGAAGCCGGTTTAAGGATCGGTTCCCTCGCGCTGACCGGCACGATGGATCGTGTCGAGGCGCATCCCGAGCTGGGTCTGCGCATCCTCGATTACAAAACTTTCGCCAAGGCCAAAAATCCCGAGGAGACACACTTCGGCCGGCCGCGCGCCGATGAAAATCTTCCCGCCGCGGATATCACGCGGGAAAACAGGGCCGGGCGGCAGGTCCGCAAGTCGTGGATCGACTTGCAGCTTCCGCTCTACCGTCACATGGCGGCGCAGATCTGGGTGGACTACCCGCAAGAAAAAATCCAGGCCGGGTACCTTCTTTTGCCGGGCGACCCCGATGAAACGCAAACCGTGTTGCTCGGCTTGGATGAGGAGGCGCAACGAGGCGCGCTGCGTTGTGCCGAGGAGGTGGCCGACCGTGTGCAACGGGGGATTTTCTGGCCCCCGTCGGCGGCGGTTGATTATGACGATTTTGCGAGTTGGTTCGGCGGCGCGGATCCGGCGGCGGTTTTCGACGACGCGACTATCGCGCGCTTGGAGGGACGCCCGTGAAAGATTTCTCCCGTGTTCTGCTCATCGTGGCCAATGCCGGAAGCGGCAAGACCTACCGTCTGGTCACGCGCTGCCTGGAGTTGCTGGCCCGCGGGCAGTCGCCCGACAAAATTCTCGCGCTCACCTTCACCCGCAAAGCGGCGGCGGAATTTTTGCAGAATCTTTTCGGAAGACTCTCGACCGCCATCCGCAACCCGGCGGCATTGACCTCCCTGCGCGGAGAACTCGGCCGGCCGGATCTCACCTCTGGTGATTGCCTCGAATGGTTGCGCCAACTGGCGGCGTCCCTGCCGCGACTCTCGATGGGCACCATGGATGGTTATTTCGGACGGATTGTCCGGGCTTTTCCTTTCGAGTTGGGATTGGGTCGCGAATTCCGCCTTCTTGATAACGCGGCCCTCGAGGAACAAAGACGCGTGGCTCTCGACCGGTTTTTCTCCGCGGCCGCCGGGGCCGAAGGCGGAATCGACCAACTCGTCGACCTCTTGCGGCAACAGAGCCGCAACCGATCGGATCGTTCGGTGCACGGCACCGTCGAATCCGCCGCGCGCCGTTTGCAGCAGAGTTATCTGGACACCCCGGCCGGTGTGAAATGGGGAGACGCCGCGGTCATCTGGCCCTCCGGCGGCATTTTGGATGCGGGCCCGGTCGGCGCGGCGGTGCGCGGCCTCCGCGAGGCCGTCGCTGTGACGAATCCCGAACTCGGGGCCAACGCGCGCGCCCGGTGGGAAACTTGGCTTGCTTTGGCTGAAGCGCATCGGCCCCCCCGGCGCATGGATCCCGAATTGGAGAAATTTCTCGTCGAGAAACTAGGGAAAACGAGCACCGATAAAACCACGGGAGAATCCTATGTGCCGGTCGGCAACGCACGGACGGACCGTCTTTATTTGCGGGGGGATTTGCCGCGTCGGCGCGACGATCTGCGCCGCTCCCTCATCAAGTCCGAAATCGAGGCGAAGCTCGCGTCTTCGAGGGCCCTGCACACTCTGCTTGCGCGTTACGAATCGGTTTATGACGCGGCTGTGCGCGATACGGGCGCCCTCACTTTCTCCGACATCACTCTCTTTCTGGCTTCCGGGGCCAACCAACCGTGGCGCACCGATCTGGACTACCGTCTGGATGCACGGCACGACCACTGGTTGCTCGACGAATTCCAAGACACCAGCCGCGCACAGTGGAAAATCCTCGAACCGTTGGCCGATGAAATCATCCAGGACAACTCCGGGACACGCTCCTTCTTCTACGTCGGCGATACCAAGCAAGCCATCTACGGATGGCGGGGCGGGGACGCTCGCCTCTTCTGGGAAATACGCGACCATTACAACCGCGGAAAGTCACCGGTGGTCGACGAGGAAAAATTGGAAGTTTGCCGGCGGTCCTCCCGCGCCATCGTGCAGACCGTCGAGGCGCTCCTCGACCCGGCCACATTGGAAAAAGGCGCGGTGGAGTTTCGCTTTCCGGAGACCGCCCTGCAGGCGTGGTCCCGGGCCTGGGTGGCCCACCGGGCCGCCGACGGGGCCGGCGAAGGTTACGCGCGCCTGCAGATCGTCGATCCGGAAAATGATGAATCACTCGACGAAGCGCTGTCGCGGCACGTGGTGGAAATCCTGCGCGAAACCGATCCGCTCGCGCGGGGACTCGACTGCGCCATCCTCGTGCGCACCAACGACGAGCTGGCACGTTACGTCCGTGTACTCAAACAACAGGGAATCCCCGTCGCCGCCGAGGGCAAAGTGAACCCTTGCCTTGCCACGCCAGCGGGCATGGCCCTGCTTTCCCTCGTACGCAGCATCGCTTCGCCGGCCGAGGTGATTGCCACGGCCCACGCCATGGCTTCGCCTTGGCGCGCTATCATCGGCGATGATCACGGTGCTTTTGCCGCCGATGCAAGGCGGGCGGCGGCCCGCTCAGGTTTCGGGGTCCTGGTGCGCGGATGGGTGGAGAGGGGACGCCGCGCGGATTTCCTCGGTGAGCACGAGTTGGAGGCTTTTACCGCCGCCGCGGCGGCCTTCGATTTGTCGTCGACCAAGGCGGCGGATTGGCGCGGATTTGTCCGGTCGATCGAACATCACACGCTGGAGGAAAATGAAACTCCGGGTGCGGTGCGGGTCATGACTGTCCACCAAGCCAAGGGTCTCGGTGTGGATATGGTCATCCTTCCGGAACTCGGTGGCAAAGCCATGACCGAGTTCCGGGAGGATGCAGGCATATCATTGCACCGGGACGCGGGGGGAAAAGTTGCGTGGGGTTTGTCGTTGCCCCGCAAAGAGTGGTGCGAGGCCGACCCCGTGCTGCGCGAAGCGCGCGAGGAACTGCGGGCCGCGCAGTCTTACGAGGCTCTTTGTGTGCTCTATGTGGCCATGACCCGCGCGAAGAAAGCGCTCTACTGCGTCACCGCCCGCGGTCGCCATGAAAAGAACGCGGGGAACTGGTTGGAGAAAAATTTTCCGGGCGAAGGCGATCGTCGGGAGCGCGGCGATACCCGCTGGTTCAACGCCCACCGGCAGATCACACCACGGGAACTTCCGCCCGCGGCCAGCTCACCGCTTTGGACCGAGGCGAAAAAGACCGTTGCTGGATCGCCCTCGCGGCGGACTCGTCGCGATGCGCACGAAATTCTTGCCGGAGCCTCGTCGCGCCGGTTCGGCACGGAGGTTCACCGGTTGCTCGCGCGGATTGAATGGGTGGACGGCCAAATCCCCGGATTGGAAGGCGACCCGACCGCGGTGGACAGGGTTTGTCGGTTTCTGACCACTCCGACAGGGCAAACAATATTCACCCGGCCCGAGGGCGAAGCAGTTCTCTGGCGGGAGCGGCCTTTCGAGGTTCTGCAGGAAGGCGAATTTCTCGCCGGCATCTTCGACCGTGTGCACATCACCATGGAGGGAGATCGGCCGGTCACCGCGGTGATCCACGATTTCAAGACCGACAGTAGCGGGGACCTTGGGACGCGGTACCGCGGACAGTTGGAGGCTTACCGACGGGCGGCCTCTGTGCTTCTGGGCCTGGATCTGGACAAGATCACCGCGCAGGCGGTGGCCGTTTGACTTGGCCCGGTTCATGCTTAGTTTGGGGTATGATCCAAACTCTGGAAGCAGAAGTGGACGAACGGGGCATGGTAAAGCTGGCTCATCCCGTGCATTTCGACCGCAAGCACCGAGTCCTGGTCATGGTCATGCCCGACCAACCCAGCGACGAAGGCGACGACACGCCGGGCGACTGGAACCAGCCTTATATCGACCAGCCTTACCGTTACCTGCCGTCCCTGTCCTGAAGCAACGGGTCGACCTAGTCGTCCCCGTGGTCATGGGCGTCCCCGTGCTGGTGGCACTGGATGCCGGCGAACCCGGTCTGGAACTGGAAGGACGGGGCGTCCTTGCTGTCTCCCCATCCGAAGCGGAAGTCGTGCAACACGCGACCGTCCATCATGGTCATAAGGACTTGGGTGCGGTGGATGTCGCCGGGCGGGATGTCGGCCAAGTTCCGGTCGAGCACGATGAGGTCGGCGCGCTTGCCGGTCTCGATCGAACCGATTTCATCCTCCATGCGCAGCATCTTGGCGCCGTTGATGGTGTAAGCGGCGATGGCTTCGTCGAGCGTGATGGCGCTCTGCGGGTTTTTCCGCGTTTCGTCCGGGTCGTCGCCGGGCGTGCGCCTGGTCATGGAAACTTCCATGTGGGTGAAGGGGTCGATGATGGGAGTGGCCGGGAAGTCGCTTGAATTCACAAAGAGCACCCCTTCGTCCATCATGGTGCGGTAAGGATACTCGAGCGCCCCGCGCTCCCCGAGGATGTCCTCTTGATCGTCATAGGTGTACATCCAGGCGCCGGTCGAATTGATGAAGACTTTGTTTTTCGCGAAACGCGGAAAATCCGCCGGGTCGACGATCTGGCAATGGCTCAGGGTGACGATGGTGTCGTCGAAACCGGCCTCGCGCACCGCCTCGGCCGCGTCCAAGCCGACCCGCACGGCAAGGTCCCCGAGGGTGTGCATGTAAATGTCATAACCTTCGCCGGCCGCCTGCACGGAGAGATCACTGATCACTTCCGGCTCGAAGTTGAGGGCGCCGCTGCCGCTGCCGTCGTTGTAGGGCTTGATCATGGCGGCCTTGCGGTTTTCCACCACGCCGTCGGTCGTGATCTTGAGCGTTTTGAGCTGCAAGTTGCCGCCGCTGTATTTTTTGTCCAGCGCCTTCAGTTTTTCGATGGCGGTTGCGGCTTGGGCGGGATCGTTGATGTAGTGCGAGGCGAAGTAGCGGAACGGCAGACCTCCCGATTTTTCCGTCTCGGCCAGGAAATCGAGAGCTTCCTGTGTGGCCACGGGAATGCCGGCATCGAACACAGTGGTGATGCCCAACTCGCTGACCTGTTCCATCATGGGCCCGGCCGCCGCACGGATGCTCTCGGCGGTGATGGCGCCGGGCAGGCGCGAAATGGTCCAGAGATTGGCCGGTCCGCCATTGATGGCTCCTGTCGGGTTGCCCCCGGCGTCGCGGCCGAAGGTCCCCGCGGGTGGCGCCGGGTCGGGTGTGTCTTTGTCGATGCCGGCCATCTCCAGGGCCTTGCTGTTGGCCCAGGCCGAGTGGCCGTCCTCGCGCACGATGTAAGCGGGCCGGTCGGGGACGGCTTGGTCGAGCAGTTCTTTGGAAGGACCTTCCGGACCGAAAAGCTCCGACCCGTAACCCCAGCCGAAGATCACTTTCTTCTCCGGATGTTTGCGCGCGTATTCCCCGATGGCCTCGACCACGCCTTCTTTGGTGGGAATTTCCGCGACCCAGACGCCGCTCTTGGCGACCGCTCCAAGCATGACGTGCAGGTGGGATTCGACCAGACCGGGCATGACCATGAGGCCTTTCAAATCGGCTTTGCGGGTTTCCGGGCCGGCCAAGGCCTCCACTTCTTTGTCCGAACCCACGCCGATAATCCGGTCGCCGCGCACGGCCACGGCCTCCGCCCAAGGCTGCTGCGGATTGGCCGTGTAGACTTTTGCGTTGGTCAGGATGTAGTCGGCAGGCTCATCAGCCAACGCAGGTCCGGCCCACAACAACAGAAAGGCGGCAAGGCATCCACGGAAGACACCAGAATTTGCACGGACCGAGTGGCCCAGGCGGGCTCGGACAAGGATCGGGGAATGGCTGCTCATGGTTCTTGGTTAACAGCATGAGAATTCGCATACAAATTTTATTGGCCCGAGTTGGCGCCCAACCTTGGGACCCGAATGTAACCATCGGGGGGAAGATGGTGCGCCCGGCGGGAGTCGAACCCACAACCTTCGGCTTCGGAGGCCGACACTCTATCCGGTTGAGCTACGGGCGCGTTGCGAA
>JBMTVD010000069.1:0-9692 GCA_049451035.1 Chthoniobacterales bacterium | reverse complement strand
AGAGCTCGCATGTCCGCTGGTTGAGGACCGGACGAGCGGGCCGCTCGTCCCTACCTGATGAAACTACAGGTCTACTCTTGGCCCTGGGTGGGGAAGAATTCGGGCGGGTTTTCCGTGGCGCCCAGCGTACGGGCTTCCGCCTTTGCTTCCGCCGCCTTTTTCTCCTCGTAGCCGGGGATACTGACCGAGGGCGAGATGCGCTCGCAAGCGGGCGCAAGGCAGAGAGCGGCCGCGGCGAGGGAGAGGAGAAAAGTCTTCACGGGATCAATCGGGGATGACGAGTTGCACTTTGCCCCCGTGCTTGGCCGCGGCGGCATTGAGCAGGGCGCGGATGGAGTGGATGGTTTGGCCTCGTTTGCCGATGAGACGCGGGATGTCGGTGCGCCGCGCCTGGACGGTGTAGACGTCCCGGCCATCCACAGCCGCGTGACTGAGGAAAACCTCGTCGGGATGACCGGCCAGCCGGCGCAAGACGAAATTGAGGAATTCCTCCATGGCCGGCGCGCGCGATCAGGCGGCTTTGCGTGCTTTTTTGACGATGCTGCGCACCGTGTCGGACATCTGGGCGCCGTTTTTGACCCAATGGTCGACGCGCGACACGTCGATCTTGTAGTTGGTGCCTTTTTTCTTCGGATCGTAATTGCCGATGATCTCGATGAATTTGCCGTCGCGCGGACTGCGTTTGTCCGCGACCACGACCTTGTAGTAGGGAGCGTTGCGCGTTCCCTCCCTGCGGAGTCTGATTGCCACTGCCATATTTGGTTGTTCCTAGTTGCGGCCGAGCATGCCCATGGAGCCGGCCCTTGCCATCATTTTTTTCAATTTGCCGGGGTTCTTCATGAGTTTCCTCATGTCGGCGAACCTCAGCAGGAGGTTATTCACCTCGCTGACCGTCGTGCCGCTCCCCCGGGCGATGCGTTGGCGGCGCCGGGCGTTGAGAACGTCGGGCCGCGCCCGCTCGCCGGGCGTCATGGAGAGGACGATAGCCTCCACCCGGCGCATCTGTTTTTCATCAACACCGGGGTTGGACATCTTATCCATGCCCGGAATGAGGCCAAGGAGATTCTCCAAAGGGCCCATTTTGCGGAGCATTTTGAACTGTTCGAGGAAGTCGTTGAGGTCGAAACGCCCCCCCCGCAGGCGTGCCTCCATGCGGGCCGCGTCCTCCATCTCGAAGTTGGCCGCGGCTTTCTCCACCAGGCTGACGACGTCGCCCATCCCCAGGATGCGGCCGGCCATGCGGTCGGGGTAAAAGACCTCGAAGGCCTCCACTTTCTCGCCGGTTCCGGTGAATTTGACCGGTTGGCCGGTGACCTCCCGCAGGGACAGGGCCGCCCCGCCGCGGGCGTCGCCGTCGAGTTTGGTCAGAACCAGGCCGGTGATGCCGACCGCACCGTGGAATTTTTCGGCCACCCCGACGGCCTGTTGGCCGGTCGCCGCATCGCAGACCAGAAGGCTTTCGCCGGGTTGGACGAGGTCTTTCACTTTGCGCAACTCGTCGATGAGGTCGTCGTCGAGATCCTGGCGGCCGGCTGTATCATAGATGGCCACGTTGCAGTTTTGCTCTTGGGCCCAGGCCATGCCGTCCTTGACCACGCGCAGGACATTCTTCTCGCCGACCGGCGGCCGAAACACGGGAACGCCGATTTGCCCCGCGAGCGTGGCGAGTTGGTCGATGGCCGCCGGACGCTGCAAGTCGCAGGCGATGAGCACGGGGTTGCGGCCCTGAGTTTTCAGGTGCAGGGCGAGCTTGGCGCAGGTGGTGGTTTTGCCGGCGCCGTTGAGACCGACGACGAGGACGCGCGCTTGTGGCCCGAGGTTGAGGGGCGCGGCATCTCCGCCAAGCAAAGCGGCAAGCTCATCGTGGAAAATTTTGACGATCTGTTGGCCCGGCGTGATGCTGCGCAGAACTTCTTCGCCGAGCGCTTTCTCTTTGACCCGTGCGACAAAATCCTTGGCGACCTTGAAGTGCACATCGGCCTCGAGCAACGCGAGGCGCACTTCGCGCAAAGCGTCGTTGACGTTCGACTCGCTGATGCGCCCGTGCCCGCGGAGGTCCTTGAAGACATCCTGCAGCTTGTCGGAAAGGCGCGAGAACATGGCGGATCGGACGCGGGGTCGTGCGACCTACTTTTCCAGCCCGAGATCGCGGAACACCTTGTCCACGTGCCGGAAGTGACGGTCGAGGCCGCAGGCATCCTGCAATTCCGTGGCGGACAACACCGCTTTGATCTCCGGTTCGGTCGACAGATTGGCGAGGAATTCCCCGTCGCCACCCCAGGTTTTCAGCGCGGCACGCTGCACGGCCTCGTAGGCTTTCTGCCGCTCCAGACCTTTTTCGGTGAGCTTGAGCAGCACCGCCTGG
This sequence comes from Chthoniobacterales bacterium, assembly GCA_049451035.1. Classification (GTDB taxonomy): domain Bacteria; phylum Verrucomicrobiota; class Verrucomicrobiia; order Chthoniobacterales; family JACTMZ01; genus JACTMZ01. The sequence goes on along the minus strand of JBMTVD010000069.1, from coordinate 7,327 downwards.
CTGGCAAAGAGGCCCCGCGATTTGTCCATGTTGGCCCGCATGTTTTCCGGATAGACCTGCAACCCGCGCACCAGCTTGGTGAGCAGTGCCATCATGTAGTCCAGCAGGATGCATGCATCGGGGATAATGATGCGCTCGGCACTGCTGTGGCTGATGTCTCGTTCGTGCCAGAGCGCGACATTTTCCAGCGCGGTGACAGCGTGGCCCCGGATGACGCGGGCCAGCCCGCTCAGCCGCTCACCGGTGATGGGGTTGCGTTTGTGCGGCATGGCCGAGCTGCCCTTCTGGCCCTTGGCGAAAAACTCCTCCACCTCGAGGACCTCGGTGCGTTGCAAATGGCGGAACTCCGTGGCCCAGCGGTCGATCGAACTCGCGGCCAGCGCCAGCACCGTCATGAACTCGGCATGGCGGTCGCGCTGCACAATCTGCGTGGAAAGCACAGCCGGCCGCAGCCCGAGCTGTCCGCAGACTTCTTCCTCGACGTGCGGGTCGAGGTGCGCGCGCGTGCCCACCGCACCGCTCAGCTTGCCCACCGCGATGCGTTTGCGCGCCTCGACAAGACGCTCGCGCACACGACCGAACTCGTCGTACATCAGGGCCATTTTCAGCCCGAAGGTCACCGGTTCGGCGTGGATGCCGTGGCTGCGGCCCATCATGGGCGTGAGCTTGTGGGCGCGGGCCTGCTCGGCCGCGGCGGCGCGGACTTCATCGACACCTTTGATCAGGAGGTCGCAGGCCGCGGTCATCTGCACCGCGAGCGTGGTGTCGAGAACATCGGAGGACGTCAGCCCCTGGTGCATCCAGCGCGCCGCCGGACCGACCGAGGCGGCGACATTTTCCAGGAACGCGATGACGTCGTGGTTGGTCCGCTTCTCGATTTCGAGGATCTCCGGAATGGAGAATTTCGCTTTGGCACGGATGGCCTCGGCGTCAGCCGCGGGGATTTGCCCGAGGTGAGCCATGGCTTCGCAGGCCAAGGTTTCAATCTCGAGCCAAATTTCGTATTTGCGCTGGTCGGACCAGAGGGCTCGCATCTCCGGCCTGGAATAACGGTCAATCACCGGACGAGCCTAGCCGAGCGGCGCCACGTGACCAATCCGTAAAAACAAGGAGGGCTGCGACCACCCGGCCGCAGCCCTGCACCTGCCATGAAAAAATGTGTCAGGCGGAAACTCTCACCTTCTTCAGATGACCGTCTTCGCGCAGCTGCACGCGGCCGGTCTGGAAGAGGTCGACAAGGGCGGCGACAGCCTCGCGGCTGTCGGCCGTGGCCGAACCGATGGCGGCCACCAATTCGCCCAGCGAGTGGCGGCTCCTGTTGAATTTCCGGTAGGGGTTGAAGGTCTTTGTTTTCATACCTTCTTTGACCGCGCCACCGGGCGGGCGTTCAAAAATTCAAACGCCTGTTTGGACAGTTGCCGGGCCGGCTTCCGGGTCGACAGAGAGGGGGCGCCCGGGCATGACCAGGCCGGCAGAGACGAGCATTTTCGTCCCCTCCTCCATGGTCAGGTCGCAGTCGCGGACTTTTTCCGAGGGCACGGCGATAATCAGCCCGGTCGTGGGATTCGGGGCGGTGGGAACGAAGAGCGTGGTCATTTTGCGACCCGTGGCCGCCTCGGTGAAATGTCCCGTGGCGTAGCCGAAGAGGTAGCTGCCGGGCATGAGATATTCGACGACCACGACGCGCTTGGGTTTCGGACCCGCCCCGACACCCTGGATGGTTTGCTGGACCTGTTTGGCCGCGGAGTAAATCGCGCCGGCCACGGGAATCTGCAGCATCAGGCCCTCGAACCGGTCAAGCAGCCGGCGCCCGAGAACATGCGTGGCCATGGAGCCCAGCCCGACAAAGACGAGGAGGGTGATAAGGAAACCGGCGCCGGGAAAATCCACGCCGAAGGCCTGGAGCCACGGGTCGCTCAGGCCCGTGACGAGATTATAGCAAAATGAAAGGACCCAGTAGGTGACGACCAGCGGGACGGCGAAAGCGATACCCGTGAGCAACCGGTTGCCCAAACCTCCGGTCAAGCGCCGCAGGCGCGGCTTTTCGGGTGCGGCCCCCGGGATCATGCCCCATTAATGCTTGAGATATTTGATGGCGGCAAACCCTGCGATGAGCAGACCCAGAAGCAACACTGTGGCCAGCTCGAAGTTTTTCTCCAGAAACGGCTTCGCCTTGGGTCCGAAAAAACGGATGACGCCGCCCACCAGGAAGAAGCGTGCTCCGCGCCCGGCGATCGAGGCGACCACCAGCGTGGGAATGGAAATGGCGAAGACACCCGCCGCGACGGTGAAGACTTTGTAGGGAATCGGGGTGAGCGCCGCGGTGATGATGGCAAGGAAAGCGTTGCTCTCGTAGAGTTGCTGCACCTTGGCAAAGACCTCCGGCGTGAAGCCCGGCACCACGTCGAAGAAAAAGTTTTTCGTCATTTCCCAGAATCCCCAGCCGAGGAACCAGCCGAAGACCCCGCCCGCCACCGAAGCGACGGTGCACCAGGCGGAGTAGAGCACCCATTTTTGCGGCCGGGCGAAGCACATGGCCATGAGCAGCACGTCCGGAGGAATGGGGAAAAAGGACGATTCGGCGAAACTCATGACCACGAGCGCGGGCAGCGCGTACTTCGTATCCGCCCAGTGGAGCGTCCAAAAATACAACTTGCGCAACGGATTTTTCGTCGCGCGTGCCTGTTCCATGGCTGTGGCGGCCGGGTCGATATGCATGGCGGCCGGAGGTCTTAACAGGCCGGCGCGCGGCGGGCAAACGCCTTCCTTGTCCCTTGGTGCCGCCCTCTGATACAAACTCTTCCCTTGGCCCGCGGTAAAACAGAAGGCAGCAGCAAAGCTTGGAACGAGGTCATCGGTCTCGCGCTCCTCGGCGCCGGAACGCTGTTGTTTCTCGCCCTCGTCTCCTACTCCCCCGACGATGTCCCCTCCTGGGTGCCCATCATCAGCAGCCAGGGCGGAACCCCGGAGCGCACGGAGAACTTCATCGGGCCGGTCGGCGCCATCGTTGCCGGCCTGTGTTATTTCCTGTTCGGCGCGGCGTCCTACCTCCTCTCCGTCGTTCTGATCGGCTTCGGCGGAGCCAAGTTTCTGTCCGGTGAGACACTGCTGAAGAAGCGCGTCTGGTGGATGGTCGCCTTCATCCTTTCCGGCGCATGCCTGGCCGGTATCCAGCCGTGGTTCCTGCAGGCCTGGAAGCACCACTTCAACATCCTCGGCCCGGGCGGATGGTTCGGCTTCGCCCTCGGGCAAAATGTTCTGGCCGGCCTGCTCGGGGTTATCGGGGCGACCATCCTGCTGCTCATTTTCTACATCGCCAGCCTGTTCCTCATGACCGGAGTGCATCCACTCAAGCTCGGCAAGGCCTTGATCACCGACCTGCCGGCCAAATGGCGCGCGCTACGCGAGGCACGGCTCGAGAAAAAGCGCCTCGAGCAGGAAGCGCTGGTCGAGGAGGCTCTGGCCAACGCACCGCGCCCGGCCAAACGACGGGCGATCAGGACGAAGAAAGCCGTCGACCAGCCCGGGGACAGCGACGCCGCGGAAGACGAGGAAGAATTTGCGCCCGCGCCGCCGCTGCCCGAGCCGAAAATCATCGACACCGGAGCCGCGCAGCCGGCCGTGGCCGCCGAGCCCAAAAAACCGCTGCCACCCGCCCCCGCCAAAAAGAAAAAGGAACCGGCCGGCCTCGGCGCACCGCCCGATATCCACATCGAGAACTACCAAATGCCGCCGCTCGACCTGCTCGATTCGGCCGACGCGAGCGGACGCCAGAGCGCCGATCCGAACGAACTCCTCGCCGTGCAAAGCAGTATTCTCGACACGCTCAAGCAGTTCGGGCTTGAGGCCAGCGCGGGCGATATCACCCGCGGACCGACTGTCACGCGATTCGAGGTTTATCCCGCGCGCGGCGTGCGGGTGGACCGCATCGTCAGCCTGGAGAAGGACATCGCCCGCGCCACCCGCGCCGAGAAGATCAACATTCTCGCGCCCATCCCCGGCAAGGACACCGTCGGCATCGAGATCGCCAACAGCAAAAAGATCAAAGTTGTCTTCCGCGAGCTGCTCGAGAGCCGGGAATGGACCGAATCCAAAGCCAAGATTCCCCTCGCCCTCGGCAAGGATGTCTACGGTCGCACGATCATCGCCGATCTGGCGCAGATGCCCCACCTGCTCATCGCCGGCACGACAGGCAGCGGCAAGAGCGTGTGCGTCAACGCCATCATCGCCAGCATGCTCTACAAGTTCTCCCCGGAGGAACTGCGCTTCATCATGATCGACCCGAAGGTGGTCGAGATGCAGCACTACGGCAAGTTGCCGCACCTCGCGGCCAATGTGGTCACCGAGCCCAAAAAAGTCCTCCTCGCCCTGCGCTATGTGATCGACGAGATGGAGCGGCGATACCGCATTTTTGCCAAATGCGGCCTGCGCAATATCCACTCTTTCAACTCGCGGCCCCTCGAGGAGAAAACAGACGGCGAAAAGCCGCCCGAGCCCGAACCGGATGAAACCGGCGAGGAAGAGGGTATCGAAGACGAAATCCTCGGCGCGCCACCGCCCGCCAAAAAGGAGGAGGAACTCAAAATTCCCGACCGTCTCCCCTACATCGTGGTCATCATCGACGAGTTGGCCGACCTCATGCAGACCGCCCCGGCCGACGTGGAAAGCGCCATCGCCCGCATCACCCAGATGGCGCGCGCCGCGGGCATCCACATGATCGTGGCCACGCAGACGCCGCGCGCCGACGTCGTCACCGGCGTGATCAAAGCCAACATCCCGAGCCGTGTCGCTTTCCAAGTGGCCTCCAAACTCGACAGCCGCGTCATCCTCGACGCCAACGGCGCGGAAAAACTGCTGGGCCAAGGCGACATGCTGTACCTGCCACCCGGCACCTCGACGCTCGTCCGCGCGCAGGGTGTGCTGGTCACGGACGACGAAATCCACCGCGTGGTCGATTATGTCGGCGCGCAAGCCCAGCCGACCTTCGACCCCGGATTTCACGAGGCCATGACCTCGACCGGCGGCGGGGACGATGACGTGACCGAGGAGGACGAGGAACTGGTCACCAAGTGCCTCGAGATCATCAAACAGGAGCGCAAGGCCTCCACCTCCATGCTCCAGCGCCGACTCCGCCTCGGCTACACGCGAGCCGCCCGGGTCGTCGACATCCTCGAACAGCGCGGGATCGTCGGGCCCAAGGACGGGGCCAAAGACCGGGAGATCCTTGTAGACTTGGACACCTTGCCCTGATCGTGCATATTGCAGGCATGGGTCCGATGACCGGTGCAGAGTTGAGAGACCTCCGCGAATCCAAGGGCATTACCTTGGAACAGGCCGCGGAGGCCACTTGTTTACGCGTCGGATTTCTCCGGGAAATGGAAGAAGCGGCCGACTACGAGGCCATCCCGGAGGTTTACCAGAAGCTATCTTTCCGTATGTACGCCCGATTCCTCGGGATCGAAATGGAAACCACCCGGCGGGCGGTCCGGAGCGAATCGCGCAAGTCGCGCATCAACATCATGCCCGTGACCAACTTCGTCCGGCGCATGGGCCGTCCACCCAAACCGCCGGTTCTGGACCGCCAGCAACGCAACCGCCTGCTCACCGTCGCCAAGACAACCAGCGCGGCCGTGGTTGTCGTCCTCGCTGTCGGCCTTTATTCGCTGAATGCCAAACTCGCGCGCCTCAACATCGACGAGAGAGACGAGGAAACAGCCGCGCGCCACCTGCCGGCCGAACCCCGGCCGCAGCTGACCTTGCTCTCCACGCAATCCTCGCCCGTGCCGGACATCGTCCTCGAAGACCCATACCCGCTGACGCTCGTTCCCGGTGCCGGAGTGCCCGCGAACCCGGGCGATACCGAGTAGCGCGTCGTCACCGCGCCATTTTCATGCCCGCCGCGGTCTCCTCGCGTCCCAAGATCGGCATGGTCAGCCTCGGCTGCGCCAAGAACCTCGTCGACGCCGAGATCATGCTGGGCGGCGCGGCCAAGGAAAACTTCGACCTGACCCGCGAGCCCGACGAAGCCGATGTGCTCGTCATCAACACCTGCGGCTTCATCGACCAGGCCAAGGAGGAGTCGATCGACACCATCCTCGAAATGCACCAGCGACGGCTCGCTTCGCGCCCCGGACAAAAAATAATCGTCAGTGGTTGCCTCGCCCAGCGCTACCACGAGGAACTCAAACGCGAGATCCCCGAAGTCGATGCGTTTATCGGACTCGACCAGATCGCCGACTTCCCGCGCATCGTCCGCGAGGTCATCGCGCGCCCCGCGGCGGAATCTGCCGATCCGCTGGATTTGGTCAGCCGCCGCTCGCAATACATCCCCGACTACGACACGCCGCGCTTCCGGCTCACGCCGCGGCAAAGCGCCTATGTGAAGATCGCCGAGGGATGCAACCATCCGTGCAGCTTCTGCGTCATTCCGCAGATGCGCGGACGCCACCGCAGCCGGACCATCGACTCTGTCGTGGCCGAAGCGCGCGAACTCGTTTCGCAAGGCGTCAAAGAACTCAATCTGATCAGCCAGGACACCACCTACTTCGGCATGGATTTATGGGAGCAAAAAGCCGGACCGCGCCAACCGGTCGACTCCTCCCGCGGACCGACGCTCTGCCGTCTCCTCGAGGAACTCGACCAGATCGAAGGCGAATTCTGGATCCGCCTCCTCTACACGCATCCGGCCCATTGGAGCGACGAACTCATCGCCACCATCGCTCAAAGCGAGAAAGTCGCGCGTTACGTCGACATGCCGTTGCAGCACATCCACGAGGAAATGCTCAAGTTCATGCGGCGGGAAACCTCCCGGCAGCACATTGAAGATCTTATCGCCAAGATGCGGGCCGGCATCCCGGGCCTCGCCATCCGCACGACTTTCATCACCGGATTCCCCGGCGAGACGGACGAACACTTCGAGTCGTTGCTCGAATTCATCGAACGCGTCCGCTTCGAGCGCCTCGGGGTTTTCAAATACTCTCAGGAGGAAGGCTCCCGCGCCGCCAAGATGGACGGACAAATCCCCGCGTCGGTGAAAAACAAACGCCATGCGAGGGCCATGAAGCTGCAGCAAAAAATCGCCCGCGAACTGGCCGAAGCACAAAAGGGCAAGACCCTCCGCGTTCTGGTCGAACAACCCCAAATCGCCCGCACCGAACACGACGCCCCCGATGTCGACTGCCGCGTTCTCTTGGATTCCCCCCTCCCCGTCGGCCAATTCGCCGATGTCACCGTCACCGGTTCACAGGTGTACGATCTGAAAGCTCAGGTCGTGTAGGACGCTTCGACGCGTTCGGCGACGTCGAGGTAGCCGTAGTCGACTTCGTAG
>JBMTVD010000068.1:0-9792 GCA_049451035.1 Chthoniobacterales bacterium | reverse complement strand
TCCGCGTGGTCAAAATTTTGCGCGATGGCGCGCGTCACACCGTTGTCGAAGCCGACGTCCAAGTCCTGCTCGAGGGGAATTTCGAGACGTCCTACACCGAAGGCGACAACAGCAAGTTGGTGGCGACGGATACGGTGAAGAACACGATCAATGTTTTGTCCCGTGATCACCTGACCGAGGAGATGGAAAAATTCGCCCTTCATCTGGGGCAGCATTTTGTCGGGCGCTACGCACAGGTGGAGCGAGCGCACGTCGAGATTCGCGAACGCGTCTGGGAGCGGATCGGCGACCATAACCATAGCTTTACCGCGCCGGGTTCACCGGTGCCTTGGGTCAAAGCGATGGTCACGGCCGAGACGGAGGAGCTGATCTCGGGGGTTTCCGACTGGCTCATCCTCAAGTCCGCCGAGAGCGGTTTTTCCGGCTATCCCCGCTGCGAATTCACCACCCTTCCCGAGACCGATGATCGTATTTTCGCCACCTCGGTCACCGCCGGATGGCGCTGGGCGCGGCATCCCGCCAACTTCCGCACGGCGAATGCCGGCGTTCGTTCGGCCATGCTGCGCCCGTTTTGCGACAACTTCAGCCCATCGGTTCAGGCCACCATGGCCGAGATGGCCGAAGCGGCCTTTGCCGCAATGCCGGAGGTCGACGAGATCTCGCTCGCGCTGCCCAACAAGCACTGCCACCTGATCAACCTCCAGCCCTTCGGCTTGGACAACCCGAACCTTGTCTTTACCGCGACGGACGAGCCGCACGGCCAAATCGAGGCGGTCTTCCGGCGTTAATGTTTGCCTCCCCGCCGCGCCCTCCTGTTTGATGTCCCGTCTATGAGCAAACCATTCGAAGGACAGGTGGCGATCGTCACCGGAGCGGGCCGGGGTATCGGTGAAGCCATCGCCAAGAAATTGGCCGAGGGGGGCGCCAAGGTCGCCGTGGTCAGCCGCACGGAAGCCAACGCCGGAAAAACTGCGGACGCCATCAATGCCGCGCAACCGGGGTCGGCCAAAGCCTACGCCGTGGATGTGGCCGACTTCCAGGCGGTGCAGGAGTTGGCCGACGCCATTATCAAGGACTTCGGCAAAGCGGACATCCTTGTCAACAACGCCGGGGTGACGCGCGACGGCCTGAGCATGCGGATGAGCAGCGAGGATTGGGATGTGGTTGTCGACACGAACCTCAAGGGCGCCTTCAATTTCATCCGGGCCGTGCAACGCCCCATGGCCAAGCAGCGCAGCGGTCGCATCATCAATATTAGCTCCGTCAGCGGCATCATGGGCAACGCCGGCCAGGCCAACTACGCGGCCAGCAAGGCCGGCCTGATCGGGCTGACCAAAACGATCGCGCGCGAGTTGTCCGGCCGCGGTATCACGGTCAATGCGGTCGCTCCCGGCTTCATCCAGACGGACATGACCGACGTTCTTCCGGAGAGCATCCGCACCGCGGTGGTCGAGCGCATCCCCCTCGGGCGTTTCGGTGCCCCGGAAGACATTGCTGCGGCGGTGGCCTTTTTGGCCGGCGCCGAGGCCGCTTATATCACCGGACAGACGCTGGTGGTGGATGGCGGTATGGTCATGTAGCTGCGCTCCGGGATGACACTCTTCCTCCTGCGCCATGCCGAAGCCGAGTCGCTGGCCGCGTCGGACAGTGCCCGTCGCCTCACGGGCAAAGGCGAGGCGCAGGCCGAGCGGACGGGAAAATTCTGCCGCCGGCACGGGCTTGTCCCCGAGGTGATTTTGAGCAGTCCCGTCGCGCGGGCGCTGCAGACCGCGAGGATCGTGGCCAAGATTCTCGGCGGGACGGAACTCATCGAGGTGGCGTGGGCTGCCTGCGGGATGGCTCCGCACCAAGCCGTGCAAGAACTGGATGCATACCGGAGAATGTCCTCGGTCATGCTCGTGGGACACCAACCTGACCTCGGTGCACTGGCCTCGTCGCTTATCGGATGCGGCGATCCTGCCGCCCTGCATGTGCGCAAAAGCCTGCTTTGCGCCATCGAGATCACGGGCGGCTTCCGGCACGGTCTGCTGGAGTTTTTTGTTCCGGTCAGGCTCATGGACTGAGGCGTGTTGCTTCACGGTCCCATCAACCTCCGTGCCACCCTCGAGTGTGGCCAGGTTTTCCATTGGCGGGAACGGGCCGGCGGCGTCTGGGAAGGAGTGATCGGAGGCGCATTCGTGATGGTGCGCGAGGAGAAAGGGCGCCTGGTTGTTTTGCGGGGCGACCCCGCGGCGGTGGCCCGTTATTTTTCCATGGACCATGATCTCGAGGAGATCTACCGCGGCTTTCCCCCGGACGCGACCATGGTTGCAGCCTTGGAGTTTTGCCGCGGGTTGCGGATCATTCGTCAGCCGGCTTGGGAGTGCCTGGCCACCTTCATTACTTCTTCCATGAAACAAGTCGCGCATATCCGTCAGATGTCCGCCGCCTTGCGCGCGCGATTCGGCCGCGGGGTGAAGGGGACCGATCTGCGGGCCTATCCTCCGCCGGGCGCGCTGGCGAGCGCGGCCGAAGAAGATCTCCGTGCGTGCGGCTTGGGTTATCGTGCCAAGAACCTTCGTGCCACCGCCGGGCGGGTGGCCTCCGGCGAGGCTGATCTGTCAAAAATGCGCGACTTGGATGATGTTGGATTGCGCGATGCCCTCTGCGAGCTGCCGGGTGTCGGGCGCAAAGTGGCCAATTGTGTCATGCTTTTCGGCTTCGAACGGCTCTCGGCCTTCCCGGTCGACACCTGGATCAGCCGGATCATGAAGCGGCACTATTGGCGCGGGCGCCAGCAGCCGACCCCGCTGGCACTCGAGCAAAAACTGGCTTCGCGTTTCGGCCCCCACGCCGGTTATGCCCAGCAGTATCTTTTCCACCACGCGCGCACCACGCAGCCCAGGGGGCAACGATGAGAAACCGTTCCGCCGAGAAAAAAGCGGCCCGTCGGGCCGTGCTTGTCGCGTTGCTCCTCTCGCTCCTGGCGCACCTGACGGGCATTCTCGCTTTGGCTTGGTTTCTCTTCGCCGCGCCGCCGGAGGTTCGCGAGGAATTACCCCAGGAACTTACAGTCACCTTGGTTGAACCGCCGGCCCCGGACAAAACCAAGTTCGTCGAGGCCTCCACGCCCGAGTCTGCTCCGCCGGATCAGGCCGTTTTCGAGTCGGACCGCAATACGGCGGCGGCGTCCCCCGAGGCGGCTGCCGGCTCTGCCCCGCTGCCCACGCAAGAGGGGCGTGACGAGCCATTCCTCGAACTGGAAGAGCAAGAATTGGCTCTGGCCAAGCCCGATCCGGCCCCGCCCACGCCGGAAACTCCCCCGTCGCCGCCCGCGCCGCAAACGGCGGAAAGCACGCCACAGCTCCCGGAGCAGCGCGAGGAAATCAAACCCAAACCGGAGGGCGACGGCGCCATCATCGCCTCGAATCTTCCGCGCGAGCCGGACAAGCCCGCACAGCAACCTCCGTCGCCCGCCGTGCCCCCCTCGCGGCCTTCCTACCGCCCGATGACCCGCGCCACGCGCCTCAGCGGCAGCATCGACAGCCGCGGCAAGGCTGCTGTCGCCGCCTTGGCCACTCCGCTGGGCCGTTACCGCAAGGCCATCAGCGATGCTGTCGGTTCGAGCTGGTACTATCACATTGGTTCGCGCATGGACATGTTCAGCATCGGCACGATCAAGGTGCTCTTCACCATCGAGAAGGACGGGAAAGCGCGGAACCCCCGGGTGCTTTCCAATACGGGCAATGAAAGTTTTGAAATCGTGACGATCGAGTCTATACGTGCTGCGGAGATTCCGCCCATCCCGCCCGACGTCCTGCCGGTGCTCGACGGCGGAAGGATCGAGATTGATTTCAGCTTCAGCATTATATCCTACTGACATGACACAGGTTCTGCACGGAGCGATGGCGTTTTTCGTCAATGGTGGATTCTTCATGGTTCTGCTCCTCGCGCTCTCGATCAGCGCGGGAACGGTCATTCTGCTGCGCGCCCTGGCCCTGCGGGAGCGGCTCGTGATCCCTCCGGAGCTTGAGGAGGCTTTGGAGAACGTCCAGCCGGGCGATTCGATGGAGTCTCTGGCCCGTGCCGCGCAGATGCAGGCTTCGCCTCTAGGCCGCATCATCGCCACCTGCCTCGCGCACCGCAACTGGCCCCGCCAGGAAAATCTCGAAGCGGTGCAAGTGCGGGCGCGGCATGAAGTTGTCCGCATGGAGAGTGGCCTCGCCCTCCTGGAAATGACGACCGGCGTCGCTCCGCTCTTCGGGCTGCTCGGGACCTTGTCCGGCTTGGTCACGATTTTCGCCAACCTCGGCAGCGGGGCCGGCGCGGGTGATCCCGTCGCGGTGGCGCGCGGCATCTCCGAGGCGCTCAACACAACGATCGTCGGCCTCGCCGTGGCCGCCCCGAGCCTGATCGCCCACAATTACTTCCAGCGCAAGATCGAGACGATGGCCGTGACCATGGAGGGCCAGATCTCCGACCTGCTGGCCAAGTGCTATCCCGAGGCACGCTGACCCGTCTGTGATGAGGTTCTACACCCGCAAGCGCCGCGCGCCGGTCGTTATCATCGTTTCCCTCATCGACATCCTGGCCATCCTGCTCATCTTTTTCATCGTCACCACCACGTTCAAAAAGAACCTGCCGCAGCTCAAAATCGCTCTGCCGGAATCGCGCTCGGCCGAGGCGGGCGAGAAAAAGGACGAGCCCGTCATCCTCGAGGTGAAAGACGAACACACGCTGCGCTTGGGCGGCCAAGCGGTGACTTTGGACGGCTTGGCTGCCGCTTTGCGCGAGGTTGAGAAAACGCAGCCCGGACGAGGGGTCGCCCTCCAAGCCGACGAAAACGTGCCTTACCGTGTTATTGTGCGGCTCTTCGATGCCATCCGTGAGGCCGGGATCCGCAACCTTCCTGCCTTTACCAGACCGCCCGAAAACGTGAACCCTGCGGCGCCATGATCAAGATCGTCAAATTGGGCCATCCGGCCCTGCGCGCCAAAGCCACCCCCGTCGAAACCCCCGATGAGGGGCTCAGGCAACTGGCTGCCGACATGCTCGATGCCATGTACGCGCATGACGGCTGCGGTCTGGCCGCCAATCAGGTCGGGGTGACGCGCCGGCTCGTTGTCCTCGATGTGCGCGAGGCCAAGAAGCGTCCCAGTGTCCTGCGCATCGGCGGCAAATCACGGCCCGTGCACAAGCACATGCCGATGACTCTGGTCAATCCGCAGGTCGAAGTCCTCCCGGGGGGAAGCATCAGCGGACCCGAGGCCTGCCTGAGCATTCCGGGGATTCATGGCGACGTGGAACGCCCGGCCGTGGTGCGCGCGCGGGCGATTGATCTCGAGGGGAATCCCGTCGAATTCGAGGCCGAAGGCCTCCTCGCGCGGGCCTTGCTGCACGAGATCGACCATCTCGATGGCATCCTCTTCATCGACCGCCTGGATCCGGAAGAGCGGCGTCGCGTGGCCGATGAATTGCAGGAGATGGCCGGCGGGATGGTCGGCTGAACCTGTCGATTCTTTTTCGCGCGTCGGGCGGGATTTGGTCTATCTTTCCTCCATGACCCGCGATCTGCTTCCCGGCGACCAAGCCCCCGACTTCCAGGCCCTGGCGGTGGGCGGAGAATACGGAGAGGGGACCGAGGTGCGTTTGGCTGACTTGGCCGGCCGGCGGGTGGTCCTCTATTTCTACCCCAAAGACGACACGCCCGGTTGTATCCGCGAAGCTTGCGGGTTGCGTGATGCGTGGTCGGAAATCACCGCGACCAACTCCGCCGTCTTCGGAGTCAGCGTGGATGGCGCCGCCTCGCATCTTGCCTTCATCGAGAAATATCATCTGCCTTTTCCGCTGTTGAGCGACGCAGACCACCGCATGGTCAAGGCCTACGGGGTATGGGTGGAAAAAGAAAGGGACGGCAAAAAGTCGATGGGCACCGAACGTTCGACTTTCGTCATCGGGCGGGACGGCCGCATCGAGCAGGTTTTCCGGCGCGTCGCGCCCGACGAACACGCCGCCCTGCTGCTGCCTGCCCTGCGATGAGCCGTCCAGCGCTCCTCGCGGCCTACGAAAAGCTGGCCGCCCTGCTCGGCAAATTGCCCGGTTCGCTGCAGGAGCCGGTTTTGCGCGAGTTGGATCCCATCAAGGAAATCTTCCTGCGTCAGCGCCCGCCGCGCCTCGCTTTTCTCGGGTCGGAAAACGTCGAATTGCCCGCTTTGGTCAATGCCTTGGCCGGACGATCGGTGCTCCACGCCCCGCTCACGCGCGGCCCTTGGACGCCGGTTCACGGCGCGGGGACGATCGAGTTGGCCGATCTGCGCGGGCCGGGCATTCCTGCGGCGGAGCCGGCCGACCTCTTCCTCTATGTCGCCCCGGGTGCGTCGGCGGCCGAAGCGCGCCGCGCCGCCGAAGTCCTGGCCGCGGCCGCGCCCCGCGAAGGCGGCTCGCCCGCCGGACTGGCGGTGCTCCTGCTGGGCGAACCGGCGGGGATCCCCGCCGTTCTTTCCGGGCTGGCGGAAGCCGGCGCCTCGTCCTCCGTCGTGTTCTCGGCGCATCTGCCGCGCGGCCTTGCCGGGCACGATCCCGTGGCGGGGGAGCGGTCCGCGTTGGGCGATCGTCTTTGCGATTTTTTGCCCGAGGACGCCCAACTGGAGCTCGCGCGCTTTCTCCATGCGCGCGGGGCGCAGGCGCGCCTGGCCGGAACCGTGTTGAAGGCGTTCGGTGCGGTGGCGGGTGTCATCGGCATGCAGCCCATTCCGCTTGCCGACTTTCCCGTGCTGCTGAGTCTGCAGATGTTCATGGTCTCGCTCATCATCTACACGAGCGGACGCGAATTCTCTTTGCGTTTGGCCGGGGAGTTCGCCGCCTCGCTGGGTATCGGCTTCGGTGCCGGGTTGGTTTTTCGCGAGACCGCGCGCGCAGCGGTGAAAATTCTGCCCGTGTGGGGGCACGTCATTTCGGGCGGGGTGGCCGGTGCCGGAACCTACGCCCTCGGCCGCGCGGCCATTGCCTACTACATCGAGGGCCGGCGTCCCGGGCGCCTGCCGTGGCTGGGCGGACGTCCGGCGCCGCCGGCCCTGCCTCGCTAGCATGTCTGCCGCCCGCGTGCTTGCCTCCGGCCGTGTCTGGCTCGGTACCTGTGCGTGGAGTTTCGACGATTGGCGCGACGCTTTCTATCCCCACGAACTTCCGCGCAACCGTTGGCTGCAGTTTTACGCGCGGCATTTTCATGCGGTGGAAATGGATTCGAGTTTTTACCATCTGCCCTCTGCGGCGACGGTGAGTCGGTGGGAGGAGCTGGCCGGCCCCGGCTTCCGCTTCTGCCCGAAACTTCCCAAAACTTTGAGCCACGAGAAGCGCCTCGACGATCCCGCGCCGGAAATCGAAATGATGCGCCGGTTGGCCGGGGAGCTGGGCGCCTTTATGGGCTGCGCGCTGCTCCAGCTTCCGCCCTCCTTCCACGCCCGACCCCATGAGGAGAAAGCCTTGCGTGCTTTCCTGCGGGCTTGGCCGACGGAGATCCCGCTGGCGGTCGAATTCCGCCACGAGAGTTGGGAAACGCCGCACGCGGCCGGGATTCTCGAGGACCGCAAGGTCGCGTGGGTCTGGGCCGACAGCCTGGCCTTGGACGAGCAGAAAAAATCCGGCTTCGGTTTCCTCCCGGTCACCGCACCGCATCTTTATGTGCGCCTGCTGGGGGACTTTCGCACCGAATATGGCCCGGACGGCGGCCAAACGCACCGCTACGGCCGGCTGCTCTGGCCGCGCGATATCTCGTTGAGCCACTGGGCCTCGAAGCTCCGCCATCACGCGGATGCCTCCGGCATTTACGTTTTCGCCAACAACCACTACGAGGGCATGGCCGTGCAAACGGTCCGGCGGCTCGCGACGCTCTTGGGTGTCGAATTGCCGCGCCCGTCTTTTTCCCGGGATCCGGCGCAACTCGATCTGTTCGGCGGCCGCGGTGGCGGATAGAAACTGATTGCCATGCGCCTGCTTCTCGTCGACGGACATTACTACGCCTACCGCTCGTTCTTCGCCATCCAGGGCCTGACCAACAGCCAAGGCGATCCGACCAACGCGGTCTTCGGATTCGTCAAAGCTCTAAGGCGGATGCTCGCCGACCTTGATCCCGGCCTGGCCGCCGTCGTTTGGGATGCCGGGCTGCCCGAGAGGCGGATGCAGCTGCTCCCTTCCTACAAGCAGCAGCGCGAGGAGACGCCCTCTGACTTGGAGGCCCAGCTGCCGGTCATCGAAGAAGCGGTCGCCGCGCTGGGGGCACACAACCTCCGCCTTGCCGGACATGAAGCCGACGATCTCATCGCCGCCTACGCCGCCGCGGCGCGGAAGGACGGGGCGGATATCGTCATTGCGACCAACGACAAAGATATCTACGCCCTAGTTGACGACCGCACACGCATTTACACGACGAACAAGTCTGATGTCGGCGCCGCCAAAGAGGGCTTTGCTCTTCTCGGCGGTGCCGAGGTTGAAACCAAGTGGGGCGTTCCGCCGGCATCGATCCCCGATGTGCTCGCGCTGACCGGCGACTCGGTCGACAACATCCCCGGGGTGGAAGGGGTCGGACCGAAGACGGCGGCCAAGCTGGTCCTCGAACACGGGAGCGTCGCGAACTTGCTCGAGCATACCTCCGCGATCAAAAACGAGAAACTGCGGGCCAAAGTGGAAGCAGCCGCGCAGCGCGTCCGCGACAACATCGAACTGGTCCGCCTTGACGCGGGCTTGCCGCTGCCTGTTCCCGTCCGGGATCTGCGTTTGGAGCCGGATCCTTCCGCCATGGTGGCCCTGGCCAAAAAGTGCGAGTTCCGCAGCCTGCTGGCCGAATACGAAAAGATCGCCGCACGGCGGTCCTCCTCCGCCCAAGGCGAGCTTTTCTCCTGACCATTCGCGGCTTGTGCAAGGTGCGGGCCGGCCCCATGCTGGAATCATGATGAGAATCCTTTCCCTCCTCGTGTTGGTCCTCCCGGGCGCAGTCGCTTTGGCCCAAGAGTCCTCTGCGGTCGACTGGAAAACAATCGCCACCGAGTTTTCCCAAGACCAGGCGGCCGCGGAGGCCAAATACCAGGGCAAAATGATCACCGTGACGGGACCGGTCTCGGCCATTGCCGGCGGTGACGATACTTTGAACAACCCGTCCGTTGCGGTGACCCTTTCCACGGAGGACGGACCGGGACCCGATGTGAAATGCCTCTTCGAGAACGAGGATCTCGAGCCCAATACGCAGCTTCTCGTCACCGGAGATGCCAGTGAAGTGCTGATCAAGACAGTCGATCAGGCGGGCAATGTCACCGGCTCGCGCCCCTTCGTCGAATCCGGCCAGCAAGTCACCGTGACCGGTTCGTACGTCGAGTTCGACGCCGGAGATATCGTCATCCGGCATTGCCGGCTGGTTGGCGGAACGGCCCCTTAGGCCCGCGCGCCGCTTTGATCTTGCCGCGGGGATTTTTCGCGGTTTTCATGTCCGTTTGCCATGATCGTCACAACCGCACAATTGTTCAAAATCGCCTACGGCAAGTACGCCGTCGGAGCCTACAATATCAACAACATGGAGCAGACCCTCGGCCTGTTCCAAGGCTGTATCGACAGCCAAGCCCCTTTCATTATCCAGCTTTCCAAAGGCGCGCGCAAATACGCCGACAAGCGCATGCTCGAGGCCCTCATCCGCACGGCCGATGGGATGTACCCCGAAGCTGTTTTCGCCGTCCACCTCGACCACGGCGACGAGGAAACCTGCTACGATTGCATCGACTCCGGCTTCTACAGCTCGGTCATGATCGACGCCAGCCACGATCCTTT
>JBMTVD010000067.1:0-9830 GCA_049451035.1 Chthoniobacterales bacterium | reverse complement strand
TACCGCAACGGCGTGAAGAGGACCAACTTCGACCCGACCAAGTGGACCATCTGGAGCTTGGAAAAAGTCGGCCTGGTCAGCGACCTGCGCCGCGTTCCGGATGGAAAAATCCTCCTCGCCGAGATGAGCGAGGCCCGGCGCCGCGCGGCGCTGAAGACCGAGCAGCACGAAAGCATCGCCGCCGTCTTCGGCCACCAAATGCACGACATGTTCCACCACTTGAGCGAACGCCTGGCGGCCAACTACGAGGCCCTGGAAAAGGCCATGGCCGAGAAGGTCGAGATCTCCCGACACATGATCGAGGATTGGCGCCGCGAAACCCGCGAGTTCGCCGCCCTCCTCACCGATCTCGAGCGGCGCTTGCCCGTCCCGGCTTGATCATCCTCCGGGCCCGAGACTGAGGGGAAACCAGACGATCCCGCCAAGCGGAGGCGTTGTCATGAAGCCCTCAGCCGCCCCGACTGCCAGCGGCCCCGCGATTCACACTTCCACCGCCGCACCGGGGGCCGGGACGATCACCTCGGAGCGGGGACAGACCCGCGGCAACTCGCGGGCAAACCAATCGACTGCCGGGGGATCGCCGTGCACGAGCAGAATCTTCCCCGGTTGGACCCTGCGGGCGTAATCGAGCAGTCCGTCGCGCGTGGCATGGGCGCTCAAGGTGAATTCGTCCACGCGACAGCGCCGCGTGACCGGGTGCCGGCGCCGGTCGAGCACCACCTCGTCACCCGGCTGGGACGCGCGCAACTTCCCGGCCGGCGATTCGGGATCGGAGTAGCCGACAAACATGCAGTGCGCCCGCGGATTCTCCAGGACCCGCGGTGCGATCATGTTGGAAAGAGTATTTTCCGTCATCATCCCGCTGGAGATGGCGTACACGGTGCGGGGCACGACCGGCAAATGGGCCATATCGCGACCACCCACCACTTCCATGGGCATGCACGTGGCCAGCTTGAGGTCGCCGTGGCGCCGCGGAGCGCGTCCTCGCAGCCTGTCCGTCACGGCAGTGATTTTGGCCCCCAGTCCTCCGACGTAGAGACCGAAACCGCCCCGCAACGCGCCGCTTTTGCGGGCCTCGTGCAGCAAGGCGAGGAGCTCCTGCGTTTTGCCCAGCGCGAAAACCGGGATCAAGACAGGCGCGTCTTCGTCCAACGCCGATTGCAACGCGACGAGAAACCGTTCCTCCTCCGACTTGCGCGTGAACCCCTCCGGTACGGGACTGTCGCCGCGCGTCGTTTCCATGACGAGAACATCGATGTTGTCCTCCGGAAACCGGGCCGCGCGCATCAGTGTCTGGTCCTCGAAATTCACATCACCCGTGTAAAAAAGGCGCTTCCCTTCCGCACGGATCAGCAGACCCGCCGACCCGAGGATGTGGCCCGCATCGAACAACTCGCCGGTGACCGCCTCCGCCTCGTTTGCCCCGCCGGACAGATCGAAGCGCCGGCCCAGATCGACGAGGGACCAGCGGTCCGTCGTACGCTCCACCTCGCGGTGTGAAAAAAGCGGATAGTCCGGCAACCCCAACTCCTCGCGCTGCCGCATCATCACATTGACCGAGTTGTGCAGCATGACATCGGCAATAGCCGCCGTCGCTTCGGTCATGTAAACCGGTGCGTCCGGTGCCTGGCGCATGGCCAGGGGCAGGCAACCCACGTGGTCCTGGTGCGCATGCGTCAGCACGATGGCGTCGACCCCCTTCCCGCCGAGTACCGAAAAATCCGGGGTGGCTCCGGATCCCGCGGCCCGCGGATGCATCCCGGCATCGAGCATGACACGCGTGCCCCCGCTTTCGAGAAGATAGCAGTTCGCGCCGATTTCCTCGGCACGCGTCAGGTTGGTGAATTTCATGGCACCGCCGTGGCCGGGCGCGGCGCGAAAAGACGCCCCAGCAAAAGACCGGCCACCATGGTCACCGCGGAGGGAACGAACGGCAAGAGCAGACCGTAGGTCCCAAAGGCGGCCAAAGCGGCCAGCAAATAAGCCAGTAAAACGGCCGCGCCCGTCCCGACCACGGCCACCCACCCCCGCCGCGCGGGGCCGGCGCAGAGCGCAACGGCCACCAAAGCGACGAGCAGAGGATACCACCACCCCGGGACCACAAAGGTGCGGCCTTGGCGCAAGGCCTGCCACGATTGCGCCCATAATTCCGCCGGCGTGAGCTCCGCTCCACCCGAGGCCACACGCGCCACATCGGGAGTCGCCCGGCAGAGCACAATGACCGAACCACGCAAAGGCGACTCGCCGCCGTCGCGCTCGAACCTTTCGGCCACCACGAGAAACTGGTTCATCGTCATGATTCGGGCCGCGTCCCGGGCGAAAAACGAGGATGCTCCGCGGCTGTCCAAAGGCACAAAGCGTCCGCGCCCCTCGATCCGGCCCGGCAACGCCCGGATCTCGTGGGGCCGCAACCGTTGCCCCGCGGCCCACGCCATGGCCAGGAACGAAGCCACCGGCCGGTCGGAATGGCGCGCGACGAAGGGAATACGGCGGGGTCCCGCCGCGCCGCTGGGCGGCGCGAAAAAGCCCCGCGCATAGCGGGCCGTCGAAGGACCGGTCAAACCGGGCAATTCGGGCCAACGCCGATCCGGGGTACCTTCGCATGTCGTCCAACCGTTGCCGGGCGGGGAAGTCGCGTCGAAGCCACCGAAGACCGGCATGCGGCCGGCTGCTTCGAGCATCCTGACCGGGTTGCCGTTCAGGCCTTCCACTCCCGCGGCCACCGCGCCGAGTTGGGCCGCAGCACGCGCGAAAAGAGCGCCGTCGAGCATGGCCAAGCGATCGGTTCCCGACAACTGGGACGATTCCTCGTCGTAGAGGACAACCACCAAAGGCGGAAGCGCGGCGGTGGCCCCCGTGTTGGCGGCCAGCCAACCCGCGAAGCGGCGTTCGACCTCGTCGAAGGTGCCTCGGGCAAACTCCCTTTGCAGCCAGACGGAGAGGATAACGAGAGCCGCGGCGGCGGCGAGCAAACGCGGGCTTTTCATTTGGTCCCCTCCCCGGCCACGTGATGGTAGTGCGCGACGAGCGCATCGAGGTAGGGGCCCGCGGTGAAACGCTCCTTCCAAGATTCGCGCGCGCGCATACCCAATTCGCGCAATCGGGGCCGGTCGTCGATAAGTTCCCGCACCGCCGCACGAAAACCCAACCGGTCGCCGAAGTCCACGCACAACCCCGTTTCGCCGTGCCGGAGCCACTGCCGGATCCCGTCGGTCTCGAACGCCACCACCGGCTTGCCATGCGCCATGGCCGCCAGACCATCCAACCCGAGCGGCTCGTTCCATAGCACGGGCATGACAACCAGTGTCGACTCGCGGTAAAGCAAAGACCACTGCTCCGGCGTCGGCTCGCCCATGATGCGGACCCGGCCGCCAAGGCCGCGCCGGCGCACATGCGCCTCCAGCATCTCCTTTTCGCTGCCCCCGCCGGCCAGCACCAGGTGCACATCGGTGGGAAGTTCGCGCAGCATCCTCACGACCATCCACACACCCTTGTGGTCGAGCAAGCCTCCGACATGGAGGATCGTGCGCATGGACGACGAGGGTCCGGTGTCGGCCGCGGGCCAGACCGGGGCGTAAAGCGGCAGCCGGACAATCTTGCCGGGCGCCAGGCCATTGGCCTCCAGTTGCCGCGCGACCGTTTCGCTCATGACCTGCAGGCCCTGCAGGGAACGGAGCGCCGGCAGACTTCGGTTGACCGCGCGATAACGGATAAAATTGACCGCCGGGTTGCGCGATCCGCAACCGCGCAACCAATGGGACACGGCACACGAACGCCCGTGCACGCGGCAGCAGGGCTCCGTCGGTCGCCGCAGAGTCATGCGCCGCCCCGAGCAATAGAAATCGTGATTGTGGACAAAGCGCACGGTGGGACGACGCGCCGCCAGCCAGACATCGAGCAAGGTGTTGCCCACGCCGTGCAGTTGGATGACGTCGGGCGCGAAGTCCTCGATAATCGCCTCGAGCCGGAGCGCTTTCTCATCGCGCGGCATCAGGCGGTAATCCAGATCGTCATAGATGTATCCGGTGCCGTCAAACTGGCCGCCATCGCGCGCATGGACCAGGGCAACTTCGTGACCGTGCAGCCGGAGTCGCCGGGCTGTGTCGATGGCCAGCCTGTTCATGCCCCCGCCGAGCGGCATGGCGGAGCGGTTGAAGAAAAGAATGCGCATCGGTCAGCCGGCGGCGAGGAGACTGCGGGCGTGGGCCAAAGCGGAATCGCTGTCCGTTCCCCCGAGCATGCGCGCAAGTTCGCGCTCGCGTTCGTCCGGCGCGAGCAGGTCCACTGCCGTGGTGGTGCGCTGGCCGTCGTATTTTTTGCCCACGGCAAACTGCCGTGCCGCCGCCGCGGCGACTTGCGGAAGGTGGGTGATGCAGAGTATCTGGTGCGATTTGGCCAGACCGCGCATTTTTTGCCCGACTTTCACCGCCACCTCCCCCCCGACATTGGCGTCAATCTCGTCGAAGACGAGAAGCGGCACACGATCCTGGGACGCCAAGACCGATTTCAAGGCCAGCATGACGCGGGAAATTTCCCCGCTGGAAGCGATGGAACGCAAAGGCTTGGCCGGCTCACCCGGATTCGGGGCGAACTCGAACTCCGCCGTTTCCGCCCCGGAGAGCTTCGGCTCGTCCAAGGCCTCGAGCCGGACGGCAAATCCGGCCCGCAGGAAACCGAGGTCGCGCAGCTCCTTGGTCACCGCCTCGGCCAAGGCCGGGGCCGCTTTGTTGCGGGCCGCGGTCAGCTTGCGCGCCAGCTTTCCGGCCTCCTCGGCGGCCGCCTTTTGCTCGGCCGAGATCTTGTCCAGCCGCCCGCCGCCGGCATCGAGCTCCTCCAGTTCCCGGGCTGCCTTTTCTCCCCGGGCCATGACATCATCGAGGGACGGGCCGTATTTGCGCTTGAGTCCCTGCAGGACATCGGCGCGCTTTTCCAGCTCCTGCAGTTGCCCGGGGTCGCTCTCGATACCTTCGGCATAACGCGCGGCCTCGCGCTCCAAGTCCGAGACCGTCTCGGCGAGCTGCCCCAGCGAGTCCCCGAGGGCGGCGGCCCGCGGATCCAACCGGGCCAACTCACGCCCCGCCTTGACCGCGCCGGCCAGCGCCTGCCTCGCTCCGCCTTCGCCATCCGCGCCGAGGCAGGCCAGAATTTGTGCGCTCAACTCGCCCAGCCGCTGGCCCTGACCGGCCGCGCGCAGGCGGCCCATCACATCCTCGTCCTCGCCCGCGCGCAAATGCGCCGACGCAATTTCCCTGGCGGTGTGGGCCAGCATCTCGTGCCGGGCCGCGAGATCCTGCGCGGCGGCCCGCAACTCGGCCGCCTCCGCGGCGAGCTTTTGCACGCGCCGGTGCGCACCGGCGTAGGACGCCGCCATTTCCTCGGCCCCGGCAAAGGCATCGAGGACTCCCGTCTGCGCCTCCCGGCAAAAAAGCGACTGGTGGTCGTGCGGACCGTGGAGATCCACCAGCAAATCACCGAGGGCTTTGAGCAGCGCCAGCGTGCAGGCGGAACCGTTGATGAATTGCCGGCCTCCTCCTTCCGAGGAAATCGTGCGCTTGACGAGCAACTGGCCGTCGGCGCAGGGCTCGGCACCGTGCCCCTCCAGCAGGGCATCGAAGTCATCCGGACAACTCACGGCGAAAACCGCCTCGACCGCGCAGGAGCCGGTTCCGGCACGGATGAGCGACTTGTCAGCCCGGCCCCCGAGGAGCAACTGCAAGGCGCCGATGAGGATGGATTTGCCGGCGCCGGTTTCGCCCGTGATGGCGACCATGCCCGGTCCCGGCTCCCAAACGAGGTCTTCGACGAGCGCGAGATTTTTGATGCGGAGGGATGCCAGCGTTGCGACCACGCCGCACCTTATGCCAAGGTGGCCTTTTCCGTCATGGCCGAACTTGCGATCACGTTTCTCGGCACCGGCACGTCCCAGGGCGTCCCTTTCGTGGCCTGCGATTGCCGTGTCTGCCGGTCCGAGGACGAACGCGACCGCCGTTTGCGATCGTCCATCCTGGTGGAAACCGCGGAGACGATCCTCCTCGTTGACACCACTCCGGACCTGCGCGCCCAGGCCCTGCGACACGGATTGCGGCGGATCGACGCCGCGGTGTTCACCCACTCGCATACCGACCACGTGGCGGGCTTTGACGACCTCCGGCGTTTTTGCGAACTGGCCGACCGTCCCATGCCGGTCTACGCGTCTCCGCACACCATGGCCGACCTGAGACGCATTTTTTACTACGCGTTCGACGGCCAGCACGCTTTCCGCAACTACGTGCGTCCCGACCCGCGGGAAGTCTCGGCGCCGTTCGCCGTGGGCGACATCGAAGTCGCCCCGGCCGAAGTTCCGCACGGCAAAATGCTGGTGAACGGGTACATTTTTTCCCGCGGGGGGCGCAAACTCGCCGCCTACTTCAGCGATTGCCACCATGTCCCGCCCCACGTGGTGGAGGAGATCACCGGGATTCCCGTGCTGATCATCGACGCCCTGCGGCACGAACCGCACCCCACCCACCTGTCCTTGCGCGAGGCGCTGGAAGTATCGGCGGCCGCCGGAGCGCAACGAACTTGGTTGACCCACATCGGCCACGACCTCGGCCATGCGGAAACCGAAAGTCTGCTGCCCCCGAACGTGCGCCTGGCTTATGACGGACTGCGTGTCGAGATCTAGGCTCGTCGCACTCGTCTTCCTCGCCCTCTGTGCGGGGACACAGGGCGCGGAAACCGGGCGCCCGACCCGCGAGGCAGCCGCCACGCTCGTCGTCTACAACACGGCCGATCCCGACTCGCGCGCCTTGGCCGATTACTACGCGGAGCGGCGCCAGATCCCCCGCGAACAGGTCATCGGACTCGACTGCCCGACCACCGAGGAAATCACGCGCGCACAATACATCGACACCATCGAGACGCCGCTGACAAAGCTCTTCGAACGCAAAGAGTGGTGGGAAGTCCGCAAGGGTTTCGAGGACCAGGTCGAAGTGACGGGCAGCCGCATTCGCTTTGTCGCCCTCATGCGCGGCATGCCGCTGAAAATCAAAACGACGATCGTACCGCCCAAACCGGACCAACCCCCGCCACCCCGTCCCAATGGCGGCGACCCGGTCGGCGGCCACGACGAAGCCTCCGTCGACTCCGAATTGTCCGTGCTCGGCGGGTTCCGCACGGATCCTTTCGGCGTGATCAACAACCCCTACTACCGCCGTTTCGCGCCGATCATCGACTCGGCCGTGACCTCCGGTCTGCTGCTGGTCTGCCGTCTCGACGCACCCGCGGCCGACACGGTGCGACGCATGATCGACGACAGCATCGAAGCCGAGAAGCGGGGACTTTTCGGTTGGGCTTACATCGACCGCCGCAGCATTCCGGAAAGCGGCTACAAAGAAGGCGACGATTGGCTGCGCAACGCGGCGGCCGAGTGCTGGAACGAGGGGATTCCCGTCATCCTCGACAACGTTCCGCCTGTTTTCCCCGCCGGGTTCCCGGTCACCGGCGCAGCCCTGTATTACGGGTGGTATGCGTGGGCGTTGGAGGGCGGTTTGGCCACCGCGGAACAACCCTTCCGGCGGGGGGCGGTGGCTGTCCACATTCACTCCTTCAGCGCACGGACTTTGCGCGACCCGAAGGCCGGCTGGTGCGCCCCCCTTGTCACCCGCGGCGCGGCCGCCACTTTGGGCAATGTTTACGAACCCTACCTTGATCTCACGGCGCACCTGGACATCTTCAATGAGCGCTTGCTTCAGGGATTCACTCTGGCCGAGAGCGCTTACATGAGCATGAAGGTCTTGTCCTGGATGGGTGTCGTGGTCGGGGATCCCCTTTATCGGCCCTTTTCCTCGAAGCAGCGCGGCACTTGGGGGCAGCAGCCGCCCGAAGATGCCGGGCCTTGGATGGTCCTCCAAAAAGAACTCCGCAAAGGTGCGCGCAGCGGGCTGGCCCAGATACTGTATTTGTCCAAGCTGGCCCGCGAGTCCCGGTCCGGCCTGAACTACGAGGCCCTTGGCATGCTGCAGAGCTTTTACGACGAGCCCCGTGAAGCCTTGGAATCGCTGGAGGCGGCGGGGGCTGTCTACCAAAGCCCCGCAGACTCTTTCCGCACGGTCATCGAACGCATCCGGATCCTCCAATCCATCGGCGACAAGACCGCGGCCCTCAAACTCATCGACCGCACCTTGCAGCGCGCCCAACCTCCCGAACGCGCCAAGTTGCTCAACGACATCCGCAACGAAATCGCCCCCCCGCCGCCACCGCCGACCCCGGCCGGATCATCCAAGCAACCGTGAGCACCGTCCGTCGGGCATACGAACAAGCCCTGCGCGGCGCGACCGGACGCATCAGCGAAGACACCCCCGCCGCGGACAACGAGTTGGCCTGGCAGGCGCGCTGGTTTTCCGGCGCGTGCGGGCGCGAATTCACCGCGACGGACGGCCGCCCGGTTTTCATCGCCGATTTCGGCGAGTGGAACCGCGAAGCGGGGCCGGATTTCTCCAGGGCCACGATCCACATCGACGGCAAAGAGCACCGCGGCACGCTCGAGGTCGACCTCGAAGCCTCCGGATGGGAACAACACCGCCATGCAGTCAACCCGGCCTACGAGGACGTCGTGCTCCATGTCATCGTGCGCCGCCCGACGAGAAAACACTTCACCCGCACGCCCACCCATCGGGAGGTTCCGCAAATCGTTCTTGCCGACCACGCGGCAACCGGGCCCGAGTGGCCCGGCCTGGCTGCGGCGCGTCCCGGTCGCTGCCTCGCCCCGCTCCGCCATCTGGCCGGCCGCCAAATCACCGAATTGCTTTACGTGGCGGCTCGACGCCGACTCGAAGCCAAAGGCACCGCGCTGCAAACCATGATAGCCTCGCGCGGACCCGATGCGGCCCTCTTCGAGGCCATGGCCGTCGCCCTCGGCTACAAAAACAACAAGCTGCCGTTCCAACTTCTCGCCCAACGCGTGCCCGTCAAGGCCGCGTCCACCGCCCGCGGTGAAGCCCTGCTCTTCGGCTTGGCTGGATTTCTCGAGAAACCCGAACCGCCCGCCGCTGCCGCCCGCAACGAAGTCGCTGCTTTGTGGTCGTTGTGGTGGAAGTTGCGGGCCGCCCGGGCCAACGGCGTTCTCCCGCGCGATGCTTGGAAACTGACGGGGTTGCGCCCCGCCAACCACCCGTTGCGCCGCCTCGGCGCGTTGGCCGCCATCGCCAGACGATGGAAGTCGGTCCGCGCCGCCTTGGAGTCGGGTGACCTTGCACGTTTGGAGAAGGTCCTCGCCCCTTTGCAGCATCCATTTTGGTCCTACCACACCACTTGGAACAGTCCCCGCCGGAAGAATCCTCTGGCCTTGCTCGGAGCGGACCGCATTCGCGAGGTCCACGCAAACATCGCGTTGCCCCTGACCCTGGCGCGCGGAGACCAGACCGACGGGCTCGAACTGCCGGCCGGACCACCGAATGCCACCTTGCGTGTCGTCTCCGCACGACTTTTCGGCGGCCCGCTTCCCCGCACTCTGCCCAAGCGCCTCTTCGTCCATCAGGGTCTCTTGCAAATTTACGCCGATTTTTGCCTGCGCGATCACGGCGAGTGCGCGCAATGCCGTTTTCCCTCGCTCCTCGCCGGGCTGCCCGCTTGACCGCGACCCGCGGCAAAATATCCTCGGTCCATGAGCCACGCCGTGCCTCCGACCGACCTGACCAAACGCCCGCCCCGCAGCACCCGCGCCCGCCTCGGCGGTTACGTCCTTCTTCCGCGCATCATCGACAAATGCCGCGCGGTCCTCGCCGGAACCAACGGTGAGTTCAATTACGCCTGCCCGCTCGACATGGAGTTCTTCGAGTTCACCTCCATTG
>JBMTVD010000066.1:0-9900 GCA_049451035.1 Chthoniobacterales bacterium | reverse complement strand
TCGCTGGCTTGGATTTGATAGGTGAAGGCTTGCAGTGCGGTCGCCGTGGCGGGGCCCGAGACGGTGATGACGGGTGACGGGGTGGCGGGCGTGCCTGAGCCGGTTAACTGCAGACTGGAGCCGATGGGGGATGTTCCTGTCTCGGAGATGCCGATGTCGGTGCTGGTCTGTCCGTTGGCCGGGCCGGAGGTCGCGGCAAACGTTCCCTCGTAAGAAAGAAACCCGGAAGCAACGCCGCCGACCGAGACCCCCAAGCCGTCGGGTGCCCCGTTTTGGATGCCCGGGATGTCCTTGTAAAAAATGCGGTAGCCGTCGGCGGTTGTTCCGCCGAGGACGAAAGTGCTCAGGGCGTGCGTGGCATAGGAGGCGCCTCCCGAGCCGTTGTAAAGGTCCAGCACAATGTCAGTCAGTGCTGCGGTGACGTCGGGCCCGACCACCACTTCGACAAACTCGCCGGTGTCGGTGTTCACGGTGTCATAGTGAAATTCGTTGACCCACGCACCGCTTTTTCCCGCGAAAGACTGGCCCGTGTTGATGGCCCCTTTGGTGTTGGTCCCGGAGGTGGCGATCCAAGTTTCCTCGCCGCCTGGCTCGGTCACGGCGCCGGCAACGGAAACGCTCCGGGGCGCGGCCCCTCCGCCGGCGTGGGTAATGGAGCCGGTGTTCGAACCGAGGGACGCGGTGGTCCCGAGGCGGATGTAGACCGTGGTGGCGGCGATGCTGCCGGAAACCGGGGAGAGGATGACGGTCGTGGCGAAAGTGGTGTTGTCCAAGCCGGCCTCGTATCCGGCCGGTGCGGTGATGGTAATGTCGCCTGTCAGGTTGGCGCCGGAGACCGTGTAGGTTTTGCTCGCCCCGGCATTCCCCGACAAGGCGGTGAAACCGGCCAGGCTGGAGACGGAAGTGGTAATCTGGGGTGCGCTGGACGCCACGTTGCCGGAAACAGCCACATTCCGGGCGGCCGCCCCGGCGCTGGCGTGGCTGATGTTGCCGGAGACTGCGCCGACCGGGGCACCCGATGCGATGCGCACGCTGACCTGCGTGCCCAGTGTGCCGTCGATGCCGGGCGTGAGGGTGAGGGACGCAGAGAAGTTGGTGCCATCGGCGCTGATCTCGAAATGGGTCGGCGCGGTGACGGTGACGGAGGAGGTGAGGTTGGTGCCATTGACCGCGTAAATTTGCGGGGCGCCGGCCGCGCCCTCGGTGGCTGTCATGGAGGCGATGGTCGCCGGCGAAACGGAAATGGTCGGTGTGCTCGGGCCGGTGGTGACGGTGAAATCTTCGTAGCTGGTGTCGAATCCGCCGGTCCCATCGGCGGTGATCGGGCCGGTCGTCGCGCCGGCGGGAACCGTGGCAACGAGTTGGTTCGGGCCGACGTAGGAGACGCTGGCGGCTTCTATGCCGTTGAATTGCACCGAGGATTCCGCGTTGAAATTGTAGCCGGAAATGGTGACTGCCGTGCCGGGGCCGCCGAGGGTCGGGTTGAAGGTGGTGATGACCGTGGGGTTGTTCGGAGCCGTGCCGGTGTCGACGACATTCTTGAGGTAAATGGCGGTGGAGGGGTCGACTTCGGTAAAAAAGTTGAAGCCGGTGACTTCCTCGATTTCCTCGACGGAGGTGATGTAGCTCTGCCACGAGCCGAGGCCGCTGCTGACGTTCGGCGTGAGGAGGGCGATGACGCGGGAGGAAGTGGTGATGCGTTGGTTGGCCGGTGTGCTGCTCGTGGCGTCGGGCACAACCACGGCGATTTTCCAGACCGAACCGGGAACGGCCATGCTGTTGGGGATGCGGTTGCCGGTGAATTGAGAGGGACCGGAGATGATGAGCACTTCGTTTCCGCCGCCAGCCAGTCCGCGGCAGTAGGTTTCGAACTGGGCCCACAGGCCTTGGTTGTTGGACGAAGCCTGCGGGATGATGTTGCTCATGCGGAAGGTGACCGCATTGTCCGTGAAGTTCGCCGTGCGATCGGCCGAGGGCGTCATGTGTCCGCGGTCCCACTGGATCCCGTAACTCGTGCCGAAGGTCGAAGTGCCGATGCGCAGGTAGCCTGACGGAAGCAGTTCCTCCACAGCCCACGCGTCGGTGCGAGCCTGCGAGCCGCTGTCCGTGCTCGAGTAGCTCCAGCTTACCCAGTTGGCTTGGTGGGTGTCGTCATTGTATGACAAATGATATTGCGGGCGCTGGATGAGGTATTTGGTGCGGCTGGCGGCTTCGGTGACCGAGTTGTCCGGATTACCCAGTGCCGTCTGGTAGGTGATTCCAACACGCGCCCATGCGGATGGTGTGCCGAGAAAGAGCGCGGAAACTAACAGAGTTTGGGCTGCGCGCTGCGCAAAGCGGAATAATCTCATGGGGAGTGCTTTATGAGAAATGCAAGATTCGCTGGCGCGGCCTGACGAAACATTTCTTTACCGAGTTTTGGTCTCGGAGGCAAGCGGGCGCGTCAAGCGTCGGGGTTTACCCTCCCGACCGGGTACCTTGCCGTCTGGACCAAGCAACGACCAAGCCCCCGGAGGCGAACATGAACAGGCAGTAGACAACCGAAGGCATGGCAATCCGCGCGCTATCGAGCATTCCGAGTGTGATACCCAAAGCGAGAGTCCCGTTTTGAATTCCGGACTCGATGGAAATAGTGGTGCGTTGGGGCCGGCCCAATCCGGCGAGCCATCCGGCGGCGTAGCCGAGTGCCATGGTCAGGAGGTTGAGCGTGATGGCTGCGGGCCCGGCCACGGCGAACTGGTGGCCGAGATCCTTCTCCTTGGCCACGGCGGCGGCGATGATGAGCGCGAGAAAGACAACGGAGAACACGTTGGCCGGTCGCTCCATGCGCACGGCCAGCGCGGGCCGTGCACGCCGGACCGCCATGCCGCAGAGAATGGGGAAAACGGTGACCAGCGTCAGTTGCCCGAGCGTTTTCCAGAACGGCAAAGCCATCGCCGCGTCATTCCCCAAGAACCAATTCATCGACCATCCCACGATCCACGGAATGGTGAAGACGCAGACCATGCTGGACACGGCCGTCAGGGAGACCGACAAGGCCGTGTCGCCTTTGGCCAAATGGGTGATGATGTTCGATGTGGCCCCTCCGGGACACGCGGCCAGCACCATCAATCCGACGGCGAGTTCACCGGGCAACCGGAAAGTCAGGGCGAGGGCAAAAGCCACCGCCGGAAGCATCAACAACTGGCAGATGAGGCCCACGATCTTTGCTTTGGGCTTGAGGACGACCCGCCGGAAATCGTCGGGGACGAGACTGAGGCCCATGCCGAAAAGGACGGCGAAGAGTGCAACGGGCAGCGCCAGTTGTTTGAGGGCCTCGGCGGACACCCCGCCAACCTGCCCGAAGCACTTTCGGACGTCGATCCCCGAGCCGACCGTTTGGCATCAAAGATGCTGCAATACCCGCCATGAAGCGGCGCAAAATCGAAAAAATCGGCGTGCTGACCAGCGGCGGCGATTGCCCCGGGCTGAACGCGGTGATCCGCGGCGTGGTGCGCGCCGCCCACGAGCAAGGTTGGGAGACCTACGGCTTTTCCGACGGCTACGAGGGGCTCCTCTCGCCCGTGCGCTACCGCAAACTCGACCCCAATGGCGTGGACAGCATCATGCCCATGGGCGGCACCATTCTCGGTACGGTGAACCGCGGCCGGTTCGTGGCCAAGGTCGGCGCCGGCCACAAGGCGGTCATTCCCAAAGCCATTCTCAGCGAGGCGCGCGAAACCTTCGAGGGCTTGGGGCTCGGTGCGCTCGTGTGTATCGGCGGCGACGGGTCGCTCAGCACGGCACTGCAACTGCAGAAAGCGGGCCTTCCCGTCGTGGGCGTGCCCAAGACGATCGACAACGACCTATCCGCCACCAACATGACCTTCGGTTTCGATTCCGCGGTGGCGGTGGTGGTCGACGCTCTCGACCGGTTGCATACCACCGCGCGCAGTCACAAGCGCATCATGGTTGTCGAAGTCATGGGCCGCCACGCGGGTTGGATCGCCCTGCATGGAGGGCTCGGGGGAGGTGCGGACATCATCCTGATCCCGGAGATCCCCTTCCGGAAAAAGGTCCTCATCGACCTCCTGCGCCAGCGCCGGGCGGATGGTTTCGGCAGCACCATGATCGTCGTGGCCGAAGGCGCCAAGGAGGCCGGGAAGAAACTCGTGACCAAGAACGCCAAGCTGCGCGGCGCGGGCGAGTTGCGTTTGGGCGGCCTCGGTGAGCAAATCGCCGAGGATCTCGAGTCGGCCACGCGGCAAGAGGCGCGTTTTGTGACCCTCGGTCACCTGCAGCGTGGCGGCACTCCCAGCGCGCTCGATCGCATTCTGGCCACGCGCTTCGGGGTGGGGGCGGTGCGGCTTATCGCCGAGGGAAAATTCGGACACATGGTGACTTATCTCGATTACCACGTGGGCGGCGTTTCCATCGCCCGGGCGGTGCGCACCCTGCGCACCGTGCAACCGGATTCGGAGACCGTTGCCTCCGCGCGCTCGGTGGGGATCTCGTTCGGCGACCGCTGAGATCGAGACTTCAGCAGTCCGCGCTCTCCAGCGCGGCGTCGACGCGGTCGGCGGCCGCCTCGAGTTGTTCCTTCAGATCGTGCAACGCGGTCCAGGATTCGGCGATGTCCGGGCCCCACTCGCCCTCCAATCCTTCCAACTTGGCGTTGGGCGAGGGGTGACAGGCGAGGTTTTCCTCGATCAGACATGCGATGGTTCGCAGTGCTGGCCCGTGGTACGGCAGGTTCAAATCGAGGCGGTGCGTGACCTTCGTCGGCTTGGACATATCGCGAAATGTTTCACCTATCGGGCCGCTGCGCAAGCGATCCGACGAATTTTTTTCAGGTCCCGGCCAATGCCGCGAGGCGGTCCGGCGTGACGTCGGTCATGGACGGGACCGCGGCGTCGGCCGAACCAAGGGCCGTGATGGGGTGGGTCGTGGCCACGGCCAGCACCGGTATGCCGGCCAGCTGGGCAGCCTCTATGCCGACCAGCGCATCTTCGATGACCACGCATTCAGCCGGGATGATTCCGAGTCTGCTCGCGGCCAGCAGAAAAATGGCGGGGTCGGGCTTGCCGTGCACCACCTCTTCTCCCGAAACGATCGCCGCGAAAAAGTCCCGCAGCTTCATCATGTCGAGAGGCAGATCGAGATTGGCCCGCTCGGTCGACGAGGCGATGGCGCAGGGAATGCCCTTTTCGCGCAGCGCGGCGAGCAACTCGCGGACCCCGGGGAGCGGGTCCATGCCTTGCTCGCGCACGAGGGCGCGATAAGTCTCTTCCTTCTCGTGGGACAGCGCGTCGATTTCGGCCGGATCCGTGGACCAGCCGAGGTCGGGGATGATCGCGTTGTTCTTTTTGCCGAAGCCGCGTTTGAAGTGGTTGGCCGGCAGGGAGAGACCGTGCCGTGCGGCGAGGATTTCCCAAGAACGTTCGTGGTGCGCCGACGAATCGACAACCACGCCGTCCCAATCGAAAAGAACAGCCCGGAACATCAAAGTCAGAGGCCGGCGTCGGTCACCGCGCCGGTCGACGCGCTGGTGGCCATGGAGCCGAACTTGGCCAGGACGCCGCGGCGATAGCGCGGCGCCGGTTTTTTCCATCTGGACTTGCGGCGCTTCATCTCCGCGGCGGGGATTTCGAGCGTCAACCGGTGTTTGACCGCGTCGATCTCGATGGTGTCGCCCGTTTTGACCAGCGCCAGGGGACCACCGTCGACGGCCTCGGGAGTGATGTGCCCGACCACGAAACCGTGGGTGCCCCCGGAAAAGCGTCCGTCGGTGATCAGCGCGACTTCCTTGCCGAGGCCTTTGCCCATGACGGCCGAGGTCGGCCCGAGCATTTCGCGCATGCCGGGTCCGCCCCGCGGACCCTCGTAGCGGATCACGATGACGTCGCCCTTTTTGATGGCGCCCTTGAGGATCGCGGCGAGGGCCGCCTCCTCGGAATCGTACACGCGGGCCGTCCCGCGGAATTTCTCGCCTTCCTTGCCGGTGATTTTTGCCACGGCGCCCCCCGGCGCGAGGTTGCCGTAGAGAATGACGAGGTGGCTGTCTTTTTTGATCGGGTCCGCGAGGGGGCGGATGATTTGCTGGCTCTTCGGGTAGGGTTTGAACGGCGCGAGGTTGCGCTTGAGCGTCTGGCCGGTCACGGTCAGGCAATCGCCGTGGAGCAGGCCGGCGCCCAGCAGTTCCTTCATCATCGGCACGATGCCGCCGATGCCGACAAGTTCGGACATGAGGTATTTGCCGCTCGGTTTGAGGTCGGCCAAGACGGGCACGCGGCGTCCGATCTTGGTGAAGTCGTCGATGTGCAGCTTCACGTTGGCCGCGTGGGCCATGGCCAGAAGATGCAGCACGGCATTGGTCGATCCGCCCAGCGCGATGATCACGGTGATGGCGTTTTCGAAAGCTTCGCGTGTCATGATGTCCGAGGGCAGGATTCCGCGTTTGAGGAGGTTGACCACCGCCGCGCCGGCTGCCCGCGCGTCCTGCTTTTTGTGCGTGGAGACGGCCGCCTGGGCCGAACTGTTGGGCAGGCTCATGCCCATGGCCTCGATGGCCGAGGCCATGGTGTTGGCCGTGTACATGCCGCCGCAGGAGCCGGCGCCGGGGATGGCGCAGGATTCGATTTTTTGCAGCTCCTTGCCGTTGATTTTTTTCGCGGCGTGCTGGCCCACGGCCTCGAAGACCGAGACGACGTCGAGGTTGCGGCCGTTGAGGCAGCCGGGGAGGATGGTGCCACCATAGACGAAAACCGCGGGGCGGTTGAGGCGGGAAATGGCCAGCATGCAGCCCGGCATGTTTTTGTCGCATCCGCCGATGGCCACGAACCCGTCGAAGCCCTCGCAACCGACCACGGTTTCGATCGAGTCGGCGATGACCTCGCGCGAGACCAGCGAGTATTTCATTCCTTCGGTGCCCATGGAGATGCCGTCGGAGATGGTGATGGTGTTGAAAATGACCGCCTTGCCGCCCGCCGCGTTGGCGCCGCCCGCGGCGTCGCGGGCCAGAACGTCGATGTGCATGTTGCAGGGGGTGACCATGCTCCACGTCGAGGCGATGCCGACCTGCGGCTTGGCGAAATCTTTTTCGCGGTAACCGACCGCGTAGAGCATGGCGCGGCTCGGGGCGCGCTCCGGCCCGTCGAGGACCTGCGAGGAATACTTGCGGAGGATGTTGCGCTTCGGGCGGACGGATTTTTTGCTCACCCGGGAAGGCTAGACAGCCGCGCCGGGCGCGTTAAGCGGAAAAGGAATGATCCTATTCGCCGGCGTTTCCGCGCACGCGGGAAATTTCTTCCTGCAACTCGGCGCGTTGCTCCGCGCTCAGTCCGGGGGCGGCTGCGGCTTTTTCCAAAGCCTGCAAGGCGGGTCTCGCCAAACCCTGCTTGGCGTAGGATTGGCCGAGGTACAGTTGGTAGAAACCGGCATCACCGCCGCGGCCTTCCGTCAGGTCGATGAGCCGTCCGAGAATTTCCGCCTCGCTCTGCAGGGCGCGGGCCGCGTTGGCGCTGCGCGCGGCGAGCCACAAGGCTCCTTCGTCGCCCGGGGCCAGTTCCGCCGCGCGTTGCCCTGCCGCGTACGCCTCGTCCGCGCGCCCCGCATGCAGCAAGGCTTCGGCGCGGGCTTGCCAAGCCGCCGGGGACTCGGGAGCCAAGGCCGTGGCGCGCGCGGACGAGGCCAGGGCCTCTTCGATTTGCCCGAGGGAGACGAGGACAAGAGAGCGGGCGGCCGCGGTGTCGGCGGAGAGGTCCGACTTGCGCACGGCCGCGCGCGACAGTTCGTCCGCCTCGGGCAACGCCTGCGCGGCCAGGCAGGCGAGGGCCGCCTCGGAGAGAAAACGCGCACGGTTGGCCGCCCCGGTGAACCCGCGGGCGAGTTGTTGGGCCGGCTCGGTGGCGAAAGTTTCCGTTCTTGGCTCTCGGATAAAGAGCAACCCCGCCGCATCCACGGCGGCCAGGCGCCAATCCGGCGATTCCCCGAGGTGGCGAGCCAGCGGAGCATAGTCCGCTTTGTCGCCGAGCAGCCAAACGGCGCGGTAGCGGGCCGTGCGGTCCTGCGCGCGCCAGAGTTTCGGTTCCCGCGCCAATCGCCGCGTTTCCCCGGACTCATGGCGCGGGGGAAGTGCCCCGGCAAATCTCGCATGGGCCAGTCCCTGCGGGTTGATGTAAACGGGGCCGTTGTCCGGCAACGAGGCGCGGGTCAGGGTCGACCTGGCCGTGTCGCGCACCATGGCCAGATCATACCAGCGGCCGATCTGTCGCAGGCCCGCCTGCACGGCCAGCAGCCCGGCCAGCACGAGCAAAGCGGTCGCCGCCCACCAGCGCACGTTGACCCCGAGTTGGCGCAACTGCTCCTTGGCCGGTATCCAAAGCGGGATCATGGCAAGCGCGGCCACCCAGAGGTAAGCCGACTGACCTGCTGCCGCGCCAAGCAGCAAGACCGCCGGCCCCAAGGCGATGCCGGCGCAGCGGTGGACGAGTGACCAGCGCAGGGCCAGCGCCAGCACGGCCACATTGAGCAGCACGGCCACGACCGCCCCGACCTCCGGTGCCGCCGAGGGCGACCAGCGGAGAAACACCCAAGCATCGTGCCAGACGGCGGATCCGCGCGGCGTCAAATTCACGGCGACCAGCCCCGCGGTTGCCCAGAGCAGGGCTTGGGCGCGTGACCATCGTGCCGACCCCTCCAGGGCGAAGGCCAAGACCACGGGCAGGGCTCCCGGCGCCAACCAAACCGCCAACCAAGCCGCGACGGGGAAAGTCGCCGCACCTTGCCGGCGGTCGTGAAAAATGGCCCGCCAGAAAGACAACACCAAGACCGCCAAGCCGAAGCCGCAGAAACCCGCGTCCGTCACCGAAAGCACCACGGCCAGGAGCGCGGGAATGAGCGGAGTCATGCCGCGCCATGCGGACGAGGCGAGGGGAAACAACCAACAGACGACGCACAGCCAGGCCACGCCGACATGCAGGTTTTGCCAACCGCGCAGTCCGGCCAGGGTGTGGACCGGCCAAGCAACGGCACCGAGAATCGTACCGTTGCTCCAGGGCGACGGCCCGGAGAGCAGCCAGTTGCCGGTGGCTTCGACGGTCGCAGCGGCGATTTGGTCAGGGCCGCGCAAAGCAACCAGCGCGGCCAGCGACGCGGCGGAGGCCAGGGCCAGCGCCACCTTGCGGCGCCAGCCCGCGCGGTCTTCTTTGGTCGTGCTCATGCGGGGGTGATGATTCGGAGGTCCGCGCCGCAAGGCAAGTGCTGCTTGCCGCCGCCCGCTGCCGCGCGCAGAATCCGGGGGTGCGCGATTTTCTTTCCATGTTCTCCGCCCTGCTTTCTTTCCTCGGTCTCACCGCTCCGGCCGGCGCCCTGTCCGTCGGCGATGCCGCCCCGCAGCTTGCCGCCGTCGATCAGCATGGCGCGAGCGTCGACCTGGCCGAAGTCTACGCCAAAGGTCCCACCCTTGTTTATTTCTATCCCAAAGCGGACACACCGGGTTGCACGGCGCAGGCCTGCTCCTTGCGCGATGCCTTTCCCGATTTCACGGCCGAGGGCGTGCAGGTCATCGGCGTGAGCGGGGACACGGTCGAGGGTCAGAAAAAATTCGCCGACAAATACAATCTGCCCTTCACCCTGCTGGCCGATCACGACGGAGTAGTCGCCAAGGCTTTCGGTGTGCCCGCCGTCATGGGGATGGCCAAGCGACAATCCTTCATCGTGGTTGACGGCAAGATTGCGTGGGTCGTCGGGAGCGCCAAGACCGGCGATCATGCCGCCGAAGTGCAGTCCGCGCTTTCCTCTCTCGGTCTGGGCAAAAAACCTTGAGCGCGCGTCCGTGCGCGATACATTACGCGTTCTTTACGCGAGGGTTGGTAGCTCAATGGTAGAGCAGCGCCCTTTTAAGGCGTTGGTTGTGGGTTC
>JBMTVD010000065.1:0-10042 GCA_049451035.1 Chthoniobacterales bacterium | reverse complement strand
GCGGTGACGCCGTGGCGCGCGAAGGCAACCAGGGAGAGGTTGGCCGCGTTGAGCATGAGCTCGAGCCCCATGAAGATGACGAGCAGGTTGCGGCGCAGCAGGACGCCCGCCAGTCCGACGGAGAAGAGCAGTCCGCTGACGAGCAGGTAGTGTCCGAGGGTGAGGGCGTTCATCGCAGGGTCCGGCGGCTGAGGATGACCACGCCAACGGTGGAGACGAGGAGAAGGACGCCGATGACTTGGAAGGGAAGATTGAACCCGCCGAAGAGGGCCAGACCGACATCGGCCACGTCGGAGTAACCGGTGCGGGCCAAGTCCGGGAGCGTTTCGGACGAGGCCGGGAGACTTTTGACGACCTGCACGATGAGGGCGATGAAGCCCCCGAGCACGGCGAGCCCGCCGGCCAGCGCGGCGACATTGAGCCTGCGTCGCGCCTCGGCTTTGAGGTCGAGGAGCATGATGATAAAGAGGAAGAGCACCATGACGGCGCCCGCGTAGACCAGGATCTGGATGATGCCGATGAAGAAGGCATCCAAGGTGATGAATAGTCCGGCCAAGGCGAGGAAGGAGAGGACCAGGCTCATGGCGCTGTTGACCGGGTTGCGGAAGGCGACAACGCACACCGCGGAGGTCAGCATGACGGCCGATAGGACCCAGAACAGGAATGTGAGCATGCGGTGGTTTGCGCCCGGGGGCGCCGGATGCGCCTCTTTTTGGCCGGAAGCCTCGACGTTAAAAGAGGCGGCGGGCCGTTTCGATCACTTTTTTTCGTTCCACTTGTGGACGAGGCCGTCCATCACGCCGCCCAGTTCGTACAGCTTGTGCTTGTCGTGGACCATTTCCGCCCGGGTGAGGCCGGTGATCGAGTAATCCTTGCGGAGGAAAATGGCCTGCTCGGGGCAGACTTCCTCGCAGAGGCCGCAGTAAATGCAGCGGATCATGTCGATGTCGAACTTCTCGGGGTATTTCTCGACCTTGGCCCAGACACTGTCGCCCGGGAGTTCCCCGGGTTTGATGGTGATGGCGCGGGGCGGGCAGATGAATTCGCAGAGCTGGCAGGCGACGCAGCGCTCGCGGCCGTGTTCGTCACGCACGAGGGTCGGCGCCCCTCGATACCATTCGGGCATGGCGCTGTCCCACTTCTGCTCGGGGTACTGCATGGTGACCCGCGTGCGTCCGAAAAACATTTTCACGAAGTGTTTGATGGTGATCCACAGTCCGCCGAGGAGCGCGGGAAAATAGGAGCGCTCGAGGAGGTTGAGCTTGGGGCGTTGGACGACGGTGGCCATGGTCAGGATTTGAGGTAAGCGAGGATCCCCGCGGTGATGAAGATGTTGACCAGCGCGACCTCGAAGAAGACATACCAGCCGAGTTTCATCAGTTGATCGAAGCGGAAACGCGGGAGGGTCCAGCGCACCCAAAGGAAAAAGAAGATGATGGCGGCGACCTTGGCGAAGAACGTGCCGATGTTGACCAGGCCCCAGAACCATCCGTGCGAACCGTCCGGCACGAAGGGCAGGCTCCAGCCGCCGAGGAAGAGGGTCACGATGACCCCGGAGCCGGCGATCATGGCCGCGTATTCACCGAGGAAAAAGAGGGCGAAACGCATGGACGAGTATTCGGTGTGGTAGCCGCCGACGAGCTCCTGCTCGGCCTCGGGCAGGTCGAAGGGCACGCGGTTGGTCTCGGCGAACATGGCGATCATGAAGACTACGAACGAAATCATCATGGGGATCCAAAGCAGGGTTTTTTCCAGGCTGAGACCGAACAGGGCGCCGCTCGCGGTGGTGATTTCGACCGGGCCGGCCCCGCTCTGGAACCACGCGGGGAAGACCATCCAGCCGTGGTCCACCTGGTATCGCACGATTTCTCCGAGGTTGAGCGTGCCCGTGATCATGAAGACGGGGATGACGGAAAGTCCGAGGGCCAACTCGTAGGAGATCATTTGCGAACTCGAACGAATGCCGCCGAGAAACGGGTACTTCGAGTTGGAGGCCCAACCGGCGAGGACGATGCCGTAGACGCCGAGCGAGGAGACGGCAAAGACCCAGAGGACGCCGACATCGAGGTCGGCAATGACCATGGGAACACCGAACAGGGTGCTGCCGAAGGGCAGAACCCCGAGGACGAGGATGGCCGGGACCATGGCAAGGCTCGGCGCGATGCTGAAGTAAAACTTGTTTACCGAGGCCGGGACGAAATTTTCCTTGAGGAGAAGCTTTAATCCGTCGGCGATCGGCTGGATGAGTCCCGCCCAGCCGACGCGATTGGGCCCGACGCGGTCCTGGATGAACGCGCTGACCTTGCGCTCGGCCCAGACCGAGTAAGCCACCATGGTCAGGACGACACCGAGGAGGACCGAGGTTTTGAGCACCGAGGTCCAGACCAGAAAAATGTCGGGCTGCAGGAAGAGGTCGAGACTCGGCATAAACGAAAAGGGCGGCCCATGCCGCTGACGGGGAGTTGTATCGCCGGGCCAGCTTCTCTTCAATCCCAAAGCGGGTCCGCTTGACGGTTTCAAGCGGTGGGCTTTGCATGGGGGTGATGTGGCTCACGATTTTGCAGAGAATCCTTTTTTCCCTGGCCGTGCTGCTTCTCTGCGGGTTGGCTTTTCTGGGCGGCACCTTGGTGGCGCGGTCCAACAGGCCTGATGCACGACCGCTGGAGCTTCCGTCAGCGGCGACCCGGCAGGACAACCGGGTGAAGGAATTGATCGAGGATGCGTTGGCCGCGCGATTCGCAGGCAACCACCGGGAGGCGCTGAAACTTTTCGATGCGGCATCGGCCGAGGATCCCGCTTTCGAGGGTCTCGATTACCAGCGCGGGCTGACTTTCCTTTTCGACGGCGACATCGCCGCGGCGGAGGAGGCAGCCAATGTTTCGCTCGGGAAAAAAGAGGAGGAAGCCAACGCCTACGCGCTGCTGGTGATGTGCGCCGCGGCGCACGCGGCCAACGGTGAAACAACCGATTCCGAGAAGGTCGGCCGGTGGGCGGTCAACTCCCGGGCTAAGGATCCGCTGGGTCCGTTCGTTCACTATGCGATGGGCGAATACTCCAGGGCCGTCGGCCAACCTCTTGCGGCGGTCGATCACTACCGCCGGGCATTGGAGCGGGTGTCGGCAACCGACAGCTACCTTGTAGCCACGGTGAAAGCGGGACTATCCGGAATTCGTCTTGGACAAGATGTTGATGCGAGCGACTTTATCTCGGATTCGGACCAGCGGAACCTGCCCCCTGAACAGCTTTTTTTCGCGGCGGCCCACGCGTTGCGCCGGGGGGACAACGCCGAGGCCGAGGCCTTTCTGGCCCGCGCGCAGAAAGTGGTCCAAAAGGAAACTTTCGATACGCTTTTGAAAGATTCCTTCTTCCAAGATTACTTTCCGGAGGGTAGGCTACACGACCCGCAGCCCGAAACTTCCCCATGAGCAACCCCCTGCGTTCAGCCCTCTGCCTTGCGTGCGTTGCCGGTTTTGCCGTCGAGTCCGTCCTGGGCCAGAACAGTGAGGCGGTTTTCACCGCGGATCTGCCCTTTGATGCGGGTCAACCCATCCCCGCTTGGATGCATGGACCACCGGTTTCCATTCCGTCCCACAATGCGCGCATCGCTTTCAGTCTCTCGCCCCCGGCGGGCCGGGATTTGCTTCTGCAATTTGTTTTCGACGAGGCCGAAGGTGCCGGGCTCCGTGTCGAGTGGCTGCGCGACGGGTCGAGCACGCCGGTGGTCATTTCCGAGAATCTGAGCGAGGGCTTGGGGCTGCCCAACCAGCGCCAGCTGCTGATCAGTGCATCGAATCTGGGCGGGAACGGAACTCTCCTCGTCCAAGGGGGCGGACAACTGAGCGTCAACCGCGTGAAATTCGAGTGGGTGGCCGAGCGGACCATGCTGGCTTCTTCCTCGCGGTATGTCCCCGTCGTGGTGACGGCTTCGCGCCTGACCTTGGCCGAAGCCGACATCGATGGCGGCCCGCGCCCGGCGCTGCAGGACGAGTGGCGCGATCGCGTGGTGCGCGCCGCGCTCACGGACAAAGCGGAACTTCTCACGCCTTCGCTCACTTTGGTGCCCGTCTTGGAGCAGGCTCCTTTGCAGGCCCGGCTCGAGGCGCAACTGGCCGGGGTGTATTTCGATCAGGAGATTTGGGTTGTGATCAACGGCTACGAGGTCGGCCCGCTGGCCATCGAGGTGCCGACTTTGGAGGACCCGGGTCACCTCGCGCTGCCGGGCCGCGAAGTGCAATTTGCCGGCTGGCGAAAAGCCAGTGTCCATTTGCCTGCGCATCTTCTTTTGCCCGGCGAGAACTCGGTGCTGCTCGAATTGCGCTCGCCGGTCAGCACGGACTACCGCAACAAGTGCTACATCCGCGATGCGGTGCTGGAGCTTTCCTATCCCAAGCCGGCGTACGAGCCTGACCTGAGCCTGCCGATACGCGATCTGCCGCTGAGCGCGGCCGAGGAAGGCGAAGAGCCGTTGCCCCCGATTTCGACGACCCCGGCGTCACCCGGCCAAGCCCTCGAGGATTTCTGGAACCGTGGCGGCGGCTCGCTCTGACCCCCTTTGACAGGGAGCGCGCGCGCGTCCAACCTTACCTCCTAATAATCCGATACCTGCTCCGTACTATCCAATGATGCTTTACCGAACTACCCGACTTTCCGCGGCCCGCGCCGGCTACACTCTTATCGAAATCATGACCGTGCTCATGATCATCGCCGTGCTGGTTGGGTCGGTCATTTACCTGCTGGTCGGCAACGTTGACGTAGCACGGATGGGACGCGTCGACGCCGATTTCCAGGCAATCACCACGCAGTTGCGCACCTACGAGATGATGAACATGCGCATGCCCAGCACCTCGCAGGGTCTGGAGGCTCTGGTCAAAAAACCCGGTGGCGAACCGGCCCCGCGACGCTGGACGCAGCTGCTTGAGCGGGTGCCGCTCGACCCGTGGGGCGAGCCTTACCAGTACAGCAACCCCGGCAAACTCAATCCCCGCGGATTCGATCTGGTTTCCAAGGGCCCCGACCGCCAACTCGGCACCGAGGACGACATCAACAACCAGACCTCGTCGGCCAACTGACAACCGGCGACCCGCGGCTATGACCACGGTGCGGCAATTCCCCGGACAGCCGCGCGGTTATACGCTCATCGAGATCGCGCTGGTGCTGGCCATCATGGTTTTGGTCGTCGGCACCGTCGTGCCGCTCTCGTCGGGATTCATGCGCGAGCAACGCCTGCGAGATCCGGTGCGCGAACTTCTCGTCCTGGCCAAGACCGCGCGCACCGAGGCCATGACCACCGGCCGCGCCACCGGGGTCATCCTCGGCAAAAAGGGCTTCGGTCTCGTGCGTCCCGGCGACGAAGAGCCCTCCGAAACATACGTTCTGCCACGCGACATGTCCTACTCCATCCGTCCGTTCGGATCGGAGAGAGCAGCCAAGCCGGACGGCCAAGTCTGGATGTTCCAACCGACCGGACTGTGCGAACCGGTCGCGGTGCGCTTCGGCGAAAAAGACGCATGGATCGAGGTGTCCTTCGATCCGCTGACCGCCAACATCGGCGAGGAGGCCTATTACATCCCGTGAAAACGCGCGGCTTCACGCTCCTCGAGGTTCTCATCGCGCTCGGCATGTTCGTGCTCGCGGTCGGGGGACTCGCCCTCGCCCTCGACCGAGCTTTTTCGGCGAGCCTTTTCCTTCGCCGCGACGGTGAAATCCGCCAGCAGGTCGAATCGCTCCTCGATCAAGCCATGATCTTGCCGATGGACCAGCTGCAGCAGGGGTTGGAAAGCGGACCCGATGTCATGGGCGTGAAATATTCCACGGTGGCCGAGGTGGTGGAGGATCTGGTCAACAAAGACGGGCAGGCCCTCGGGGGCATCTGGAAGATCTCGGTGCGCGCCGCATGGGAGGAGGGCGGAGAGAAGCAGGAATGGATGGAGGAATTTCTCCGTTACCAACCATGAGCACGCGCCGCCGACTCCGCCACGCCGGGTTCACCATGATCGAAATGGTGGTGGTGCTCGTCATCTTCGTCCTGCTCGCCGGGGGGATTTACACGGTGGTCAGCGCCGCCATCGGTGCTTCCGGTGTTTTGTCCGAGGAAAACCTGCGTTCGCAGCGGCTGACGGCCTTCGTCGATCTCTTGCGCCGCACTTTCCACAACTTGCCGTCGACGGCGCAGATCAGCGGAGGAATCCGCACCGACGGGAGCGGCGTGCCCGAGATCGTCTTGCGCGATGCCCCGGGAGTTTTCGCCTGGGGCACCGGGGCAGCCTCCGGAACGGTTTTTCTTTCGGCAGTGCCTCGCCTCGGCGGTGGCAAGCAATTCAGCCTGCTGACCCTGCCTTCCTCTGTCGGGGAGCAGGACAGGAGGGATGCCGTGCGCGAGGGCAATTGGCTGCGTTTGTTGCCTGATCTGCGCGAGGCCCGCTGGCGCTTCTATGACGAAGGTCAGCAGGATTGGAGGGAGGATTGGGCGGAGGGTATGGGTCGACCTCCGCTCGTGGAATTGAGTTTTACTGCGCTCGGCGAGGAAATCCCGCGCACCTACCTTTTCTGGCTGCCGCCCGTCGTGGCGCCGCAACCGGCCTCTCCGACCGGTCAGCCCAACGATGGGGACCAGCCACCGCAGACCAATCCCGTGGCGCCATGAGAAAAAGAACATCGTCATCGGTACGCGGCGTCGCCCTGCTCCTTGTGCTCTGGGCCGTGGCCATCCTTTCGTTTGCCGTGATCTGGGTCGCGGACCTGGTCAATCTCGAACTGGCCACCAAATCGGCCGATGCGCGCGGCATGGCGGCTCGCCAGATCGCGCTGAGCGGGGTGGCGCTCGGGCTCCATCCGCAGGTCACGCGCGACGATGTCGAGTTGCTCAACCGCGAGATCCGCCCCGGGGAAACAATGCGCGTGCGCATCCGCGGCGAGGGCGCGCGGTTCAACATCAACCAACTCCTGGCCGAGCAGGACCGCATGGTTTTGAAAAATCTTTTCGTCCTGTGGGGACTCGACAGCGACGCTGCCGATATCCTCATCGATCGCCTGACCGATTGGGTCGACGACGATATTGGCCGACAACTGAACGGGGCGGAGCAGGCGGAATACGAGGCCGCCGGCATCCTCGACGCCCCCGCCAACCAGCCTTTCCGTTCGGTCGACGAGATGGGCCGTGTGCTCGGGATGGAAGAACTCGCCAAGATCAAACCCGATTGGCGGAATGCCTTCACCATTTTCGGGGACGGAAAAATCGACGTGAACGAGGCCGGCTCCGATGTGTTGC
This sequence comes from Chthoniobacterales bacterium, assembly GCA_049451035.1. Classification (GTDB taxonomy): domain Bacteria; phylum Verrucomicrobiota; class Verrucomicrobiia; order Chthoniobacterales; family JACTMZ01; genus JACTMZ01. The sequence continues at coordinate 2,775 of JBMTVD010000065.1, read as the reverse complement.
AGGTCGCCACCGGTCTCACCCCCGAAATGACGGAGGATATCATCCGGGTGCGGTTGGGCCCGGATGGTGAAGAGCAAACCGAGGACGATCTCCGGTTTGAAAGCGTCGGCCAACTCGACGGTTGGTTGACGGCCTCCTCCTACCCGGCCGGCCAGGCTGCCGCGCGGCTCACCACGGAGAGTGTGGTCAAAAGAATTGATAGCCGCGGCATCGTAGAGGAATGTGAATGGCTGATCTCCGTTGTCGCGGAGTCGGGCGAGGGGGGTCAGAGCTCCCGGTATCTTCTATGGGAAGAAAAATGAAAACCACGCGGGATGGGTCCGCCAAGCGCGGGGCGATCTTCCGTCCCTCTTCCGCCGGTTGGCAGAAGTGGGGCGAGGAGGCCGGCGCTGCTTGGGTCTTGCGGGGCGAGGCTCCCGAGCTGGCCGAGCTTGCTCCGTCAGCGGGCGACCTCATCGCCGTTCCGGTGCGCCGGGCCTTTTCTCTCTGCGTGTGGATCCCCGCCGACGATCCGTCTATTTTCCGCGACCTTGTGCTCACGCAACTGGAGATGCGCGGGTTGGCCGGCCGTTCGCGTGACGAGACGTCCCTGGCTTGGCGCGAAATCGCGCGCGAGGGCAACGAGGCCCTGGTCCAGGTGACGGTGCTACCGGCGCATCTTGCGCCGCGCTACTGGCACGGCGAAGTCACCGACTATGCCTTATCGCCCGCCTGCCTGCCGCTGGATGCGGAGGCCGTGACCATCTGGCAGGAGGAAGGCAGCTGGGTCGCCGCCGTGACGCGCGGCGGGAAGCTCCTGCACTTCCAGTCACTGGCCGAACCGTCTCCGGATGGCGCGATGGCGCTGGAAATATGGATGATGCTCGCACCGCTGGAAGCGGGAAACATGGTCGGCGAGCACTTGCCGGTTGTCTTTTACCGCCCGCCGGGTGCCGACATCGACCTTGCCTCCTGGAGCCAATCGGCGGCCGGGGGCGCCGAGGTGCGAGACTTTCCCGCGCCGAGGCGGCCGGCGGAACCGCTCGAGTGCGTCCCGATCGCGGTGCGTCATCTGCAAACGGAAAAAAAGAACAGCGCGCGCCGGCAGCGTTTGGCCTTCGTTGGCGCCGCCCTTTATCTGGTCCTCGTCCTGCTGCTTGCCGGGAACACTCTATGGTTGCATTCGCGCTCCCAGGGGTTGCAATCGGAAATCGACAGCCTCGCGCCCGGGGTGGCGGCGACCAAGGATGCGATGAACCAATGGCAGGCCCTGCAGCCCGCTCTCGATCCGGCTGCTTATCCACTCGAGGTGCTTTTCCAGACGGCTCGCCTGCTGCCCGAAAAGGGCGTCCGCCTCACGCTTTTCGACATGAACCTCCAGCAGGTGGCGATCCAAGGCGAGGCCTCGACGCTCCAGGCCGCGATCAAATTCAAGGAGGATCTGGAGAACAATCAGAACTTAACCGATTTTTACGAATGGTCGTCCGAAAAGCCCCGGCAGCTGCCCAACGGCAGCACGCGCTTCCAGATCAACGGCGTGCGCCGGGGGGCATCCGCGGAGGAAAACGATGAGAGCACTGACATCTAAAGAAAGACGCCTGCTCTTCGCGTTGGTTGCAGCGCTTTTCCTCCTGCTCAACGTGGTGGCTCTGAAAACTTTCCTGGGGCGCCGTGCGGCTCTGCAAGCCAACATCGCCGAGCTGGAGTCGCGGTTGGTGGCGGACCGGGCCATCCTCGGCCAAAAAGATTATTGGACGGAGCGGGCGCAGTGGCTGGCGGCCAATCAACCGACCGATGACATGACGACGGTCGACGATGACAACAAGTTCATCGACTTTATCCCAAGTTCGGCCAAGCAAAGCGGATTGTCCTACACGCGCCGCGAGGGAGGCCCCGCGCCTTCGAACGGTCGTCCCTACGCCGAGGTCTTCGATGCGTCGACGGTGAAAGGTGATATGAAATCACTCGTCGATTGGCTGGTGAAGCTGCAGCAACCCAAGGAGTTCCGGGCGATCAAGCAACTGCGCATCAAAAGCGGCGAGCCGCCCGAAGTCGTTTGCGACATCGAAGTGGCGCGTTGGTTCCGGCCGGTGGAAGGGGAGACCGAATGAAGGTCGTCGTCTCCACCTTCCTGTGCGCCGTTTTGGCGGCGGTCTCCGCAGCCCGGGCCGAGGACCCGGCAAAGATGCTCAAGGTTCCGGCGGTGTCGGACCGTCCGGTCGACGGACCATCCGCGCCCGCCGCCCCGGAAAAGTCCGCGGAGACGCCCGACGCCGCGCCTGCCCCCGCTCCCTCATCCACCCCGGAGCCATCGACGCCGCCCGGGGAAACCGGTGCGGGTGATGAATCGTCGGAAGAGAGAGACGACGATGTCGTGCCTGAATCCTTCCCGCTCTCTCGCTACGAGCCTTTGTGGGAGAAATCGCCCTTCCAACTCGAGTCGATTGCCCCTCCGCAGCAATCGGAGGGATTGGCGCAGCGTTTCGTGCTGGGCGGCATTCTCCGCGAAAGCGGCGAGCCGGTTGTCTGGGTCCGCGAGCGCGCGACCCAGCAGTCTTACAAGGTCGCACGCAATGCGACTAATAAATTGGGCCTCTCGCTCGTTGAGGTGGATGAATCCATGAGCAAGCAAAGCGATGCCACCGCCACGATCCGCCTCGGTGCCGAGGTGGGAGTGATCAAATTCGATGCCGCGCCCGCGTCGGTTCCGGCGGTCATGGCCGTGCCTCCTCCCGTGGCGCGCGGCATGGCCGCCCCGGGTCGCCCGGGGCAGCTGCCGGTGCCGATAGCCGCGCC
>JBMTVD010000064.1:0-10044 GCA_049451035.1 Chthoniobacterales bacterium | reverse complement strand
TGTCGCGAGTTCGAGTCTCGTCACCCGCTCTCTCCACTCAGCGATTCTGTTCGGGGGAGGGAAGCGGGGCGGCCTCCGGATATTCGCGGAAGATGGCGCTGCGCTTCAGGTAAAGGGCGATGGGCAGGCTCGCCAAGGCTGCCAAAATGATCAGCCCGAAAACGATGGCCGCGAGCCGGATGAGTTTGCGGCTGGGTAGCGGGTCGCTGCTGCCGCAGTTGGAACAATACTCCGGTATGGCGTGGGGAAAGCCGCACTGCTCGCACTTTGCCATAAGCCAGTATTGACCGGGGGTCCGCGACAGACAACACCGCTTCGCGGAGCGTCCTATCCTTGACGAGTCTCTCCCGGCGGGACTCTAATTTGTCCTTATGAAAAAATCCTTCATGCTGAAAGCCACCCTCACGACAGTTTGCGCGACGGCCTTGGCGGTCTCCGCCCAAGCCGGGGCCAAGCGTCCCGCGGAACCGGCCGCCTCGCCATCCCCGACTGCGACGCCCGTCACAGCTGCCGACGCGGCGAAAAATACCGGCCAAACCGCGGCCGACACCGCCAAGCAGACGGCCCAGGATATCGGCACGACCGTCAAAGATGCCGCGGCCGGCACGATCGATACCGGCGCGGCCGCCGTCGGCACCGTGGTTGACACCACCAAAGCCGCGGGCACCACCGTGGTCGACACGACCAAAGCCCTGATCAACCCGAATCCCGTCGAGGGTGTGACCGATGCCGTCGGCACCGCCGCCAAGGGTACCGCGGCGACCGCGGGCGCAGCCGTTTCGGGAACGTTGAAAACCGCGGGTGAAGCCACAAGCACCACCTTCAATGCAGCCGCCGACGCGGTGAACACCGGCGTCAACGCAGTCTCGGGAACCGCCGATACAACCGCTGGAGCGGCGGAAACAGTCGGCGCCGGTGCGCGCCAAGCGGTCGAGGCCGCCGGCAAGTCCGACGGTTCCTCCGGCGAATAGGGTCCGCTATTTCCTCCGTCAACACGGCGCCCGGGCTTTCTGTCCGGGCGCCGCTTTTTATGGCGGCCTGTTCCGTTGGTTGACGCCTGGTGTCGGCGCCACTACAAAGATTTTCATGAGCACCCCCCACAACTGCGGCAACTCCCCCCTCGTCGAAGAAATGGAACCGGGCACCTACTGGTGGTGTTCCTGCGGGTATTCCTCGACGCAACCGTTTTGCGACGGGTCCCACAAGGGGAAAGGTTTTGCGCCGGTGAAGGTCGAGATCACCGAAAAGCGCAAAGTCGCCTGGTGCATGTGCAAACGCACGGCCAATCCGCCGTTTTGCGACGGCTCGCACGCCAAGCCGGCATGAGGCTGTTTCTCGGCGCCCTGCTCTTCGCCGTGCTGGTGCTCCCCGCGGTGCGGGCGCAAGAAGCGCCCGGCGAAACTTTTCCCGACAAGGTCAAAGCTTTCGGAGGCGTGCTTTTCGGCGCGACGCTGGAGGAGGCGAAGCAACTTTGGCAACTCGAGGAGGTGGAAGGGGCTTCCGTGCCCGGAGATCCGGTCGCGTTGTATCTGCGCGAGGAGGAGTCGATGGTCTTGGGCGGGTTGGTCGCACGCGAAGTCATTTATTACTTTCTCAACGGCAAATTCTACGCCGTGGGTTTTGCCACGCCCGACAACCGCCAAACGATGATCCTGCGCGAAGCGCTCACGGCGGGTTACGGCATGCCCCCCCAGGAGGATTCCGCGGGAAAATCCCTCGTCTGGCCCGGGCAGGCGGTCAGCGCGCAGTTGCTGGTTAGCCCTTCGACCGGTGAGGGGCGCCTCCTGCTTTTCAGCAACGAACTGCAGCCCGAGTACGAAAAGAGTCTGCAGGAGGCAGCCGCCAAGACCGCCTCGCAACTGGGCACGCCGCCCGGCTCCTGAAGTTTCGCTACTCGCCAACAAAAGCTCCCTGGCACGAGGGGCAAATGTTGCGTCCTTTGGCAACCTTCTCCAAGGGGATGGTCCCGCGACACAGCGGACAGGCGATAGCCCGGCCGCTGTCAGCAAGGACTGCAGCCGCGGGTTTTGCTTTGGTCGGCAGTTCCACCACCGGCGCGCGACCGGCGGTCCGGACTGGTTCCGGTGTGACCGCAGGCCTTTGCGCTGGCCGACGGCGCAACCGCCACAACGCAATCGTGACCAACAACGCGTAAGCCGCCAGGGCACCTACCGCGGCTGGCTGAGCCCACGCCGGCAATTCGGCCAGCACCATCGGAATCCCCGCTCTGGTCTCCGGCGTGGGGGTGGGTGAGGGGGGCGGGGTGGGTGTCGGGGTGGGTTCCGGGGTTGGCGCGGGCGTCGGCGTGGCTACCGGCTTCACATCGACCAAGGCTACGGTGGCGACAAACGGGCCCTGCCAAATCCTGACCTGCTCGCCGAGCACTTCATAGTTATTGGTGATCGTTGTGCCGGCGGGAATGGTCAGCGAGGCCTCGCCGAGCGGTGTGGTGGCCGAGAGAACAATGTCCTTGCCGGCCGTGAAGGTCGGCCCGGTGTCTTGACCGTAGGTCTGCGCCACGAGAACGGAAATCACGCCAAGGCGCAGGCCGATCCGCCGGAACAACGGACATTGGCAGAAAAGTAGCTCTCTCATGTGCAAGAGGGAGCTTCTGAACCAGCCAAAGCCAAAAGTAAAATCTTAGATTTTTTTCTGGCTACCCGGGGGAACCCGCGATAGTTGAACATCGCATTGCCGAACTCCTCGGATAGCAGTGCCGAACTTTGGCCCCGTCGCCGATTTCTCAGGCTTCTGGGCACGGCCGCGCTCGCTCCGACTCTCGGAGCCGCCCGAGTTCTCGCTGCCCGGCCCGCTCCGCTCAATTCCGTGCTGATTCTCGGCGATTCGATGGCGCTCTGCGGATTCGGGCCGCGACTTGACGATTTGTTCCGCGCCTCCGGCGTTCCGGATGTCAACACCTACATGGCTTGCGGCACGCATCCGCTTTCCTGGACGCAACTGAAAAGCTACGCCAAGGCACAGTCGCGCTGCGGATTCTGGAAGATCGAGTCCGCCCCGGAGGGGCCCGTGTCCTTCCAAGATACCTACGGGATGCGTCGCGGCCACCGTCCGTCGAAGCATCCGGTGCCCAAAATCGAGGAACTCCTTCCCGCCACGCGACCGGATGTGCTCATTGTGCAATTGGGCAACAACCTTTTCGATCTGCTCAAGGGCCGGGGCAAGTCGCGCGATGGCGCGGTGCTCGAACCCTTCATCAACCCTTTCCTTTCGCTTGTCGGGCAGGCAGATCCCCCGGTGCGCCGGCTTTACTGGGTGGCGCCCCCCGTTTGCGGGAGCACGCCCGCGGAGGTGCAGGACACGCTGGTCGAACGGTTGAACGCTCTGGCCGGACCCTCCATGACCGTCATCGACAGCCGCGGGCTCATCGAATACCCCTACCGCAACCTGCAACCGGACAAGCAGCACTTTTTCGGAGAGGACATGCAGGTGTGGGCCCAGCGGGTGCATGGGTTGATCGAACAGGATCTCGGTGCGCGGCCTCTCAACTCCTCGGAAATGTTTCTGGTTTCATCCGAAGGAGCCGGCTTGGAAATACCGCGCGATGAGGCCCCGCAGCTGGTGGTGAGTTGCTCGCTGGAGAAAATCAACCCGCCCTTCCGCCACGAGGAAATAGCCCCCTACAACGATTCCCTGGTCGCCTTTGTCTACCGCGTGCATCAGGTGCTGAAGGGTAAATTCGACGGCACGCATCTGGTTGTGCTGCACGCCGCGCACATCGCGGGCAAGCGCCAATCCATGCACCGCTTCAGCACCGGACAGAAACGCATCCTCCGTCTGCGCCCGGTCGATGCGACCCCGTGGGCTACCCTCAAGGCCAAGGACGATCCCCGCTTCCTGCTGCTCGACCGCTTCATTCCGGAAGAGGATCACGCCAAGTTGGCCTTGCATCTGTGAGGTCTGTGCCGGTCTTTGTCGCGGTGGTGGCATCCCTTCTCCTGCCTTTGGCCGCGACCCGGGCCGCCGCAGCGATTCCGGTGAAAGTCCTGCTCGTTGGCGATTCCCTGACGGTCGGCGGTTTCGGCGACGCGATGCAGTCTTTCCTGCTGCGCAAATACGGCAAGAACGGCGTCGCTATCTTCGCGTCTTGCGGTTCTTCGCCGGAGGACTGGCTGAGCGGTACTTTCGTCACCAATTGCGGTTACCGCCAAACCACGCCGAAGGACCAAATACTGCTCGAATACCAAAATGGCCGACGCCCCCGGGCGGTTCGGACTCCGAAATTGCGCTCCTTGCTGGCCCACTACCGTCCCGAAGTCGTCATCGTGCAGCAGGGGACCAACTGGATGGATGCACTGGCCGCCACCGGGCGTCCCGAGGCTTCCCGCTACCGGCGGATCATCGCCGATTTCGTCAGGGAGTTGAGGCGCGGCAATCCAACGGTGGCCATCTTCTGGGTCATGCCGCCCGCCTCTTCGAAGTATCCCTCGCGCGTCCATGCGGACGTCGATAGCTGGATCAACGAGGCCTCCCGCACGATGGGTTTTTACACGATCAACTCCCGCGGCATCACCGGAGCCTACCGGGACGGCCGGACGGGCGGCGACGGCGTTCACTACGGCGATGCCTCCGGTGCGGCTTGGGCGCGGGGAGTGCAAGCCAAGTTGACTCAAGCCTTGAAGGTGTTGCCCCTTGCCGGAACGGCCGGCAGACCTTAATATCACCCCGCAAGCCCAAGCCGACATGAACCTCAAAAACCTGCCTCTTTTGTTGATTGTCGCTGCGGTTCTCGCTGTGTCCGGTTGCACCGCAATGGATGAAGTCGGGAGCGATGTGGCGACCAAATTTGATGAAGGCATCACGGGACAAGGCCGTCTCGTGTCGCCCAACCAGACAGCCGACTCCTTCGGCTCCTACTACGACTAAGCGTGAGCCGTCGTACCGCCGACGCCTCGCAGCCGTCGAAGATCGCCATCCTTGATTTCGGGTCGCAATACACCCAGGTCATCGCCCGCCGCGTGCGCGAGTGCCGCGTTTACTCGGAAATTCTGCCCCACAACACGACGGCCGAGGAGATCCGCCGCGGCGGGGCGCAGGGCATCATATTTTCCGGCGGCCCGGCGAGCGTCTACGCCAAGGGTGCCCCGCGCGTCGACCGAGGTATCTACCAGCTCGGACTGCCGATTCTCGGGATCTGTTACGGCATGCAGCTGCTGGCCCGCGACCTCGGCGGGGCGGTCGAATCCTCGAAACGCCGCGAGTTCGGCCCCGGCAAACTGTCCGTCGGCCGGGCCGCCAAACTTTTCGCCGGATTGCCCCGCAAGTTGGAGGTTTGGAACAGCCACGGCGACAAAGTAACGAGATTGCCGCGCGGTTTTGCCGCCATCGGTACGACCGAAAATTCGCAGGCCGCGGCGGTGGCCGACGTGCGGCGCAGGTTTTACGGGTTGCAATTCCATCCCGAAGTCAGCCACACGCCGAGGGGTTCCGAAATCATCGAGAATTTCCTGCTCGGCGTCTGCGGATGCCGCCCCGACTGGACGCCCGGAGTGTTCATCGAGCGTGCCTGCGAGGAAATCCGGGCGCAGGTCGGGGAAGATCGTGTCATTCTCGGCTTGAGCGGCGGTGTGGACTCCTCCGTGGCCGCCGCCTTGCTGCACAAGGCAATCGGTCAACAGCTCACGTGCATCTTCGTCGACAACGGACTTCTGCGCGCGGGAGAGCGCGAGTGGGTGCGCGAAATCTTCGGCCGCCACTTCCACATGGACGTGCGCATCATCGACGCCTCGGCGAAGTTCATGGGTCTCCTGCGCGGGGTGACCGACCCCGAGCGCAAACGCAAGATCATCGGCAATGAATTCGTCCGCGTCTTCGAGCGCGCCGCCCTCTCGCTGGCCCGGGAGCGCAAGGGGCATCCCTACAAATTTCTCGCCCAGGGCACCCTCTACCCCGATGTGATCGAAAGCATCCCCATCGCGGGCAACCCGGCCTCCCTGATCAAGAGCCATCACAATGTCGGGGGATTGCCCAAGCGCATGAAGCTCAAGCTGGTCGAGCCGCTGCGCCAGCTTTTCAAGGACGAGGTGCGCGAAGTCGGGATGCAGCTCGGTCTCCCCAAAGAAATTGTCCACCGTCAGCCGTTTCCCGGCCCCGGACTGGCCGTGCGTATCCTCGGCGGCGTGACCCGCGAGCGCGTACGCGTGCTCCAGGAGGCCGATGCGATCGTCCAGGACGAAATGGTTTCCTCCGGCTGGTACGGCCGCGTCTGGCAGTCCTTTGCGGTTCTGTTGCCGGTGCGTTCGGTCGGGGTGATGGGCGACGAGCGCACGTTCGAAAACACCGTCGCCTTGCGCGCGGTGGAAAGCCGGGACGGGATGACCGCCGACTGGGTGCGCCTGCCCTACGAACTGCTGGCGCGGATCTCCGGACGCATCATCAACGAGGTGCGCGGTGTCAACCGGGTGTGCTACGATATTTCCAGCAAACCTCCCGCGACCATCGAGTGGGAATGACCCATGAAGCGCGCCATCTATCCCGGAAGCTTCGACCCGGTGACGTTCGGCCATATTGACGTCATCGGACGCGCCCTGCGCTTGTTCGACGAGGTGATTGTCGCCGTCGCTCCGAGCGAGGGAAAACGCCCGCTCTTCCCCGTGGCCGAGCGCCTCGAGTTGATCAGGCAGTCTTGGCCGGACGAACCGCGCTTGGCGGTGAAGCAGTTTGACGGATTGCTCGTCGATTTCGTCAAAGCCGAGGAAGCCAACGCGGTCATCCGGGGATTGCGTGCGGTCTCGGATTTCGAGTTCGAATTCCAGATGGCCCTGATGAACCGGCGCCTCGCTCCGGATGTCGAAACGATCTTCCTCATGCCCAAGGAAGATTACAGCTACATCAGCAGCCGCATCGTGAAGGAAGTCGCGCGTCTCGGCGGGGATGTGTCCGGCGTGGTCCCGGCGCCGGTCGCGGCGGCCTTGCGGCAAAAATTCGGTGTCGTCCGATGATCGGTGTCCATCTGCGGCAAATCCCGCCCGAGGGCAAACACTTGGAGGGCCAGGAGGACGCGTCTTGCCTGGATCTGGGGGACATCGGCGCCAAGCCGGTCGGCCCGGTCACTTATGCCTTGGAGGTTGGTCTTTCCGGCGGCGGGGTCTTCGCCACGGGACAGGTCGCCGTGCCCGTGGAGATGACTTGCGTGGCCTGTTTGCAGCCCTTTACCTACGTGGCCAAGGTTGAAAACTTTGCCTCCCAAGTGCAGTTGGACGGCAGGGAACTGGTAGACCTTACCCCTTCGGTCCGGGAGGAGCTTTTATTGGCTTTGCCAAACCACCCGCGTTGTGATCTAAATCCCGGCCAGTCTTGTCCCTACCGAAACCCGGATGTGTCCGGCGGAGGTTCGCAGAAATCCACGGAATCTGCTTGGGACCAGTTGGATAAGCTCAAACTCAAACGCTGAACTTTTATGCCAGTTCCCAAACGCAAAGTCTCCAAGATGCGCTTGCGCACGCGCAAAGCGGCCAACCGCTGGCGCGCCGGCAAGCTCGGTACCTGTGCCCAGTGTGGTGCCAAGGTCCCGTCCCACACGGCCTGTCCTTCCTGCGGCTACTACAAAGGCAGACAGGTGACCTCGGTCGGCGCGGCTTAAAGGCCGTCCTGCTCTCCGCCCATGAAGGTTGCCCTCGATGCCATGGGTGGCGACCACGCGCCGCAAGCCACGGTGGCCGGCGCCGTGCTCGCCCTCGGGGAATTCCCCAAACTCGAGAAACTCTTCCTCGTCGGCGACACCGATCGCATCCGTGCCGAATTGGACAAACTCGGCTGCGACGACCCGCGCATCGAGATTGTCCACTCCACGCAGGTGGTGGAGATGTCGGAGACGGCCGTCGAGGGCGTGCGGCGCAAAAAAGATTCTTCGATTTCCCGCGCGGTCGATCTGGTCAAGCACGGCCAGGCTGATGCGGTGGTCAGCGCGGGTCACACCGGGGCGGCCGTGGCGGCGACTACCATCAAGCTCCGTACCCTCGAGGGCGTCGACCGGCCCGGTATCGCCGCCCTGCTGCCGACCGAGACCAACCTTTGCGTGCTCATCGACGCCGGAGCCAACACCGACGCGCGACCCGAGCACATGCTGCAATACGCCATCATGGGCGCGGTCTTCTCCCGCTACGTCCTGGGGTACAAAAACCCCGCCATCGGCCTGATGTCGATCGGCGGCGAAGACGTCAAAGGCAGCGAGTTCACCAAAGACATTTTCAAACTGCTCAAGGCGAGCGGACTCAATTTCCGCGGAAACATCGAGGGCCATGACTTGTTCCATGATCCGGTCGAAGTGGTGCTTTGCGACGGTTTCACCGGCAATGTCGTCCTCAAATCCTGCGAAGCCACCGCGGAGGCCGTCTTCCAGTGGCTCAAAAACGAGCTGAAAAAAAACCCCCTGCGCCTGGCCGGGGCCATGATGGCCAAGGGGGCGTTCCAGGCCATCAAGAAGCGCACCAACTACGAGGAATACGGGGGCAGCCCTCTCCTCGGTGTCGATGGTATCTGCATTATTGCCCACGGTTCGAGCAGCCCGAAGGCCATCAAGAACGCCATCCGCGTCGCCCTCGAGTCGATCCAAACACGCATCAACCCCCACATCGTCGAGGAACTCGCCGCTTTCTACGCCCGCGAATGAGTGCCAAACCTCTCCGCTCCGTGGCCATTGCCGGCACGGGGAAATATTTGCCCGGCAAGGTCCTGACCAATGCCGACCTGCAGCGCATGGTCGACACCTCGGACGAATGGATCACCGAACGCACCGGCATCAAAGAACGGCGCATCGCCGACAACAGCGAGGCCACGAGCGACTTGGCCATCGCGGCCGGTCGCGACGCGCTGGCCAATGCCGGCGTGGACGCCGCCGATCTCGACCTCATCATCGTGGCCACCGTCACTCCGGACATGGCCTTCCCGGCCACGGCCTGTTTTGTGCAAAAAGCGCTCGGCGCGCCCAAAGCCACTTGCTTCGACGTCTCGGCCGCGTGCTCCGGATTCCTCTACGGGATGGAGTTGGCCCGCCAGTTCATCGCCACCGGCTCGGCGGAGAAAGCCCTTGTCATCGGGGCCGACAAACTCAGCGCCATCATCGACTGGACCGACCGCAACACCTGCGTCCTCTTCGGCGACGGCGCCGGGGCTGCCGTGCTCCAGCCGGCGGGCGAGGAGACCGGCGAAATTTTGTCCGCCTACTCCGGCAGCAACGGCAACCTCGATGAAATCCTCAACGTTCCCGGCGGCGGCTCGCGCAACCCCCTGACCCCGGAAACCATCGCCGGAAAATCCAACACCATGAAAATGTCCGGACGCGAGGTCTATCGCCACGCGGTGACAACCATGATGTCGGCCGCCAAGGAAGCCATCGCCCGAGCGGGTCTGACCCCGGATGACATCGAGTGCTTCATTCCGCATCAAGCCAACCTGCGCATCATCGAGACCATCGCCGACAAACTCCACGTTCCCATGGAGCGTTTCTTCGTCAATCTGGAGTCCTACGGCAACACCTCCGCCGCCGCCGTGGCCATCGCCCTCGATGAAGCCCAGCGCAGCGGCCGCATCAAGCGCGGCGACCACATCCTCATGGTCGTCTTCGGCGGCGGGTTGACTTGGGCCTCGGCCGTGGTTCGCTGGTAGCAACCGTGCTGATCGACACCCACGCGCACCTCGATTTCCCCGAGTTCGACGGCCAACTCGATGCCGTCCTCGCCCGCGCCCGTGACGCCGGCGTGCATCGCGTCATCACCGTCGGCATCGACCGCGCAAGCTGCCGCAAGTCGCTGGCCATCGCGGAGAAACACGAAAACGTTTACGCCGCGGTCGGACTGCATCCGTGCAACGTCCTCGATGAAGGCGCCATGGATTTTCTCTCCGAACTCCCGGCCTTGGCCAAGCATCCCAAAGTCGTCGCCATCGGCGAAACCGGCATGGATTACCACCATCTCCCCAGCCGCGATCTGGCGAGACGCAACAAATCTGAAGCCGTGTTCGACGCGCTCCTCGCCGGAACCGCCGAGGCCGCGGAGGCCGGTATTGCCGACGGCGCGATGAAGGCGG
>JBMTVD010000063.1:0-10169 GCA_049451035.1 Chthoniobacterales bacterium | reverse complement strand
TGCGATTGGGACCGCGAGCGTTTCACCATGGATGCGGACTACTCGCGCCAGGTGCAGGAAGTCTTCGTCAAGCTGCACGCCAAGGGCCTCATCTACCGCGGCAAGCGCATGGTCAACTGGTGCCCGGTTTCGCAGACCGCGCTGAGCGACGAGGAAGTCATCATGAAGCCCGCCAAGGGCAAGCTTTACGTCATGCGCTACGAGGTGGCGGAAGAGCCCGGGACGTTCCTCGAGATCGCCACGACACGCCCCGAGACCCTGATGGGCGACACGGCGGTGGCGGTCCATCCGGACGATCCGCGCTATGCGCGCTTCATCGGCCGGCACGCGGTGCGTCCGTTCCCGCGGGCGGAGATTCCGATCATCGCCGACACGCATATCGACATGACCTTCGGCACCGGCGTGCTCAAAGTGACGCCGGCGCACGACAAAGCGGATTTCGAGATCGGCCAGCGCAACGGCCTGGAGGTCCTCGACGTGATGAATCCGGACGGCACGCTCAACGAACTGGCCGGACCGGAGTTCGCCGGCATGGAGCGCTTCGCGGCGCGCGAGGCCGCCGTGCAAAAACTCGAGGAGATGGGTCTCCTCGTGCGCGTGGAGGATTACGAGAACAATGTCGGCTTCAGCGAGCGCGCCGATGTGCCGATCGAACCGCGTTTGAGCGAGCAGTGGTTCCTCAAGTACCCGCAGGTCCCGGCGGCGCTCGACGCGGTGGTCTCCGGCAAAATCCGTTTCGTGCCCGAGCGCTGGGCGAAAATTTACGAGCACTGGATGACCAACATCCAGGACTGGTGCATCAGCCGCCAATTGTGGTGGGGGCACCGCATCCCGGTCTGGTATCGCAAGGACGATCCATCCGTCGTGCATGTCGGTCTCGATGCGCCGGCCGACGCGGAGAACTGGCGGCAGGACGACGACGTGCTGGACACGTGGTTCAGTTCCTGGCTCTGGCCGTTCGCCACGATGGACGAGGCGACGCGGAAGAAGTTCTACCCGACGAACGATCTCGTGACCGGGCCGGACATCATTTTCTTCTGGGTGGCGCGCATGATCATGGCCGGGTTGGAATTCACCGGCGAGGTGCCCTTCCGGAATGTTTTCTTCACCAGCATCATCCGCGACATCAAAGGCCGCAAAATGTCGAAGAGCCTCGGCAATTCGCCCGATCCGCTCGACCTGATGGCCAAATACGGGGCGGACGGGTTGCGTTTCGGACTCATGCGCATCGCGCCCCACGGGCAAGACGTGCGTTTCGACGAGAACCAGATCAAAGAAGGGCGCAATTTCGCCAACAAGCTGTGGAACGCCGCGCGCTTTCGCGAGATGCAGGGACCTTCCTCCTCCGTCAAACCGCTCGCCGAGCACAAGCTGTCTCCTTATTCGGTCGCGGTGCTGGTCGCTTTCGACGCGATGCATGCCGGATACCGCCGCGCTTTGGACGACTTCCATTTCCACGAAGCGGCGGCCCTGCTCTACGACTTTTTCTGGAGCACTTATTGCGACTGGTATGTCGAAGCGAGCAAGGCCGAGTTGGCGGCAGGCGGGGAGTCAGCCGACGGCGTCCGCGCCGTCATGGATCACATCCTCTCCGGCTACCTGCGTCTGCTCCATCCCTTTATGCCGCATATCACCGAGGAGCTTTGGTCGCGGCTCGGTTGCGCCAGGGACGAGGGGAAAGATGCGATGATTCTTTTCGCCGCCCCGCCCGCGGAGGACTCGCTGCCCGGCGTGTCCGCGGAAGAGAAAGCGCGCGCCTCGAACGCCGTCCAGGCGGTTTACGATGCAGTGCGCCAAGTGCGTGTGCTCCGCGCGGAATTCAAAGTCCCGACCAACCAGGAATGCGTTGCGCATCTGGCCCCTGATCCGGCTTTTCGTGACTTCGATCTGTCCGTCTTCCGTGCACTGGCCAAAGCCTCGAGTGTCCTGGAAGTCGGCGCCGGTGGTCCGCCCAAGAAAATGCCGCATGTGCTAACGGCTTTGGGCGAAGTTTATTTGGAATTGGAGATCGACGTGGAGGCGGAGAAGAAGCGCCTGCGGGAAGAGGTGGCCAAAGTGGTGGCTGAGATCGCCAAGGTGGAGAAAAAGCTGGCCGACACTTCGTTTGTGCACGGTGCGCCCGCGGAGGTGATCGAGAATTTCAAGAAGCGCGGGGAAGAGTGGCAGGCGAAGAAGGCGAAGCTGGAAAGCGCGATCGCGGCGCTGTAGGGGAACCGCGCGATATTTTCACGTCTGCTTCGAATTGGCCTCGAGCCACGTGGCATAGTCGGCTTCGCCGAGTTCGCCGGCGGCGAGGGCCAAGGTGCGGATCACAACCTCGGCTTCGGCAGCGACGAACTCGTATCCGTTTCGTTCGAGAAAACCGGCCCCCATCATGAAGCCCGTGCGTTTGTTGCCGTCGAGGAACGGATGGTTTTTCACGATGTCGGCGGTGCAAGCCGCGGCCATTTCGGGTATTGTGGGTTTGCCGTAGTGGTCGAGTTGCCGGGGCCGGGCAAGAGCTGACTCCAGAAGTCCCTCGTCGCGGATGCCGGAGCAACCGCCGTATTGGTCGAGCAACATGTCGTGCAGCAAAAGGCATTCGCTGCGCGCCAACCAATGGGGCTCTTTCACTTCGCGAGTTCGCGCAGCGCGTTGCGGTAGCGACGGCTCAGGCTTTCGAACATCCGCATCGTTTTGTCGAACTCAGGATCGCTGGCCGTGAGATTCAGGCCGTGCGGGGCTTCGGTGGCCGTGAGCGTGTCACCTTCCTTGACGCGGAGGGTGGCGAGGGCTTCCTTGGGCAGGACGACGCCGCAGGAGTTGCCGATTTTGCGGACTTTGAGTTCGTAGGGCATTCGGCAACCGTAGCCACAAATGTTATTACGTCAAGAACGCCCGCGCTTGGAATGTGGGTGTCCAAAGGTGACGCCCGCGTGGTATGAGGAGAGGACATGCAGTTGAAGACACGGATGAGACGCTTGCGGCGCTCGGATGGATTGCGGCGCATGGTGCGGGAAAGGCGCCTTGATCCGGCGGATCTGGTTCAACCGCTGTTTGTCCACGGCGGCGGGAGCAACGAACCCGTCGCTTCGATGCCGGGGGTGTTGCGCCACAGCGTGAAAAGTCTGGTGCAGGAATGCCGCGGGGTCTTCGACCTTGGGATTCCCGCGGTGGCGATTTTTCCGGCGATCGATCCGGCGAGGAAAGATGCCCGCGGCACCCACGCGCTATCCCCGGACAACCTGCTTTTTCGCGCCCTGCGCGAAGTGAAAGCGGCTCTGCCGGAGCTTGTCCTCATCGCCGATGTCGCGCTGGATCCTTACACCGACCATGGGCATGACGGTGTCCTGACCAAGGACGGGCGCGACGTGGACAACGATCCGACCGTGGAGATTCTCGCGCAACTGGCCGTCAAAGAGGCCGAAGCAGGGGCGGATATCGTCGCGCCGTCCGACATGATGGACGGCAGGGTGGCCGCGATCCGTGCGGCGCTGGACGAGGGTGGGCGCACCGACACCTGTGTTCTCGCATACGCGGCCAAGTTCGCCTCGGCTTACTATGGGCCTTTCCGCGATGCGGTGGGCAGCGCGCAGGCCAAACCGCTGAGCAAGGCGACCTACCAACTCGACCCGGCCAACCTGCGCGAGGCCTTGCGCGAGGTGGAGCTCGACGAGCGCGAGGGTGCCGACATGGTCATGGTCAAACCCGCGGGCCCTTATCTTGATGTGATCCGGGCCGTGCGGGAGCATACCAAACTTCCGCTGGCGGCTTACCAAGTCTCGGGCGAATACGCCCAGATCCACGCCGCAGCCAAGGCCGGATGGCTCGATTACGAAAAGGCCCGTGATGAATCCCTGCTCGCCATCAAGCGCGCGGGTGCGGACAGCATCCTGACTTACTTCGCGCGCGAGGCGGCCGAGCGTCTTCGTCGCTGATCCTCAGGTGTATTTGAGCACCTCTTCGACGCTGGTTTCCCCGTCGAAAATCGCCTGCAATCCCTCTTCGCGCAGAGTGCGCATGCCGAGTTCGATCGCCTTCTGGCGCAGGACCACGCCCGGCGCCCGCTGGTTGATCATTTCGCGCAGGGTGTCGCCGATGCGCAGGGTCTCGAAAATGGCTTTCCGGCCCCGGTAGCCGGTGCCGTTGCACTCCTCGCAACCGCGGCCCTTGTAGAATTTTTTGTCGCCCACCTCGTGCGCCGAGAGCCCGAGGAGCATGATTTCGTCCTCGGTGGGCTCGTGGGGTTCGATGCACTGCGGACAAATACGGCGGACCAGACGCTGGGCCACCACCAACTCCAGCGATGCGCTGATCAAGAAAGGCTCCACCCCCATGTCGATAAGGCGCGTGATGGCGCCGGTGGAGTCGTTGGTGTGCAGCGAGGTGAAGACCAAGTGACCGGTGAGCGACGCCTGGATGGCGATCTGCGCCGTCTCGAGGTCGCGCGTCTCACCGACGAGGATGCGGTCCGGGTCCTGGCGCAGGAAGGCCCGGAGGCAGCGGGCGAAGTCCAGGCCGATGGCCTCGTTGACCGGCACCTGCATGATTCCGTCGATGTCGTACTCGACAGGATCTTCCGCGGTCAGGAGTTTGGAGTTCGGGTCGTTGATCTCCCGCAGGCATGCGTAGAGGGTCGTCGTTTTGCCCGATCCGGTCGGGCCCGTCACGATGATGATCCCATTCGGCAGCTTGATCATGTCGCGGAGCGTTTTCTTCACCCGGTCGGGAACCCCCAGCTTGTCGAGGTCGAGCTGGACAGCCGACCGGTCGAGAATACGGAGCACGACGCTCTCCCCGTATTGGGTGGGCAATGTGGAGACACGGACATCGACATTGAAGGGCTTTCCCTCGCGCATGATCGTGCGCTGGATGCGTCCGTCCTGCGGCAGCCGGCTTTCCGCGATGTTCAGATTGGAGATGATCTTGACCCGGGAGATCAACTCGTTGCGGATGGAGCGGTAAGCCTTGCGGTCCGCCCCGGTGAGGAGCGACTTGAGCGTGCCGTCGACACGCATGCGGACATCCATGAATTCTTCGAAAGGCTCGAAATGGATGTCGCTGGCCTTCGCGTTGATCCCGATGTCGATGAGGTTGTCGACAATGGTCTTGACGTATTTCGCCTTCTCCTCGTCGGTCAGGCTGCCCGATAGCGCCGTGCCCGCCTCGCTCAATTTCGCGCGCAGCTCCTTCTGGGTGAGCATGGTGAACCCCTCGGCGGCGAAGTCGATGGAGTCGTAGTATTTTCCGACCAACTCTTCGACTTGCGCGACGGGAGCGACGCTCACCTGCATGTCCTGACCCAGCGCGAAGCGGAGGTCGGAAATCTTTTCCGCGTCCAGCGGATCGGCCAGGGCCACATACAGAACACCCCCGACGTCCGCTACCGGCAGGGCGCGGTGCAGGCGGGCGAGGCCAACCGGGATTTTGTCGCGGAGGCCGCTGTCGAGTTCGAAGTCCGAGAGGTCGATGCGGTTGGCGCCGATGGAGAGGGCCAAGGTGTCGTAGAACGCCCGTTCCTCGACGTAGCCCTCGCTGACAAGAAATTCCTCGGGAGCGCGCCCGCTCTCCAACACCAGCGCGAGCAAGCCCTCCGCCTGGGAAGGATCGATGAGTCCCTGGCCGGCCAGCGTCGTGATGACAAGGTGCGGATCCATGTCAGTCGCTGTCTCCCATGGTCACGGCGAGCACCTCGTCGAAAGTGGTGAGGCCGGCAAAAACTTTCTGGAATCCGTCCTCGCGCAGAGTGCGCATGCCTTGTTCTCTGGCCCGCTTGCGCAGCTGGACCGTGCTGACCTGCTCGGACCGGTCTTCCGTGTCGCCCATGCGGTTGATCATCTGGCGCATTTCATCGTCGACCTTGAAAATCTCGAAGATGCCCAAGCGGCCGCGGTAGCCCGTGAAACGGCAACGCTCGCACCCTTTCGGCTTGTAGAGTTTGGCGTCGGCCAGCTGTTCCGGATCGAGGTGGAGGGCCACCATTTCCGCCTCGGTCAGCGCGGCCGGCTCCTTGCAGGAAGCGCAAAGCCGGCGGCAGAGACGCTGCGCCATGACCGCGCGCACCGCGCTGGAAACAAGAAACGGCTTCACGCCGATATCGATGAGGCGGGCGATGGCGCTGGGCGCGTCGTTGGTGTGCAGGGTGGACAGCACCAAATGCCCGGTCAGGGAGGCGTTGACGGCGATGCCCGCCGTCTCCAAGTCGCGGATTTCTCCGATCATGATGACGTTCGGGGCCTGGCGAAGGATCGAGCGCAGAGCGCGGGCGAAGGTCATGCCGATGTCCGATTTGACGTGGACCTGATTGACGCCGGGCATGACATATTCGATGGGGTCTTCCACGGTGATGATCTTCCGGCTCTCGTCGTTGATTTCCGAGAGGCACGCGTAGAGGGTCGTCGTTTTGCCCGACCCGGTCGGACCGGTGACAAGGATGATCCCGTCGGCCAGCTTGATCAGGCCGCGGAAATATTCCTGATCGTCGCTCATGAATCCGAGATCAGGGAGGGTGATGGAGAGCGTGGACTGGTCCAGCAGACGCATGACGACCGACTCGCCTTGGGAGGTGGGGATGGTTGAGACGCGCAGGTCGAGATCCTTGCCGCGGACTTGGCACTGAATGCGGCCGTCCTGCGGCACGCGC
Organism: Chthoniobacterales bacterium; assembly: GCA_049451035.1. GTDB lineage: Bacteria > Verrucomicrobiota > Verrucomicrobiia > Chthoniobacterales > JACTMZ01 > JACTMZ01. The sequence goes on along the minus strand of JBMTVD010000063.1, from coordinate 3,547 downwards.
TTCTCGTCGATGCTCATGGTCTCGGTCATGATCTTGAGACGGCTGACGATCGAGCCTTGCAGTGCTTGCGGAAGTATCTTGTAGAGCTCGAGTTCGCCATCGATGCGAAAGCGGACGCGGAAGCCCTCGTCCACGGGTTCCAGGTGGATATCGCTCGCGCGCATTTCCTGGGCTTTTTCGAGGAACTCCTGCACCAAGCTGATGACAGCCGCGTCGTCCTGCGTGGGAGTGCCCGCGTCTCCCGTTTGCATGCCGGCCGCGATCAGGCCCTCCTCCCGCGGGTAGATTTCCGCGACCAGTTGTTCGACGCGTTCGGGATCCGCGTAGAGGAACTCGACCTCGGTCTTGAGGACGAAGGGCACGGTGTCGAAAGCCTCGAAATTCATCGGGTCGCCGATGGCGACCTGGATCCCGTGGTCCGTCTGGCGCAGCGGCAGGATCCGGTGGCGGCGCGCGACTTCGCCGGGGATCACGCCCTTCAACTCCCGTGCTTGGGCGGCGATGGCTTCGTCGTTGAGATCGGCGAAACTCAGGGTATGGCACGTCGCCACCGCTTCGTGCTTGTCCCGCGGCGTGATCGCGCCGTCTTCGATGAGGGCTTCGAGAACAGGTGCGCCGGGATGGTTTTCCCGCGCCGCCGCCACTTGATCCCTGGTCACGCGGAACTGGTCCAGCAGGATTTCGAGGATCTGGTCTTCGGTATGCACGGGCGGAAGGGGAAGGGACTGCTTAAGGCGCGGAAAGGAGGCTGTCAAGAAACGCGCCGCGCAAACGCGCGTTGTCTTTCAAATCATTGGAGCTAGGATTTTGTTCACCCCCAATTTCTGCGATGAGCAAATACCAAACCTATTTGATTTTCGGTGCGCCCGGCAGCGGCAAAGGCACCCAAGGACGCGCGCTGGGCACGGTGCCCGGTTACTTTCATTGTGCCTGCGGCGATGTCTTCCGGGCCCTCGATCTCCGCACGCCTCTCGGCAAGCAATTCTTGGAGTATTCCAGCCGCGGGGAACTGGTGCCGGATGAAATCACGGTGAAACTCTGGAAAATCCGCATCGATCAAAGCGTCGAGGCGCACTCCTTCCATCCCGACCACGACTTCCTGGTGCTCGACGGCATTCCGCGCAACGTCCATCAGGCCGAGATACTCGAGGACACGATCCGGGTGCGGCGGATATTCCATCTCTCGTGTCCCGACCGCGCCAAGTTGGTCGAACGCCTCAAGCGCCGGGCTCTGCGCGACAACCGTTTCGACGATGCCAACGAGGAGGTGATCCGCCATCGCCTGGAGACCTACGAGGAGGAATCCCGGCCGTTGCTGCAATACTACGGCGAAGAGCGCATCGTGCACATCGACGCCATGCAGTCACCGGTCGACGTGTTGGCGAAAATCGTCGAAATCCTGGTGCAGGACCGGCGGAACCATTTCGGGGAGGAAGGTTTCAGCGCGGTGACATGAGCGGGCAGTTCGAAAGTCTGCGAGCCAGCAGTCTTTTCTGTCGCCGTTGCGGTCAAGCCATGCCAGTCAGGGAAAGGCTTCTCTTGGTTTTGCCGGACAAAGAAATTTACGATTACCTGTGCACGGGTTGCGCGGATTCCGTCGGCCAGCGCGAGGTCACCGCGGGCGAATTGCGGCAGCGGCACGCCGTGCCCCGGCTCCGGCGCGGGAGGTGATTTCCGGTGAGAATTGTCTACCTCGGCAGCGGCGAAATCGGCGTGCCTGCACTCCAATGGTTGCTGGATGCACCGCACTTGGGTGTGCCGGCCGTGATCACCCAACCGGACCGCGCGGCCGGCCGCGGTCTTTCGGTGCGTCCATCGCGGATCAAAGAACTGGCCTTGTCGCGCGGCGTGGAAGTTTTTCAACCGCCCCGGATCCGCGCCACCGATGCCGTGGCCCGCATCGAGGCCCTGCAGCCCGACCTGCTCGTCGTCATGGCCTACGGGCAGATCCTGCCCCAGTCGCTGCTGGACGTTCCGCGGTTCGGGGCGCTCAACCTTCATGCCTCGCTTTTGCCCCGGCACCGCGGGGCGGCTCCCGTGCACGCGGCGATCTTGGCCGGTGACCGGACCACCGGTCTCACCGCCATGTGGATGGATGCCGGTCTCGACACGGGTGACATTCTTCTGCAGCGGTCAATCGAGATCGACCCCGCCGAGACCGCCGGATCGCTGCATGATCGGCTGGCCGCCCTTGCTCCTGAAGTTCTCGGGGCATCGCTGCGCCTGATAATTGGAGGAGAAGCGCCGCGCACGCGGCAGGAGGAAGCCGTCGCCACCTACGCGCCCAAGCTCGACCGCAACTCGGGCCGGATCGATTGGTCTGGGTCTGCTCCGGAAATCGCAAGGCGCGTCAGGGGTCTCCATCCATGGCCCGGGTCCAGCGCCGACCTTGTCCTCGCCGGCGGGCGTGTGGTTTCCGCGAAAATCCACCGCGCCGCAGCCCTCGAGGGTTCAGGGGCACCCGGAACGGTGGCTGAACCCCTGTGCGTCGGCTGCGGAGGGGGCGGACTTTTGCAAATTTTGGAGCTGCAGATCCCCGGCGGCCGCCCCATGCAGGCGGCTGATTTCCTGCGCGGCCACACGGTGCGGGCATTCGAGACCGGCCAGCAATCGCAGGCGCAACAGCAGTAAGGGGATGCTCGTCTACATCGCCAGTCTGCCCCACAGCGGGTCGACGCTGCTCAGTCTCCTGCTGGCCAAGCATCCGCGCGTGATTGCGTTGGGCGAAGTGCGGTTGCAACTCGCGAAAATACGACGCGATGCGGACCAGGCAGGGCGGGGGACATGCGGCTGCGGGTTACTCATCCGCGACTGCCCTTTGTGGGGACGTTTCATTGAGCGAAGCAGCGGATGGTCCCGGCCCGCGCAGGACCTTGAATCTGTTGTCTCCATCATGACCGAGCTTCGAGGTCCCGACGTCGTCATGGTCGACGCCAGCAAGATTCGCGAACCCATCGAGGAATTGGCGGCGAGCCGCGCCTTCCCCGTGAGGGTCTTCCACCTCAGCCGCGACTACCGATCGTGGATTGTTTCCGCTGTGGACCTGCGCCGACGCAAGGGAAAGCGCATCCGTCCCGGATGGTGGCTCGGTTTCGAGTTTGCGCGGCGTTGGGTGCGGGAGAACCGGAAGCTTGAGCGCTCCATCGCAGCGTCCGGGTTTCCCTCGATGCGCCTCGGCTACGAGGAACTGGTGCTGGCGCCGGAAAAAGCGTGGCCGGCAGTGTGGAATTTTTTGGGGCTGCCCGATACCGGTGTTCCCCGCAACGTGAGCGGTTCGTGCAATCATATTTTTTCCGGGAACCGCATGAGGGAAGATAACGAGCGTCGCGGGGTTTCCTACGACGGTCGCTGGTTCACCCGCGGAGAATGGCGCGCCTGTTCTGTTGTGCTTCCGCGCATGGCATCACTCAACAGGCGATGGGTTTACAGCCGCGGGCTGGCGGGCCATGGGCACCAAGGGGAACTCCAACGGATGGCTGCCTCGCATGGATTTGAACCATGACAAAGTGATCCAGAGTCACTTGTGCTACCGTTACACCACGAGGCA
>JBMTVD010000062.1:0-10189 GCA_049451035.1 Chthoniobacterales bacterium | reverse complement strand
ACCTGGATGATTTCCGACGGCGCGGTTTTGATCTGTCCGTCGTAGACTTCGCCGGCGGTGCCGTCGATCGATAGATAGTCGCCTTCGTGATAGGTGTGGTCGCCGACTTTGAGGGTCTTGGCGTGGTAATCGATGTGCAGGGCGCCCGCGCCGCAGACGCAAACCTTGCCCATCTGGCGCGCCACCAAAGCCGCATGCGAACTCACGCCGCCACGTGCGGTCAGGATGCCCTCGGCGGCAATCATGCCGCGCAGATCCTCGGGCGATGTCTCGACCCGCACGAGGAGGACTTTCTCGCCGTTGGCTGCGGCTTCGACGCAGCGCTCGGCATTGAAGTAGATCTTGCCCGAGGCCGCGCCGGGACCGGCGGGGAGACCTTTGGCGATCACTTTGGCCTCTTTGACCGCGTGGCGGTCGAAAATCGGGGCCAACACCTGGTCGAGTTGCTCGGCGGGCACGCGGTGGACGGCCTTTTTCCAGTCGATGAGCTTTTCCTTGACCATGTCGCAGGCGATTTTCACCGCCGCCAGGCCGGTGCGCTTGCCATTGCGGGTCTGCAGCATGAACAGCTTTCCGTCTTCGACGGTGAACTCGAAGTCCTGCATGTCGGTGAAGTGCCGCTCGAGGGTCTTCTGAACCTTGAGCAGTTGCTTGAAGGCGGGCGGGAATTGCTTCTGCATGTCGGCGACGGGTTCGGGGGTGCGCACACCGGCCACGACGTCTTCGCCCTGCGCGTTGACCAAGAATTCGCCGTAAAGGACCTTGGAACCGCTGGCGGGGTCGCGGGTGAAGGCCACCCCGGAGCCGCTGGTGTCACCCATATTGCCGAAAACCATGGCCTGCACGTTGACGGCCGTGCCCCATTCGTGGGGAATGTTGTATTTGCGGCGGTAAACGATGGCCCGCTCGTTATTCCACGAGCCGAAAACCGCGCCGACTGCGCCCATGAGCTGTTCCCGCGGATTGTTGGGGAAAGTTTTGCCGGTCCGCTCCTTGACCAGAGCTTTGAAGCGGCGGACGAGTTCCTTCAGCGCGTTGGCGTCGAGCGCGGTGTCGCTGATGTGCGGGTCGGCGGGGAAAAGTTCTGCCTTGAGTTCCTCGATGACCGTTTCGAACGGTTCGTGGTCCTCCCCGGCGCGTTTCTGCACACCCATGACGACATCACCGTACATTTGGATAAAGCGGCGGTAGCAATCGTAGGCAAAACGCTCGTTGTTGGTGAGGCGGGCCAGACCGTCCACGGTCGCGTCATTGAGCCCGAGGTTGAGAATGGTGTCCATCATGCCCGGCATGGAATCGCGGGCGCCGGAGCGGACGGCGACGAGCAGCGGGTTTTTGACGTCGCCGAATTTTTTGCCCATGGACTTCTCCATTTTGGTCACCGCTGCGTCGATCTGCCCGTTGAGCTGCTTCGGGTAGGTGCGCTTGTGGTCGTAATAATAAGTGCAGACTTCGGTGCTGATGGTGAAGCCGCAGGGGACCGGGAGACCGATCCTGGTCATTTCGGCGAGGTTGGCGCCCTTGCCGCCGAGCAGCGCTTTCATGGTTCCGTCACCGTCGGCTTTGCCGTCGCCGAAAAAGTAAACGTATTTTCCTTTGATCCCGGTTTTGACTTTCGATTTCTTGCCGGCCTTTGTTTTGGACGATTTGCTCATGAATTTGGTTGATAAAAATGATTCAGACAGAACGCGTAGAATTATCGGGAAACGCCGGCGGTGTCAAAACCTGTCCGCAGTTTTCAATCGCCACAGACCTCGCGGATAGCGGCGCGCAAGGCATCGACCGCCCTCTCGGTCTCCTCCCGGGAGAAGCAGAGAGGAGGCATGAGGACGATCGTATCCCGGATCGGCCGGGTCAAAAGACCGTGGCGCCGGGCGGCCAGACACACTTTTGCTCCCGTCTGATCCTCCCAGGGGTAGGTAGCCCCGGACTTGTCCACCAAGTCGATACCGGCGATGAAGCCGCACTGGCGGATTTGGCCCACGCCGGGTTCCGTCGCCAGGGCCGACAACAAACCCGCCAAGTGGCTGATCTTGGACGGCAAGCGCTCCAAAGTTCGCTCCATGTCGAAAACTTCCAAGCTGGCCAGCGCCGCCGCGCACCCTAGCGGGTTGCCGCAATAGCTGTGGCCGTAAAACAAGGTCTTCATTTCCGCGTAATCGCCGAGAAAGGCGGAAAAAACCTCCTCCGTCGTGAGGGTGGCCGCGAGCGGCATGGTTCCACCGGTCAAACCCTTGGCCAGGGCGATGAAGTCCGGCACGACGCCCTCGTGCTCGCAAGCGAACATTTTGCCCGTGCGACCAAAACCGGTCATGACCTCGTCCAAGACGAGAAAAACGCCGTGACGGTCGCACCAGCTGCGCAACTCGCGCAGCAGTCCTTGGGGCCAGGTTCGCATGCCGCCGGCTCCTTGGATAAGCGGTTCGATAACCACCCCGGCCAGCGATGCTTTGTCGGCGGTGCTGAGTCTGTCCAACGAGCCGATGTCGGCAATGCGGATAACGGGAAAAGACAGCGGGGCAAAACGCTCATGGAACGCGGCGATACCGCCGAGGCTCGCCGCGCCTGCGGTGTCCCCGTGGTAAGCGTGGTCGAAGGCGGCAAAACGGCATCGCGCCGGCCGGCCGGCCAGTTGGTTGTATTGCACGGCCATTTTGAGCGCCACCTCGACGGCTGTCGACCCGTCGTCGGAATAAAAAACACGCGTCAGGGTGTTCTCCGGAAAAAGTCCGACCAACCTTTCCGCCAACCTGACCGCCGGTTCGTTGGTAAACCCGAGGAAAGAGCTGTGGGCCAATTTCGCCGCCTGTGCCTGGAGGGCACGGACAATGTGGGGATGGGAGTGCCCGTGAATGTTGGTCCAGATGGAACTGTTGCCATCCAAAAATTCGCGCCCCTGCGCATCGATGAGTGTGCTGCCCCGGCCCTCGACCAGCACGAGCGGATCATGGCCCGGAGCGCACCAGTCGCGCATCTGCGTGAAGGGATGCCAGACGTGCTTTTTGTCGGCATCGGCAAGCAGGTGTGGCGTCTCCATCGCTCCAGCAGCATACGGATGACGTGCCGGCGGACAAGCCGCAGGCGCAGCCCGGCTTTGCATGACGAGCCGATTTCTGGCATACGATCCGCGGTGGTTGCGAGGATTGGAAATTTTGCCGTGGCGCGTGTTCGTGCTCTCGGCGATTACGCGCTCTTTGTCGGGCGGTCGGCAGCTTCGCTGCCGGGCACCAAGAGGCTGGGCGCACGCTTCGGTCGCGCCATCTACGAACAAGGCTTCCGCTGCCTGCCCGTTATCTTGATCGTCGGCCTGTTCACCGGTCTGGTCTTGGGGCTGCAGGGGTACCATGTTCTCAACCGCTTCGGGTCCGAGGGATTGCTTGGCACGCTGGTCTCGCTGAGCCTCGTCAGGGAAATGGCGCCTGTGCTGGCGGCCATCATGCTCGTCGGCCAAGCGGGTTCGGCTCTGGCCGCCGAACTTGGCATCCAGCGCAACTCCGAGCAAATCGCCGCTCTCGATACCATGGGGGTCAGCACCCACGGATATTTGGTCGCTCCGCGCCTGCTGGCCTCGCTGCTGGTCTATCCCATGCAGACAGCCTTGTTCGTCGTGGTCGGGTTGTGGGGGGGGAGCCTTTCCGGATCGCTCCTGCTCGGCGTCGACCCGGGGGTTTATTGGTCCGCGGTCGAGAGGGCGGTGCAGGAACCGGACGTGCGCGAGTGCTTCATCAAGGCCGTCACCTTCGGCCTGTTGACCATCAGCATCTGCGCTTACCAGGGTTTCCACGCCCACCGCGTGCGCGGTTCCACCGGGGCGCGTGCCGTCAGTGCCGCCACGACCAAAGCGGTGGTGCTTTCATGCGTTGCCGTGCTGGCCGCCGACTATGCGATCACCTCGCTCCTCGTCAGATGAATTCCGCCGTCCCCGCAGACAAGAGCGCCTCCCGGCCGGCCTTTGCGCCCGCCATTCTCGAGGTGGAAGGGCTGGAGAAAAGCTTCGGGGAGCGCTCCGTCCTGCGCGGCATCAGTTTTTCGGTCGCGCGGGGGAGTGTGTTCACCGTGCTCGGACCGAGCGGTGCGGGAAAATCGGTGCTCCTCAAATGTGTCGCCAATATCGAGCAGCCCGACGCCGGCCAAATCCGCTTTGATGGAGCCCGTCTTGATTTCGGCGACAGAGGCTCCCGCGACTCTTTTCGCCGGCGCTGCAGTTTTCTTTTTCAGGGAAATGCGCTGTTCGACTCCTTGACCGTTCTGGAAAACGTCGCCCTGCCCCTCGAGCAAACCACCGAACTTTCCCGGGCTGAAATCCGCGAGCGCTGCGTGGAAGCCCTGCGGCAACTCGAGTTGGAAGAGCACGGAGACCGCTTTCCGGCCATGCTTTCCGGCGGCATGCAGAAACGTCTGGCCCTGGCTCGAGCGATTGTCACGCGCCCGGAGTTGGTCTTTTTCGACGAACCCACCGCGGGTCTCGATCCGCTCCGGCGCAACGCCGTCTTTGCCATGATCGCCAAATACCAGAAAATGTTCGGGTTCACGGCCTTGATCGTCACACATGACGTGCCGGAGGCCCTGGAGGCCAGTTGCGCGGTTGCGCTTCTTTCCCGCGGAGAGATTTGTTTTTGCGGCGCTCCGGCCGAGTTTCGCTCGTCTCCGCATCCGGTGGTTGCATCTTTTCGCGACAGCTCCGATGCTTTGCGCTCGACCCTCGCCGCGGTCCGGAGCGGCGGGAGTTTCTCCGATCAAGCGAAATGAAAGACAAACGCCTCGAGTTCGGTGTGGGACTTTTCGTGCTTCTAGGCCTTGCGGCTGTGGTCTACCTGACGATCAAGCTCGGAGCCGGGTCTTTCGTGGCCGCGGATACTTATCCGCTCGAGGCACGGTTTGCCAATACCGGCGGATTGAACAAGGGCAGCACGGTCATGCTCGGCGGCGTGACGGTCGGGCGTGTCGAGGGCATCCGCCTTGATCCGGGGGACTACAGCGCGATCGTGGAAATGAGCATTCTGCGCGAACTCCAACTGCCCTCCGATACCATGGCATCGATTCGGACTTCGGGCCTCATCGGGGACAAATTCGTTGCCTTGGCTCCGGGAGCAGAAGAGGATCTCCTCCAACCATCAGAGCGCATTATCATGACGGAATCTGCCGTGGAACTTGAGTCACTGATCAGCAAAATGGCGTTTGGCAGCGTCCAGGAGGGGGAAGCAGCCGAGCAAGAAACAATGGAAGAAAAGGCGATCGAAACGCCATGACCCGGGGCTGGAAATGCACAGCTCTTGTGCTGGCGGTGTGGGCCGCGCCGGCGGCCGAGCTCGTTGCGCAGGATGCTCAGACCACTTTGCAGGAGGGCATGGCCGAGATTCTTGCTGTCACGGACAACTTGAAGAGCAGCCAAGGTGTGGCGGACAAAATCGAACCGATTTTGGTCCGCCGCATCTGCTTCGAGTCCATGACCCGTCGCGCGCTCGGTCCCGGATGGCGTCAACTGACGACAGCTCAGCAAAAAGAGGCGACCCGCCTCTTCACCAAGCTCATCATTCGCAGTTACAGCAAGAAATTCACGCCCGGCGAAAAAGCGGAAGTCAAATACCTCAAGCCATCCTCGCCGGCGCCCGGCAAAGAGGAGATTCCAACCACCATGCTCTACAAGGGGGGGCGCTACAGCATCGTTTACCGTATGGAAGACAAGGGAAAGTGGCTGGTCACCGATATTCTGGTGGAAGGTGTCAGTCTCGTGGCCAATTACCGAGCCCAATTCGACGACCTTTTCCGCAAGGGCGGTCCCTCTGCCGTCCTGAATTCACTGAAAGAATCCGTGTCGCGCACATGAAGCGGATCCTCTTTTTCTCGCTTTGTCTCGCAGTCGCGCCCCTCGGCGGATGCGCGCGCGATGGCGGCGGGCAAAATTCGGCGGCCTTGACCGGTGATGCGGAGGGAAAAGGCGTGGCCATCGCTGAGGGTGACGACTGGGATACCGGCGCCGAAGTCCAAGTCCACGACCCGATCGAGCCGGTGAATCGCGGTGTTTTTTGGTTCAACCACCAGCTCTACACCTTCGTGGCCAAACCTTTTTCCACGGTGTACAAATTCATTTTGCCGGAAGTTGTCCGTAAAGGAGTTCGCAACGCGTACGACAACATCCGCTTCCCGGTGCGGTTTGTGAACCACACCCTGCAGGGGCGTCTGGACCGGACCGCCAAAGAAACGGGCCGGTTCCTGGTCAATAGCACCGTAGGTGTGGGCGGCTTGATGAAGCCGGCTGACAAAATGCCGGCTCTGGCCGACGTTCCCAAAGCCGACACGGGACAGACGTTCGCCAAATGGGGCGTGCCCCACGGCCCCTACTTGGTTTTTCCCGCCCTCGGGCCCACGAGTTGCCGCGACCTCGTCGGGACGGCTGGGGATGTCGCTTTAAACCCTCTTTCTTGGGTTTCCCTGGCGTTTCCCGGAGCGGCCTGGACGGTGGGCGCCACGGCACCGAGCGGAGCCCACTCAGTACCCGATCAGATGGATCGCTACGACGCGGCAACCAAGGACTCGCTCGATCCTTACATCGCCGCACGAACGAGCTACATCCAGTATCGGGAGGCGCAACGCACCAGGTAAGGCTGTCAAAGCTCAGTGGGGTGGCGGCAACTCCGCCAGCATCTTGTCGGCCAGCAAAACGTCCTCGTGCGAAGCCCTCCGGCGCTGGTATTTGCGCCAGAGAATCTCACGCAATTCCACAAGGTCCTCGCGCTGCGGAGTCTCATGGTAGGTCCATGCTTCATCGTCCCTCAGCTTGGATTGAAGGCGCCAGCGTCCTTGGTTTTTCACCGCCCTTACCTCGCGCTTCTCGCCGTCGTCGGTACGGTGGGTCCAAGCATGGTGATTGCGCATAAGCGGTATTGACGGGCTTGCGCGTTTTTTTGGCAAGGGGGATTGACGCCGCGGAGGTCGGAACCTACTAACTAATCCGTTCTTTTGCATGACAAGCATCCGGCTCCAGCCGGATGAGACCGATCAGCAGATCAAGGGAAGGCCGTGAGAACCGGCCACAGTTGCGCTGCGGTATCCGGTAACGATCCTCCATCCCGCGTCAGCGGGTGCAAAGCCAGTCCGGCGAAGTCCGGGCGAAGGCGAGGGGAAAGGCGAGCGTTTCGGCGCTCACAAACCGGGAGTCCGAATACCTTCCTGCTGATCCTCGACGCGCACGCGGCCGGGTGGCCGCGGGCGAAAAAACTTCATCGCAAAAAATGAAGCGTGCGGGAGTGGTCTTTGCTGATCGTTCCGTCCCGGAGCGCCTCATCAGGGTCTCTCTTGCCACCAAAACAAGAAAGACAACTGATGAAAAAATGGATCGCAGGCCTTGTCACGCTGCCAATGTGTTGTTGGTCGGCACAGGCCGAAGTCGGCGGCTTCGACGATATTCACTACTGGGTCGGCTCCGGCCAAAATCGTGCGGCACTCGTCCTGCAGTGGAATGACGGACTCAACCCGGTTTCCGTGGCTTGGGGCTACCGCTGGGATGGAGACGCTAGCGGTATCGATATGCTCCGAGCCATCGCCGGAAGCACGCAAATCGAGGATCCGACCGGTGAGCCCACGGAGTCTGGTGCGGGCGCCGACGATCGACTGGCGCTCGGTCTGGTCCAATACAGCTTTGGGCTTTCAGTTTTGTCGCTCGAGTACGCCCCGACGCCTGGCTCCCTGCGAACTCAAAGCGATTGGTTCAGTGGTTATTGGGAATATCTCATCCGCGGGGGGAGCTTCGAGTACTACGACTGGGTCACCGAGGATATGGCGGTCTACGATGTGGCGGGGTCAAGTGTCTACGATGCCGCGGCGTGGAGTTCGGCGCCGATTGGAGCCAGCGACCGCACCCTGATCGATGGATCCTGGGACGCATACAGCTTCGCCCCCGGCTTTGTCCCGGAGGCTGTCCAGCAACCTGTCGCCGCAAAGCTGCCGGTTCCGGCGGCTTCCTGCATGATGGGCCAAGGAAAGCCGAACGTTTCTGCCCTCAGTAAGACCGGTTTTCTCTACCAGTTGGAATACAGCGAAAATATGGCAGGTCCCTGGCAGCCCATGGGCGACAGCGAGTTGGGAACCGGCGGGGAACTGGTCTTTCAGGACGAAACACTTGAACTGCCGCCGCAGCGATTCTACCGCATCACCGTGAGGCAAGCGCCATGAGAACCAGGCAGGCTTTTACCCTTGTCGAACTGGCCGTCGTTACGGCCACGATTATCATCCTATGCGCGGTAGCTGCTCCTGCCGTGTGGGGCGCCTACAAAACCTCCTCCTTGGCCGTTTCGGCCAACAACATCCGGCAACTGGCGGCCGGCGGGGCGGCCTTTCTCGGGGATAACAATTACCGGTTCTGGTCCTACCGTCGCGATGGCGTGGTCGATGGCAAAAAGGGGGCAATCTGGTGGTTCGGCTTTGAGCCTGGCAGCAGTCTCGGCAAACCCGAGGGACAGCGGACCATCGACATGGACAACGGTCCGCTGGGGCCTTACGTGCCGCGCAATATCGCCCCCGATCCCAGCTTTGGTTTCGCTGGCACACCTTTCAAGCCGAAGTACAAGCACGGCTACATCGGGATCGGTTACAATGTTGTGCTTTCCGGTCAAGGCGGATGGACTCCGAGGGGCGGTCCGCCTTTGCGTTACTGGGACCTTGAGCGCCCGGAGAAGACCGTGGTTTTCGCCACGGCTGCTCAAGTCAATACCTTCCAGAAGCCGGCCAGCGTGCGAAATCCGATGATCGAGGAGTTCTACGGCTTCGACGATGACCGCGCCAAAATTCCCTCCGTGCATTTCCGTCACAATGGCCACGCCATGGTGGCCTACGCCACGGGTTCGGCCGGCCTGATCAAGATGGGCGGAGCCGGAAAGGATCGCCGCGCTCCCGAGGCCAATGTGGGACGCTTGCCTCCCGAAGTGCTGCGCTGACCCCGCGTCATACCCCGCCTTTGCGGTTGACTTGAACGTGGAAGGGGAAACTATCTCGGTTCACCAAAGACTATTCGACCAACCATGAGATTCGACACCCTTTGCCTCCACGGCGGCCAGCAACCCGATCCGACAACCCTTTCGCGCGCCGTGCCCATCTACCGCACGAGTTCCTTCGTTTTCAAGGACACCGAGCACGCCGCCAATCTCTTTGCGCTCAAGGAACTCGGCAATATTTACACCCGTCTGATGAATCCCACCACCGATGTTCTCGAAAAGCGCGTCGCGCTGCTCGAAGGGGCGCCGGAAATGGGGGGACTCGGGGTCAGTTCCGGCACCAGTGGTGTCTTTTATTCGATCATCAATTTGGCCTCGGCCGGGGACAATATCGTCAGTGCCCGAAACCTCTACGGCGGCACCTACACCCAGTTCAACGACATCCTTCCCGCGCTCGGCATCACGGTGAAATTCGTCGACTCGAACGATCCGCAGAACTTTGCCAAGGCCATCGATGACAAAACGCGCGCCATCTTCGTCGAAACTGTCTCGAACCCGGCCCTCGAAGTCGTGGATCTCGAAAAGGTGGCCAAGGTGGCCCACGACCACGGCATCCCGCTGGTGGTCGACGCCACTTTCTCCACGCCTTACCTCACGAAGCCGCTCGATTTCGGGGCGGACGTCGTCGTCCATTCGCTCACGAAGTGGTTTGGCGGACACGGCACCGGCATCGGTGGCGTGGTTGTGGACAGCGGGCGGTTCAAATGGGGCGCGGGCAAGCATCCGCTCTATGACAATCCTGATTCGAGTTATCACGGATTGCGCTGGGGCCACGATTTGCCGGCGCCGCTGGCGCCCTTGGCCTTCATCCTGCGTATGCGCACGGTCCCGCTCCGCAATCTCGGCGCCTGCATCGCGCCGGATAATTCGTGGTTCTTCCTGCAGGGCATCGAGACACTGCCGCTCCGCATGGAAAAGCATTGCGCCAACGCCTTGGCGGTGGCCGAGCACCTCAAAAAGCACAAGGATGTCGAATGGGTCCGCTTCCCCGGACTCAAGGGCGACCCCTACCATGATCTGAACAAGAAGTATCTCCACGGCAAAGGCGGCTCCATGGTGGTGTTCGGGATCAAAGGCGGGGCGGCTGCGGGGAAGAAGTTCATCGAATCGCTCAAAATCTTTTCCCACCTCGCCAATGTGGGGGACGCCAAGAGCCTGGCCATTCATCCGGCCACGACCACCCATTCCCAACTCAACGA
>JBMTVD010000061.1:0-10200 GCA_049451035.1 Chthoniobacterales bacterium | reverse complement strand
AACCATCCGAGAAGGCAAGATGCCTCCTGAATCCGCAGGCGAAAAAACGACACCTTTCATTCCTTACACCAAGAACAATCCAGAACTCATCGAGCAAACTGTGCGGCGCGACGGCGCAAGGTTTGTCCTGCAGGTGCCATTGGACAAAACGGTGGAGGGCTACAAAATCGAGAGACTGCAACGCGGCTTCATTCCGGATCCGTCTGTCGGCGGCGCACGCATCGTCTACGAACCCGAACCCTTTCCCGATGGGTCCGCAGAAGTTGTTGGATCCCGAACCGTGGTGCGGAAGGGCAAAGAATTCAATGAAGTTGTCGTCGACCTCTCTGGGTTGAGCCCGGGGACGAATATCTATTGGCAAATCATACCTGTCGGCAAGGATGGCAGGAGAGGAGACGCTTTGGCGTTCCACTTTCGGACACTCCCGCCTTGGCGCTTTCCGTGGACTTCGGCGGCCTTCGCAGCCTGCTCTGCGACCCTGATTGTGGTGCTCTACCTGCGTTGGCGATCACGCCGCCCCTCACACTGAGAGGACTCCAATCAGGACGCCCCCCAACCGCAAAATCGCCCCGGCGGAGCGCGGCGGTTCGGCCCCAACCGACAAGGATCACCCGCCGCCCTCTTTATGGACCGGTCAAACCGAAGCCGGCATGCACGGCTTTGGCCGCATCGGCGATGCGGTCTTCGTCGAGGATAACGGCAATTTTGATCTCGGAGGTCGAGATCATCTGGATGTTGAAGCCGCCCCGGGCCAGCAGATCGAAAAGCTTGGCCGCCACGCCGGAGTGCGTGCGCATCCCGATACCGACGACGCTGAGCTTCGCCACACCGGCGGTTTGGGTCACCCCGCGCGCGCCGATTTCGCTGGCCACCGCCTTGAGCACCGGTTCGGCTTTTTTCAGCTCGTCTTTGTTGGTGGTGAAGGAAATGTCTGTCATCCCCTCGTGCGGGGCGGTCTGGACAATGACATCGACGACGACACTGGCCGCAGCGAGAGCGTTGAAGATCTTCGCCGCGGTGCCGGTTTTGTCGGGCACGCCCTCGATAGTGACTTTTGCCTGGTTGCGTTCGATGCTGACGCCGCGGATGACGACGTCTTCCATGCCGGGTGTTTCCGCTTTCACAATGGTTCCTTGGTTCAGGTTGAAACTGCTGCGCACTTCGAAGAGCACGTTGAATTTGTTGGCGAATTCGACAGAGCGCGATTGCATGACCTTGGACCCGGACGACGCCATCTCGAGCATTTCCTCGTAGCTGATGGTGCCGATCTTGGTCGCCTCGGGCACGACGCGCGGATCGCAGGTGTAGACGCCATCAACGTCGGTGCAAATCTCGCATTTGTCCGCCTTGAGCGCGGCAGCCAGCGCGATGGCGGTTAGATCGGAGCCGCCGCGTCCGAGCGTGGTGATGTCGCCTTGCGCGGTCTGGCCCTGGAAACCGGCCACGATGACGATGGATCCGTCGTCGAGATGATCGTGAATCTGTTTGGGAGTGATGTTGAAAATTTTGGCTTTGGTATGGACACCATCGGTGACGATACCGGCCTGCGCGCCGGTCAGGGAAACGGCCTTGGTTCCCATGCCCTGCAGGGCCATGGCGAGGAGCGCGATCGTCGTTTGCTCCCCGGTGGCGAGGAGGACGTCCATCTCGCGTTCGCTCGGAGTCTCGCAGACGGCGCGGGAGAGCTTGATCAGCGAGTCGGTCACCCCGGACATGGCGGACACCACCACGACGACTTTGTGGCCGGCGCGCTGCGTCTCGAGCACCCGACGCGCGACATTCTTGATGCGGTCGGGGTCTCCGACCGAAGTGCCCCCGTATTTCTGGACGATGAGGGCCATCACTCGACCCCCAGCACTTTGGCTACCGACTCCATCGTGGCGTCCGCGGCGAGGGCCTCGAAACCGTGCACCATGGGAGCCTCCGGGTCCTTCAAACCGTGACCGGTCACGGTGAGGACGATTTTGGCGCCTTCGGGATATTGGTGGAAAGGGCAATTCGTGCAGCGATCCCGGGTAAAACATTTCATCAGCCCTGCGACGGAGGCGGCGCTGGCCGGCTCGACAAAAATGCCCTCCTCGGCGGCCAGCCAGCGCTGGGCCTCGAGGATTTGCTGGTCGCTGACGATGTCGATGCAACCGCCGGAATCCTTCACCGCATTGCTCGCCCCCTGCCAGCTGGCCGGGTTGCCGATGCGAATGGCGGTGGCGATCGTCTCCGGCTGGTCGACGACATGACCGAGGAATATGGGCGCCGAGCCGGACGCCTGGAACCCGGTCATGCGCGGAAGCTTGGTCGCTTTGCCGAGTTCGTGGAACTCACGGTAGCCCTGCCAGTAGGCGGTGATATTGCCGGCGTTGCCCACGGGCAGGATATGGATGTCGGGCGCATCGCCGAGCTCCTCGATGATTTCGAATGACGCCGTCTTTTGCCCTTCGATGCGGAAGGGGTTGATCGAGTTGACGATTTCGAAGCGCCCATCGGCCCCGAGTTCGCGCACGAGACGCAGGGCATCGTCGAAATTGCCGCGAATAGCCACGACCTTGGCACCGTAGATGAAGGCCTGCAGCAATTTGCCCGCGGCGATTTTCCCCGCGGGGAGCAGGACGGCGCAGGCGAGGTTGGCGCGGGCAGCATAGGCGGCAGCGGCAGCCGACGTGTTGCCGGTCGAGGCGCAGATGACCGCTTTGGCCCCGCGTTCGACCGCCTTGCTGATGGCCATGGTCATGCCGCGGTCTTTGAACGAGCCTGTCGGATTGAGTCCTTCGTATTTCACGTAGACCTCGGCCCCACGGCCGACGAGTTTGCTCAACTTGGGCGAATGGATCAGCGGCGTGGACCCCTCGTTGAGCGAAACAACCGGCGAAGCCTCGGTGACCGGCAGATAGGGCCGGTAGCGGCTGATCACGCCGCGATCGTGCAGGTTCTTCACGCCGCCGCCTCCACCCGGTAAAGCGCGGGCTCACCGTGCACGCAATCAAGCGCGCGGATTTTTTGCAGCGCGGAAAGAACGCGCCCGCGCGGTGCGTCGTGGATCATCAGAACCAGAGCAGCCAGTTCGCCTTCGTTCGTCTCGGGCTGGATGACCGAAGAGATGCCGATACCCGATTCACCGAGCAGCCCGGCAATGCGCGCGAGGACACCCGGTTTGTCATCGACCCCGAGGCGGAGATAGAACGGGCTGACCACCTCTTCGGCGGGGCGCAACCTGCCATAGAGAGCGTGCGGGATGAAACCGAACGACTCGCGCGGCGACTCGAGCGCGATGGCGGCATCGGCCAGATCACCGATCACCGAGCTGGCCGTGGGATCCTGCCCGGCCCCGCGGCCGTAAAAGAGAGCATCACCGACCACGTCGCCGCGGACGGCGATGGCGTTGAAGACGCCGCGCACGGAGGCGAGGATGTTTTCATTCGGCACGAGCGACGGTTGCACGCTCACTTCGACCGACCCGTCGGCGCCGGCATCGATGAATCCGAGCAGCTTGATCGTGTAGCCGAGTTGCGCGGCAAAGCGGATGTCTCCCGGCGTGATCTTTTCGATGCCCTCGACGAGGATGTCTTTCGACGGAACCCAGAATCCGTAGGCCAACGAGGCGAGAATGATCGCCTTGTGCCCGGCATCCCACCCGTTCACGTCGAGCGCGGGATCGGCCTCGGCATACCCCGCAGCCTGAGCCTCGGCCAGGGCGGCCGTGAAATCCATGCCGCTTTCGGCCATGCGCGTAAGGATGTAATTGCTCGTGCCGTTGATGATACCGCGTACGCGCAGGAAGTGGTTGGCCACGAAAGCTTCGCGGACCGCCTTGATGATGGGGATGCCGCCGGCGACGGCCGCCTCGTAAAAAACGGGTACGCGTTTTTCCGTGGCGAGCCGGAAAATTTCCTCACCGTGCTCGGCCAGGAGGGCTTTGTTGCCCGTGGCGACGATTTTGCCCCGGCGGATGGCCTCGAGGATGAGTTCGCGCGGTTCCTCGATGCCGCCCATCAACTCGACGACCACTTCGACAGAGGCATCGTCGAGCAGGTCACGCCAACTTCGCGCCAGCAACCCGGGCGGAACGGCAACCGGTCGCTTTTTCGAAGGATCCTTGACCGCGATTTTGCGCACGACCAATTCGCGACCGATCCTCTCACGAAGCAGCGCCCGGTTTTTTTCCAGGTTGAGGAAAACTCCGGCGCCGACCGTTCCGAATCCGGCCAATCCGATACCTATTTCGCGCATAGTGACAGGCCGCGTATCCTGCCCCCCCGGAGCGGCTTGGGCAATTCTTTAGGGTTTAGCCGGGGCGACCCACTGCCGTGTCGATGAACTTGCGCAGGGGTTCCAGGCCGTCCTTTTGCTGGGCCGAGATCGCCAACAGCGGGACAGCGGGGAATTCCTGGGCGAGACGGGGGAGGTTTTCCGCCGCGCCCGGCAGGTCGATTTTGTTGGCCACCAAAGCCCAGGGACGCCGCGCGAGCAGGGGGTCGTAAAGCCGCAATTCCTCGCGGATTTTCCGCGCATCCTCCACCGGGTCGCGACCCTCGCTGCCCGCCGCGTCGACCACCAGCAGCAGCATCCGGCACCGCACAATGTGGCGGAGAAAATCGTGCCCGAGACCGACATCGCGATGTGCGCCCTCGATCAACCCGGGAATGTCCGCCACCGTCGCGCGGCGAAATCCCGGAAAATCGAGCACACCGACCAGGGGATGCAGGGTGGTGAAAGGATAGGCGGCGACTTTCGGATGCGCCGCCGACAGCGCGCCGAGCAGGGTCGACTTGCCGGCGTTCGGGTAGCCGACCAATCCCGCGTCGGCAATCATGCGCAACTCGAGGAAAAACCAACCTTCCTCGCCCGGTGTGCCCTCGGTGAACTGCCGCGGCGCGCGGTTGCGCGAACTCTTGAAATGAATGTTCCCCCTCCCTCCCCGGCCCCCTTGGGCAAGGAGAAACTCGGATTCCGGCGCGTCGAGATCGGCCAGCAACTCGAGGTCCTTCGGCTCGATTTTTTTCCGCCGTGCGACCGGTTCCTCCTCTTCCCCGAATTTCAGCGGGTCATGGGGCGCGACGTCGGGCAGGCGGTAGACCAGGGTCCCGACCGGCACGGGCACCACCTTGTCGGGAGCGGACTTCCCGTATTTCTGCTTGCCCATGCCGTTCTCACCGCTCTTCGCGCGGATGATCGGCTCGTAGTACAGACTGACGAGCGTGTCCACCTGCGGGTCGGCGCGCAGGATGATACTGCCGCCGCCACCGCCGTCCCCGCCGTCAGGACCGCCTTTCGGCACGAATTTTTCCCGGCGGAAGCTGGCGCAGCCGTTCCCCCCGTCGCCCGCTTTGGCCTGGATACGGATTTGGTCGACAAACATGGCGCGTTGAGGCGGCGGCGCGGGGGAGAGCGCGCGCCTTACTGATCCCCGGAGGACTCCTCTTCGGCCTCTTCGCCGCCCTGATCCTTCGAAGTCTCCAGCTGTTTGAGGGCGTCGGAGGCATCGTCGACTTCGTCGAGAACCACGCGGCTGACCAGGATCGGCGCTTTCTGCTGGATGGCCATGGCGATGCAATCGCTGGGGCGGGCATCGAGCTCGATGATCTTCTTTTGGTGCAGTTCGTTTTCCGCCGAGACAATCAGGCGGGCGTAAAAGGTGCTGTTTTTCACGTCATTGATCACCGCGCGCTCCACTTTGGCGCCGAAGGCGGCCAGCACGTGCGCCATGAGGTCGTGGGTCAAGGGGCGCTCCTTTTCCGTCCCGGCGAGGAACATATTGATGGCGTGGCCCACCGTCGCGTCGACATAGATGACAAAAGTCTTTTCCTCCGTGCCGAGGAAGAGCGCGGCCCCGTTGGAAGTCGGGACGACAGCCTTGAGTTCGACCGGGATGACGGGCTGCGGGGCCATGGCGGAAGCCTAAGCGGAGACCCGGCGCAAATCCAGAGCAACCGCAATCTCCGCACTCGCCCTGCCGACGGGCAGACGGCATGATGTCCGCCATGACGCAGGCCTTGGAGTTCGTGCAGGACCGTTGGACCCACGCGGTCGAGATCGCGTTGCTCGCCGTCGTCCTCTACTACGGCTACCTCTATTTCCGCGGCACTCCGGGCGCCAAAATTCTCGTCGGGCTGGCGCTGGTCTTCATCAGTCTCACGCTGGCCTCGCAGTTGCTGGACCTGCATGTCATCGGCTGGCTCCTGCGCAGTTTCTCCGTCTTCCTGGCCGTGGCACTGGTCGTCATCTTCCAGCCGGAACTGCGCCGGGCGTTGACCGAGCTGGGCAGCCAACATTTCTTCCGCTCGGCGCTGCAGAAAAAGGAATCCATCGACCTGCTGGTCGAGACGGTATTCGACCTCGCGCGCCGGCAGTTCGGCGCGCTCATCGCCCTGGAACGTGATATCAGCATCCGGCAATTCGCCTCGACCGGCGTCGATCTCGACGCGGTCTTCTCCAAGGAACTCGTGCTGACCATTTTTCATCCCAAAACCGTGCTCCACGACGGCGGCGTCATTGTGCAAAACAACCGCCTCGCTGCCGCGGCCTGCATTTTTCCGCTTACCTCGCGCGAGGATCTCGACCGCAGTCTGGGACTGCGCCACCGCGCAGGGATCGGCATCACCGAAGAGTCCGACGCCATTGCCATCCTCGTTTCCGAGGAAACGGGACACGTCTCGCTGTGCCACCGCGGGATCATCGAACGCAACCTCAACGCGGAAAAATTCCGCCGCCGCCTCAACCAGCTCTTGCTGCTCGAACGCTATGAAGCAGATTCTCCTTCATAACTGGAAGATCAAACTGACCTGCCTCGTGCTGGCCACGGTTATCTGGTATGTCATCCAGCAAAACGTGAACCCGTCGGGCCACGTGCCGCGCCCGCGCGCCCTGCTCGAAGAGAAAAACAAATGAGGCGTCGCTATTTCGGGACCGACGGCGTCCGCGGACGCTTCGGCGAAGAACCCATCACGCTCGCTTTCGCCGAAAAGCTCGGACGGGCGCTGGTCTCGACCCTGGGCGGCAAACCGGTGATCGCGGTCGGCCGCGACACGCGCGCATCCGGCCCCGCTCTGGAAAACGCCCTCGTCCGCGGCATCACCTCCGCGGGCGGGAGCGCCAAGCTGCTCGGCGTCCTCCCGACGCCCGGAGTGGCTGCTTTCATCGTCGCACACGCGCTCGATGCGGGCGCCGTGATCTCGGCCTCGCACAATCCGGCCGAGGACAACGGCATCAAATTTTTCTCGGGGAACGGGTTCAAACTTCCCGACGAGGCCGAAGCACGCATCGAAGCGCTGCTGGAAACGCCCGCCGGATCGGCCGCGGCAGGAAGTTCGGAAGTGGTTTCCGGGGCCACCGAATTTTACGTGGAGCATGCCCTGCGTTCGGTGCCGCCCGATTTCCGTCTCGACGGACTCAGCATCGCCGTCGATTGCGCCAACGGAGCGGCCTGCGAAACCACCCCGGCCGCCCTGCGCGCGCTCGGCGCGGAGGTACACGCCTTTCATGCCTCGCCCGACGGCGAAAACATCAACGCCGCATGCGGCAGCACCGTGCCGCGGGAAATATGCCGCCTGACGAGGGAAGCCGGCGCACAGGCCGGACTCTCCCACGACGGCGATGCCGACCGCCTGCTGTTCTGCGACGAGACGGGCGAGCCGCTCGACGGCGACGAGTTGCTCGCCATAGGCGGAGTCGACCTGCTCGCGCGCGGGGAGCTGGCCGGCAACACAGTCGTGGCCACCGTGATGAGCAATCTCGGTTTGGATGAGTTGTTCGAGGAGCGCGGCGCCAAGGTGCTGCGCACCGCGGTGGGCGACCGGTATGTCCTGGAAGCCATGCGTGCCGGGGGATTCATGCTTGGTGGAGAGCAGAGCGGCCACATGATTTTTCTGCGCCATGGCACCACCGGCGACGGCCTGGTCTCGGCCCTGCAAATCCTCCGCGTCATGCGCGAGTCGGGGCAACCGCTTTCGGAACTGCGCCGTCTGCTGCGCAAATACCCGCAGGCCCAGCGTGCGGTGTCGGTGAAATCCAAGCCGCCCCTGGAGACATTGCCCGCCGTGCAGGCGGCTATTCGCGCCGCCGAGGAGGCCCTCGCCCCACGCGGGCGCGTATTGGTTCGCTACAGCGGCACCGAACCCAAAGCACGCATCCTCATGGAGGGTCGCGATGAGGCGCTGCTGCAAGAGCATGCCGACCGTGTGGCGGCGGCGCTGGGCACCGCGATCGGCGCCTGAGATTCAGGCTTCCAACCAGTCGCGGTACCGGATGACGCGCCGGGTGCAAGCACCTTTCCGGGCCAAATCGAGCGCGTGCGCTTTGATGGTGGCATGGCGCCAGTCCGGCGGATGCAGCCCGAGCCGCACCAGCGGATTGGAGCGCAACCGCGCGGCAAGCCACGAGTTCCACGCCAGACTGGCCAGGCGGCGCCAACCGCTGCGCACGCTGTAGACGAGCGACTGCGAGGCGGTCCGTGCACCGGATCGCAGATCGAGAACGCCGCCGAGGCGCGTGGTATAGGCAAAGCCCTCGTCGCGCACGGCGCGCTCGGCTTCCGGCCCGAGCAACCAAGCCGGAGCGATGAATCCCGCAAGATCGAACGCGCCGAGCATCTGCCGGCCGCGCGCCAGGCGTTCCCGGGCCGCTTCGTAGGCCAGATCGTAGAACTCTCCCTCCCCCGCCGTGTAATGCTCGGTGACCAGACGCCGGGCGAGGCCGTCCCCGCCGGAATCCCGCAGGTGGTAGAAACCGTGCAGCACGATCTCGTGTCCGTCGCCCTCGCATGACCTCAACCAGTCGAGGAAGTCCGGGTCGCGATCCACGGCACCCTTGCGGTGATGGTCGGGCACCACGAGCAGAGAAGTCGCACCCACGCCCGCCTCGGCCAGATCCGCCAGCATGGCGTCGACCGCCTCCCGCGTCAGGGGACTGACGTCGTGGACAGAGACCGCGAAGGCCGCTGCTGCATCGGGGTTTGTTTGATCTTTTGCCATGCCGTGCTAACAATTCATTCTTACACGCCCGTGTCCCAAAACGATCCCAATCCGCAAAAGAACCGCCCGCGCGGCGGGGACCCCGACCCGCAGTTCAACTGGCGGGGCTTGCTGCTTTTCGCGGTTGCCTTCGCCCTGATCGGCGGCGCCTTCATTTTCCGGGGCGGCGAGTTGGCCCAGGTCGACGAACTCAGCTACCCGAAATTCACCGAACTGCTCAAGGAGGGCAAAATCGTCTCCACGGCCGAGCGCCCGCTCGAATTGGTCGTCGAGGAAGGCAGGAACACCCAGACGCTGTCCGGGTACTACCGCAAAATGGTGAGTACCCCGCCGAAAGAAGAGGAAGAGGAACGCATCGTGCCCTTCAAGACCCCCGTGTTCATGCCCTTCAACGGCGACTCGCTGGAGAGCCTGCTGCGGAATGCGGGCATCACCCCCGCGGTCCGCGCCGAATCCAACCTGTTGGCCACCACCCTCATCGGTTTCCTCCCCATCCTGCTCTTCCTCGTCATTCTTTACTTCATTTTCCGCTCGCAGATCAAAATGGCGGGCCGCGGCGCCTTCAACTTCGGCAAAAGCAAGGCGCGCATGATGGCGCGCGACAAAAACAAGATCACCTTCAAGGACGTGGCCGGGGTGGAAGAAGCGAAAGAGGAGGTTTCCGAACTCGTCGACTTTCTCAAGGACCCCAAAAAATTCCAGAAACTCGGCGGCCGCATTCCGAAGGGCGTCCTCATGGTCGGGCCCCCGGGCACCGGCAAGACCCTCCTGGCCCGCGCCATCGCCGGCGAAGCCGATGTCCCCTTCTTCAGCATCAGCGGCTCCGACTTCGTCGAGATGTTCGTCGGTGTCGGCGCCTCGCGGGTGCGCGACATGTTCGAGCAAGGACGCAAAAGTGCGCCGTGTCTGATTTTCATCGACGAAATCGACGCCGTCGGGCGCCACCGCGGACACGGCATGGGCGGCGGGCATGACGAACGCGAGCAGACGCTCAACGCCCTGCTGGTCGAGATGGACGGTTTCGACGCGCAGGACGGCGTGATCATCATCGCCGCGACCAACCGGCCCGACGTTCTGGACCCGGCCCTTCTCCGCCCGGGGCGCTTCGACCGCCAGGTGACCGTGAATCTTCCCGATGTCCGCGGGCGCGAGGAAATCCTCAAAGTCCACTCCAAGAAAGTGAAAGTGGCCGACACCGTCGACCTCGCCGTCATCGCCCGCGGCACCCCGGGATATT
>JBMTVD010000060.1:0-10375 GCA_049451035.1 Chthoniobacterales bacterium | reverse complement strand
CTGATTTGTAATCAGCAGGTCGTCGGTTCGAGCCCGACTGCCGGCTTTCCCGCGGCCGCAGGAGGCAGGAGTTGGGGAGGGTTGTCGCTAGTCCGCGTCGCGCTTGGCTTGGATCTCCGCGAGAAGTTTCTCCGCTTTGCCCTGTGCTTCCTTGAGTTGCTCTGGCGTCAGTTTGGCAGCAACCAGTTCCATTGCTTGAGCGGCGCTTTGGTTGCCGCTCGCCGCAGCCACCGCATACCAGACATAAGCTTGGGCAGAATCCTGCGAAACGCCATCGCCCTCTTCGTAGCAAACACCGAGGTTTATCAGTGCCAAGGCGTTGCCCTGGTCGGCCGCCTGCTGCCACCATTTCATGGCCTGCGCGGGATCCTTTTCGACTCCGCGGCCCGTGGCGTAACAGATGCCTAGGTTATTTTGTGCCGAGGAGTCGCCAGTGGCGGCCTTGGCCTTGATAGCCTCTATGTCGAACTGCTGCGCATCGACAGTGAGGGGCATCAGGGCTAGGAGGCAGAGGGAGAATAATTTCATGGATTCAGGTAAGTTTGTCCGAGCCCGGGTTGGCAAGGTCTGCTTTGGCATCCTGATATCAGGCTCCCATTTGGTCTCTGCGCGGAGGTGGTGCGTTTCATCGGTCTTGCGAATGAATCTTCTGGTGCTAGTTTTCTCTGCTCCGCCAATCCCATGACCGACCGCGATTCCAAAGCCGTTCAGGAGGCCAAGCTGCACTTTCTCGACTATTGGCGGGTCGTGCGCCTGCGCCTGCCGATCATCGTTCTGACCTTCCTGCTGGTGGTCATCACGGCCGGCATCACGACCTACTTCTTGCCGCGGCAATACGAGTCGAATGTCATCATCGAGGTCGAACAAAACGACCAGAAAATCCGCATTTTTCGGGAGGGCTACGAGGGAGGTATGGGCCTCGACCCGCGTTTTGCCACCACCCAGTTCCAGATCATCCAGCGGAAGGAAATGCTCTACCCGGTCATCGACAGCCTCAAACTCGTCGAGAAATGGGCCGAACCCTACGGCGTCCGCACCCGCGAAGAAGCCTATTTCAAACTGCGTTCGATGATCGATGTCCGCGAAGTCCGCAACACCAACCTCCTGCAGATCAGCGTTGAAAGCACCGACCCTCAGGAATCGGCGGATCTGGCCAACTCCATCGCCAACGAATACCAGCGCAAACGCATCGACGAGCAGCAGAAAATCCTCACGCGCTCGCTCGCCACGCTGGAAGACGAGGTGGGCAAGCAGCGCAAGAAAGTCGAGGAGACGAGCGCTGAAATGGCGCGTATCCGCACCGAGTTGGGTATCACCGATCTCAACCCGGACAGCATGGAAGACCCCATGCAGGCATACGAACGGGTCCTGCTCGAGCAGGAAGCTTTGGTCAGCGAGGCACGGGTCAAAGCCGGCACGCTCCGCACCAAATACGAGGAGATCGAAAAATTGTCCGGTGACGATCTCATGCGCGCCCTGCCCACCCTGGAAATTCAGGACCAAACCGTCTCGCAGATTCTCCCGCAGTACCAAGAGACCGATTCCGAACTCGCTCGTGCTCTCCAATCCGGCCTCGGTCGTCTTCACCCGACGATCCAGGCGCTTGCGGCGAAGAAAGCAACTTACGAACGCCAGTTATCCGACCAAGTCGGCAGCATCCGCCGAACCTTGGCTGCCAACCTCGAAATCACCGAGCGCTCGCTGGCCACCATGGAGGAGCAACTGGAGAAAGCGCGCGGGGACCAGCGCGACTCCAAGACGCGCAGCTCGGAGTACGCCGCCGCCAAAAACGCCTACATCCAGGCCAAAAAAGTCCTTGAATCCGCCGAGTTGCGTCTTTCCACCGAAACCATGCAGCGCAGTATGCCCATGAGTCCCGCGCGGATCTGGGAGCGTGCCGAACCGGCCTCCTTCCCCTCGAAGCCCAAGGTTTGGCTCAACATGGCGCTGGCCGTCGCGGTTGGTCTCATTCTCGGCGTCGGTCTGGCTTTCTTCCTCGAATACCTCGACACCAGCGTGAAGACGATGGAAGACGTCGAATCTTTCCTGCAGGTTCCCGTGCTCGCGGTCATTCCGCAGAATATCCACGTGCTCGCGGCGAATCCCGATGCCTCGGTCGATGCCGAGGCCTATCGTATTCTGCGCACCAACATCGAGTTCAACCGCAAGTCCTCGGACGCCAACACCATGACTTTTGTCAGTGGCGGGGCGGGCGAAGGCAAATCCACCACCCTGGCCAATCTCGCCTTCACGTTCTCGCAGGGGGGGTACAACACTCTGATCGTGGACGCCGATCTTCGCCGCCCCACGCAGCACCGTTTGTTCGGTCTGGACAATGACAGGGGGTTGACCGACTTCCTGACCTCCGACCTCGACCTCGAGGATGTGGTGCAGACGACATCTTTGCCGGGGTTGTTCATGCTCACCAGCGGGCATTTGCCTTCCGACGCGGTGGGTGTGCTCAACTCCCAGCGCATGATGGACCTGATCGCCCAGGTGAAAAACCGTTTCGATATCGTCTTATTCGACTCGCCGCCCATCCTTGGCGTGAGCGATGCTTCCGTGCTTGTCCGGGCGCTGGATGCGACTGTCGTTGTCGTGCAGCACCGCCGCTTTCCCCGCGCCATGCTGCAACGGGTCAAGCAGGCGGTAGAAAATGCCGGAGGCAACATCCTCGGAGTAGTTCTCAACAACGTCGATGTCCGACACGACCAATACTACGAGTATTACACCAACTACTATCACTACTACACCCCCTCGCCCGAGCAGTTGGCCGGCGCCGGTGCCAAGTCGGGTTCCGGAAAGTCCGACCGTCGCCCGGCGCGGGTTGTCGAAGATGATTACTAGAAAATTGACCTGCGCGGTGCTGGCCGGGGTGCTCCTGCTCCCCGCCGTCAGGGTGGCCGCGGCCGATGTCGCCTTCCGTGTCGGCGACACCATGGAATTGCGCCTCGGTGGCGTGCCCTCCGAGGAAACGGCGCTGATCACCGGTTCCTACACGGTGGATGGCGAGGGATGCATCAACCTTCCGCATATCGGAAAGGTGCGGGCGGCGGGACTCTCCCAGTCCGAACTGCAGCGTGCCGTCGAGGGATCTTACCGGAGTGGCGAGATCTACACGAATCCGACCGTCACTATCACCGTCCCGACGGTGGCCCGTTTTGTCAATGTGAGCGGCGATGTGCGCGCGCCGCGGCGCGTCGAGTACACCACCGACCTCACCGTGCTGGGTGCGATCAGCGCGGCCGGCGGCTTCACCGATTACGCCGATCAGCGCAAGGTGCGCCTCCTGCGCGGCAAAGAGGTTCGCATGATCGACGTCAAGGCCGTCCGGGCCAATCCTGCGTTGGACCTGGAACTTCTCCCGGGGGATCGCATCGAGGTGCCCCAGAGTTTCTGGTGATCGCCGCGGTTGGCGCGAATGCGGCGTTTCTCTAGGTTCTTGCGCCGTTGCGCATACCAGTGAGCGGTCGTCGACGTTCCCGTTTGTCCCCCCGGTTTTTTTCGCAGGGCCGTCACCGTAAACCCCGCCCTGTGGGGGCCGACCCCGGTAAAAAACCCAAAGGTGCTAGGGAGGGATGGATCGGCGTGGTGGTGGAACGGGACGATCCGGCAGACCGGCGTTCGCCCGGCACCATGTACGTTTACGGCCGGCAGGGCTATCTGGGGGAGTTCCGTACCAACGAGAACGGCTTCATCGGTGCATCGCGCGGCGTCCCGCCGGGTCATTACACTTTGCAGCCGAAGAGCAAGAGCGGGAAAAATTGGCCGGCGCAGACGCCCGCCATCACGGGGCCCGGTCAGCCCGCCGGCAAGCCCGGTCCCGGATACAAAGCCGATGCCATTCTCCTGCATCCCGAGGGGCCTCGCGGTGTTCCCGACTCGCTTTCCTGCATCACCACAGATCAGGAAGGCTTCCGTCGCGTCATGCATGTCATGCACCAGGCGCCTGATTCGATTGTCCCGCTGATTGTCGCCTGAGGCCCTGCGGTTGACACCGCGCCTCCGCGCGAGCATAGTCCGCGCTCCTTTTCGCACCCGCATGGAAAACATTCGCAACGTCGCCATCATCGCCCACGTCGACCACGGCAAAACCACCTTGGTCGACCAGCTGCTCAGGCAGTCCGGCACTTTCCAGGCCCACGAGAAAGTCGAAGAGCGGGTCATGGATTCCATGGATCTCGAGAAGGAAAAGGGCATCACCATCCGGGCGAAAAACGCCTCTTTCCACTGGGACAAATACACCATCAATATTGTCGACACGCCCGGCCACGCCGATTTCGGCGGCGAGGTGGAGCGCATCATGAAAATGGTCGACGGTGTCTTGCTTGTCGTGGACGCCTACGAGGGGCCCCAAGCCCAGACCAAATTCGTCCTGCGCAAAGCCATGGAGAACGGCCTCAAGCCGGTTGTGGTCATCAACAAGGTCGATCGCGAGAACGCCCGTCCGCACAAGGTTCTCGACATGGTCTTCGAACTTTTTCTCGAACTCAACGCGACCGACGAGCAGCTCGACTTTCCCCACATTTATGCCAGCGCCAAGGCCGGCTTCGCCAAGCGCGAACTGGTCGACCCGAGCGAAACCATGGTCCCGCTTTACGAAGCCATCGCGTGGCACATCCCCGCACCGAAAAAGTCGGATGCGGACCACTTTCAGATGCTCGTGTCGAACCTGGACTACAGCGACTACCTCGGTCGTATTGCCTACGGCCGTGTCATCAGCGGCTCGGTCAAGGTCGGCCAGTCGATTGTCTGCATCCACCAGGACGGCCGGAAAGAGCGGGCCAGCGTGACCGCCATCTTCGGCCATCAAGGTCTGCAGAAGATAAAAATCGAGTCGGCCTCCGAAGGCGACATCATCGGTCTGGCCGGCTTCGAGGACGTCTTCATCGGCGAAACTCTCGTCGATAACGAAGAGCGGGAGGCGTTGCCCTTCATCCAGATCGACCCTCCGACCATCAGCATGCGCCTTTGTGTCAATGACTCGCCGTTGGCCGGACGCGAAGGAAAACTGCTGACCGCGCGCCAGATCAAAGACCGTCTTGTCCGCGAGACCCGCACCAATGTCTCGCTTCAGGTGTCCGAAACCGAGACTGCCGGCCAGTTCGAGGTCAAAGCGCGCGGCGAAATGCAGATCGCCATTCTCGTCGAGCAAATGCGCCGTGAGGGGTTCGAACTTCTCGTCTCGCGCCCCGAGGTCATCTTCCAGCGCTCGGCCGACGGTTCGCTCCTCGAGCCCATGGAGACCCTTTACGTCGATGTGCCGACCGACAACCTCGGCGATATTCTGCAGGCGCTGGCCGCCCGCAAGGCCGACATCGTCAATATGGAGCACCATCCGCACAGCGTCCTGGTGCAGGCCACCATCCCCACGCGCGGGATCATCGGGCTCGAGACCGACCTGATCAACGCCACCAAGGGGCTCGGCACAATGAGCCACCTTTTCAAGGAGTACGGTCCCCACAAAGGCGAAATTCCCAGCCGTGGCAAAGGTGTCCTTGTCTCCATGGAAGGCGGCACGAGCATGGCTTACGCGCTGGACACCATCCAGGAGCGGGGGCGTCTTTTCATCGGGCCGCAGGAGGAGATCTACGAGGGGATGATCGTCGGAGAGAACGCCCGCCCGGACGATCTGCCGGTCAATCCCTGCAAAGCGAAAAAGCTCACCAATATGCGCAGCCAGGGCGATGGCAAAGGTATCCAGTTGGCCCCGCCCGTCCAGATGACCCTCGAACGCTCGCTCGAATACATCGCCCCCGACGAATACGTCGAGGTGACCCCGAAGACGTTGCGCCTGCGCAAAAAAATCCTCGATGCCACCGCCCGCAAGCGCGCAGCTTCGAAGACCGCTGCGTAGTTTTCCGCAGTGTTCCGCTTATGGAGTGGTCTTCTGCAAGCATCGGCTGACGAGGAGACAAGGCCCCGGAGTACGCGCCCGCCGCTGATGGTTGCCGGAAGATGCTCGCGGCTTGCCGGCTGCGTTGCCTCCGCGGAAACTCGCCCTTCATGCCCGCGCTGGAACAAAAGCTGAAGGAAGTCTTCGGCTACGACACCTTTCGTCCGCACCAACGGGAGATTTGCCAGTCGTTCCTGGCCGGGCGCGACACCCTGGCGGTGCTGCCGACCGGGGCGGGGAAGAGTCTGTGCTACCAGTTGCCGGCGGTGATCCGTGACGGGTTGACTGTGGTCGTCTCGCCTCTCATCGCTTTGATGAAAGATCAAGTCGACCAACTCACGGCCAGCGGCGTGGCTGCGACCTTCCTCAATTCCTCACTCGATTCCGCCGAAGCGAAAAAGCGCTTCGCCAGACTTTACGCCGGCGAATACCGGATGCTTTACCTCGCTCCCGAGCGGCTCATGCTGCCGGATTTTCTGACCAAGCTCGGCGAATGGGGGATGAAGGCATTCGCCGTCGACGAGGCGCATTGCATCAGCGAGTGGGGGCACGACTTCCGTCCGGAATACCGGCGCCTGCGGGAGGTGCGGGAGGCGTTTCCGGACACCGGCCTCTTGGCCCTCACTGCCACGGCCACGCCGCGGGTGCGCGATGATATCCGGACGCAGCTCGAACTGCGCGACCCGGAGATTTTTATCGCCAGCTTCAACCGGCCCAACCTCACCTACCGCGTGGTGCCCAAGGCCAAGGCCGCCGCGCAGGTCGTCCAGTTCGTGCAGGAGCGCCGCGATGAAGCCGGGATCGTCTATGCCCAGTCGCGTCGTGCGGCGGAGTCCCTGGCCAAAGCATTGGGCGAGGCGGGGGTCCAGGCGGCGCCTTACCACGCGGGGTTGGAGGCCGGCGAGCGCTCCCGCAACCAGGAAGCGTTCCTCCGCGATGACGTCCAAGTCGTCTGCGCCACGATTGCCTTCGGCATGGGGATCAACAAACCGAACGTCCGCTATGTCATCCACGCGGACCTGCCGAAGAACGTGGAGAGCTATTACCAGGAAACCGGGCGCGCCGGGCGGGACGGGTTGCCGTCCGAGTGCCTGCTCCTCTACTCCCGCGGCGACGTGGTCAAATACCTGCGCTTTTTCGACGAAATTTCCGACCTCCAGGCCCGCAACGAGGCGCGGACGCAACTGGAGAGGATGACCCACTTTGCCGAGGACGAGCGCTGCCGCCGGGTGGCGCTGCTCGGGTATTTCGGGGAAACTTGGACGGAGGCAAACTGCGGAGCCTGCGACCAATGCCTCGCGCCCCGTGAAAAATGGGACGCCACCACCGATGTGCAGAAGTTGCTCAGCTGCGTCCTGCGTCTGCGGCAAAAGAGCGGTTTCAGCACGGGGCTGCAGCATGCCGTCGAGGTGCTGACCGGAGGCAAATCGGAAAAGATCCTCCGCTGGGGGCACGACACGGTAAGCACCCACGGCGTTGGTCGCGACGAACCGCGGGCCTATTGGGTCGATCTCGGGCGCCAACTTTTGCGTCTCGGGTTGCTCGAGGCCACGGAAGACAAATTTGCCACCATCAGCGTGACCAGCCGGGGCATGGAAGTGCTCCGCGAAAGAACGCCGGTCCAACTGACGCGTCCCATGGTCATGCCGGTGAGGGAAAAGAGTCCCGGCGCCCCGCGCAAACGCCGGTCGCGTGCGGGCGAGGTGGAGTGCGACGAGGGGTTGTTCGGCGTCCTGCGCAAGCTGCGCGCCGAGTTGGCCCGCGCCCGTAACGTGCCGCCTTATGTCGTCTTTTCCGACGCCACCTTGCGCCACATGGCGCGGGAGTATCCCTGCGATGAGGTGTCCCTGCTGCAAATTCCGGGGGTGGGGGAGCGGAAGTTGTCGGATTACGGACAGGTTTTCCTCGCCGCCATCGGCGGGTGGTTGTCGACCAAGCCGCGGCTGCGGTTTTCCGAGGAGTAGTGCGCGATGCTATCCCGCCCGGGCTTTTCGCATCGACACGGGCGGGAGGATCTGTTCTCTGGACGCCCGTGTCGAACGATGTCGGTCAGTTGTTGTTGGTCGGGGTGCCGGGGACGGAGTTGGAGTCGGAGACCGCAGACATGTTCCGCCGTGTGCGGCCGGGCGGATTCATTCTTTTCGGGCGCAACATCCAAAACCCGGAGCAGTTGCGCAAGTTGATCGATGACTTGCGCGACCTCTCGGATGTCGAACCGGTCATCACCATCGACCAGGAGGGCGGGCGCGTCTCGCGTTTGCGCCTCATCGGCGAAGAACCGCCCAACGCGCAGCAACTCCGCGACAAAGGCGATCCATCATTGATCCGCCGCCACGGCGAACTTACCGCCAAAATCCTCCGGCTCTTCGGGTTCAATCTCGACCTTTGCCCGGTGCTCGACATCTCCTTCGACGACGAGGCGGACAACTCTTTGCGCGGACGTTGCTACGGCCGCGGGGTGGCGGAGGTGATCGCCAATGCCGAAGAATTCAACGCCGCCCTGCGTGCGGGTGGCGTGCTGAGTTGCGGCAAACATTTTCCCGGATACTCCATGGCGGGAGAGGATCCGCACTACGGATTTCCCGTCATCGATCGTTCGCGCGCCGATCTGGAAGCGCACGAGTTGGCCGTGTTCCGCCACTTTGCGCCTCTCGTTGACAGCATGATGATCGGGCACATCAATTACCAATCGCTCGAGGCCGAGAAGCGTCCGGCCTCGCTCTCGCCGGCCATGATCAACGGCCTCTTGCGCGGCGATATGGGTTTTGCGGGCTTGGTCATGACCGACGATCTCGACATGGGAGCCATTCTCAACACCGCGTCCTTCGACGACATGCTCGGTCTCGGTCTGGCGGCGGGCAACGACTTGCTCATGATCTGCCATCGAGTGCACCAACTCGATCGCGCGCACGAAGTGCTCGGCCAACAACCGCGCGCCCTGCTCGACGCCGCGCTGGGACGCGTCGCCGACTTCAAAACGAAGATGCAGCCCGCGACGCTTTTTTCCCGGGCGCAGTTCGACGAGATCAACCGCGAGATCTGGGATTTGCGCGTGGCGGTGCTCGGGGAGGAACGGGCCCGGCAGCGGAGCACCGAGGCCGGAAGTCACTCTCCGGTAGAGCTTTATTGATTTTTGTTTCGTGGGGGCACGGGGATTTAATGCTTGATCGCTTCCATTAGACGGGCTTATAAGACGCGTTCTGCCGCGAGTTCGCGCTTGCGGCTTTTTTATCGTTCATGAACTTCGCCCTGCCACTCGCCGCCGACATTCCGCTCAACGCGCAGAAATTGCCCCTTGAGTTGCTCGGCGACGTGGAGTGGCTGACCAACTCCGCTTTCGTCTGCTTGATCGTGGTCGCGGTGGTGCTTTTTTTCGCGCGGCGCGCCTGCCGCGACGTGAAGTTGGTGCCGGACGGTCCGCAAAATGCCTTCGAAGCAGTCGTCGAGATGCTCTACGACACGCTGGAGGAAATCGTCGGACCGAAGATGGTCTCGAAAATCTTCTCCCTTCTCGCCACGCTCTTCCTTTTCATTCTCACGGCGAACTGGTTCGGTCTGCTCCCCGGGGTCGGCTCGGTCGGTTTCGGTGAAAAGACCGGGTTCCTCACGCTCTCGAATGTCGAGGTGCCGCTGTTCCGTCCGACGACGGCGGACCTCAACATGACTTTGGCCATGGCCGCGGTTTTCATGGCGCTGTGGCTCTATTGGGCGCTGCAGGAAATGGGCTTGGGAGGGTTTCTCAAGCACATGTTCGGCGTGAAGGGCGGCCTGAAAGGCTTCATGGCGCTGGCGCTGGCCCCGATTTTTTTCATGGTCGGCCTGATCGAGGTGGTGTCCATCGCCTTCCGGCCCGTCTCGCTGTCGTTGCGTCTCTT
Source organism: Chthoniobacterales bacterium (assembly GCA_049451035.1). Taxonomy (GTDB): domain Bacteria; phylum Verrucomicrobiota; class Verrucomicrobiia; order Chthoniobacterales; family JACTMZ01; genus JACTMZ01. The sequence goes on along the minus strand of JBMTVD010000060.1, from coordinate 604 downwards.
CGGCAACGTTTTCGCCGGAGAAACGCTCCTCACCACCATGCTCACGCTGGGCAAAACTTTGGGCGCGCCGCCCATTGTCGCCTACCTCATGAGCGTGATTATCCCTATCCCTTTCTATTTTCTCGAACTGCTCGTCGGTCTGCTCCAAGCCATGGTTTTTACCCTGCTGTGCGCCGTCTACGTGACCTTGGCCACCTCGCATGACGAGGACGAGCATGCGGAAGACCACCATGGCGAACCGCACGGCGCCTCCCAGCATGCATGAACCCTTTCCCGCCGGGACCATGCCTTGAGCGTGGGCGGCGCGAACAAACAAAACACCAAAGACAAAACCATGATCATCCCAATCCTTGCAGAAGCCGCGGCCACCGCCGGCGGCATCACGGGTAGTTTCACCCTCGGCATGGCCGGGGCCGGCGCCGGTATCGGCATCGGCCTGGTCGGAGCCAAGGCCGTCGAAGCCGTCGGTCGCAATCCCGGCGCTTTCGGCAAAGTGATGACCCTCGGCATCATCGGTATGGCGCTCGCGGAAGCTATCGCCATTTACGCCCTGATCCGCGCCTTCGCGGGCCAATAAGGCTTATCGGTCGCGGGGGGGGGGGGG
>JBMTVD010000059.1:0-10418 GCA_049451035.1 Chthoniobacterales bacterium | reverse complement strand
TTGTCCGCGAGGTAGCCGACCCAGTAGACGAAGAGTGAACCGAACAAGGCGACCAGCCCCAGCCACGCGCCTTGCACCGGCAACGCGGCCAGTGATTTGCGGCGGTAGTAGATGAGACCGATGACGGCGAGCGGCACGAGCCAGCAATGTTCCCACTCGGGGTTGTTTTTCCAGATCCAGCCCATGAACTCGAACATGGTGGCGCGCGTGGCGCCGTAACCGGAGGCGTAGGGAAACCACGCGAAGAGCGCGTAGGCCGCCCCGGCGGAGGCCAAGGCGGCGAAAATGTTAGGTGCCACAAGTGCAGAGCGCCAATCGGAGACAGCCACGGTGGAGTTCATGGGAAGGAAGAAGCTTTCACACCGTCTGCGGAGCAGCAACCGATTTCCATTCGGCAAGGAAGTCCCCGAGGGCCTCGCGCCAGGGACGCGGTCCGGGAGGCAAAACAGCGGACAACTTGCGGATATCCAGACAGGAGTAGCGCGGCCGCTTTCGCCATCCCGGTCCCATTTCCTCGTAGGGAACCTCCTCGATGTTTTTGCAGGCGACGGGGAGACCGCAGGATTCCATCTGTTGCCGACAGTTGCGGGCAAATTCTTCCCATGAGGTCTCACCTCCGTTGACGAGGTTGAAGAGACCCGTTTGTCCCGCCTCGACCAGCCGCCGGGTCCAGAGGGCGCCGTCGCCCGCGTAGAGGCAACTGCCCTTTTTACCCGCAGCAGTGCGCAGCGAGTGCTGTGCACCCAGCAGATCCGGCAAGCGACTCATGAAAGTTTTCCCGCCGAGCCCGTAGAGCCACGAAAGCCGAAGTACCAAGCTGCGCGGACAAAGTGCGGGCACAAGCTTTTCGATCTCGGATTTTTGGCGGCCGTAGACCGACAGAGGCGAAGGCTCATCCTCCTCGACAAGAGGCCGGTGGCCGCTTCCCTCGAAGATGTAATCCGAACTGTATTGCACAAAAACGGCATTTTGGCTCGCGCACCGGCGGGCAAGATCGAGCGGGGCGGCGTGGTTTACGCGGGCGGTAGCCAGGGGATCGCGCTCGCAGGCGTCGAAGTCGCAGACGGCCGCCGCATTGATCACGACATCCCATGAATCTCCGAAGAGTTCGTCGAGCCTTTCCGGGTCGGTGATATCGGCCGCGGAATGAGCCAGGGCCACCAGGCGGTGGTCGGGGCGGGAAAACTCCGCGGCCAAATATCTGCCCAGCAAACCGCCGGATCCGAACAAAAGAACCTTCATGGCGCGACGGACAATTTCATCACTTCGTGCAGGACATCATCGACGCCGACGGCGTCCAGGCACAGGTAAGAATCCATCCCGCAGCGGTCGATACACGGATGCATGGGGCAGACTCGGCGTTGGACCGCACGTTCGCGATTGTTCCACGGAGCGAACCAGTCGGGTTCCCCCGAGCCGAATATGGTCACGACGGGCTTGCCCAGCGCCGCGGCCAAATGACCCGGCAAAGAATCATGGCACAGCAGCGCATCGGATGAGGCGAGCGATGAGGCGAGGGATGCGAGATCCGGCGTGACAATCAAGGGCGCAGCCCCGAAGCGGCGCGCCTCCGCGCCCGGGGAAATTTGAAAGGCATCGAAACGACGGCGCAGCTGGTCGCTCTGCAACAGCGCTTCCCAATTGGCCACGGGCCACTGCTTGGAGGGCAAGCGTGCTTCCGCATGGACAGCGAGAAGGAGTTTGCCCCGCGTGCGAAGGGCCTCGACCTCGCCGGAAGCAGGCGTCTTGATCCAGGGAACCGCACAGTCGTGGGCCACGCCCACCGCTTCCGCGAGTTGTTCCCAGCAACGCAGGTGCGGCTGATTGGCGCCCGCCCGGTGCAACCAGGCGGTCAGCAGGGATTGGCCGGGGTGGGACAGCGCCCACCATTTTTCCAAAATCCGGCCAGCCCACAGCCTTTTGGCGCGCCAAGGCAGACCGGGCGCGTAGTAGTTTTCCCGGGTCATGGGAAATCCGAGACGTTTTTTGGCGCCGGTCGCGGACATGAGGAGTGCCGCACGCGCATCGGCCCACACACAAACCGCCGTGTCGAAAGCCAAAGGCGACAACCTCCGCCCCTCGGCCTGAGCAGCCCGGACCGATGCGAGCGCTCCGCAATCTGCCGCGGTGGTCCACGGCGGCTCCCAAGTATGGATCTGCGGCGGTTCGGCCAGCAGGCGGTAAAGCGCCGCGGCCGAGGGACGACACAGCACGTGGACTTCGAACTTCTCCCCCGCTCCGCGAACGAAGGGCAGGCTCATCACGGCGTCTCCGAGATGGTGGAGTTCGACGACAAGGAGGCGCGGTTTCATCGGGAGAACCAAAAACGTTTCAGCCGGTAGTAGTGGCGTCCCCATGCGGACATGGCGAAAGCATGCCACCAAGGTCTGAGCCGCCAACCGTCACGCGTGAGCATTTGCGCGGCTTCGCGCCACATCGCGGCAAGCTGGCGGCTCGTTTTGGCCCCGGCGTGCAGGCGGGATACGGCGAGCGGTTCGGGAATGTAGTGCCAGCGCACTTCGGTTCCGAGACGCAGCCAGTACTCGTGGTCCATGCAATAATGCAGCGATTCGTCGAATCCGCCGAACTTCCCGTAAACGCGGCGCCGCCACCAGACCGCCGGTTGGCCGAGGGGATTGGAGTTGCGCAAATTGTCAGGCCGGAACTTGGCCGCGGACTTGCGTCTTTTGCGTCCCGAATCGCCCTCCAGGAACAGGTAGTCCGCGTAAACGACCTCGATCGAATCGTCGGACGCGAAGGCATCCATGACCCGCGCCACGGCCTGCGGTTCGTACAAATCGTCCGCGCAAAGGTAGGCGAGGATGTCGCCGGCCGCTTGCCGCAATCCCTTGTTGATGGCTTCGGATTGGCCCCGGTCCGGCTCGGAAGTCCAGCGGGCGAACGATTGGGCGCGCAGAATCTCGAGTGATCCGTCGGTGGAACCGCCGTCCATCACGATGTGTTCGACCGCGTGAGCGGGAGCGTTTTCCGCGGCCTTGCGAACCGAGGCAAGGCATTCGCCAAGGTAGCGGCCCTGGTTGAGCGAGGGGGTGATGACAGAGAGCCGCATGGTTAGTTCTCCGCCAGGATCCGGCGGAAGATTTCCTCGTAGCGGGCCATGACATTTTCCCAGCGGAACTCTTCCGCTCGGGCGCGCGCTTTTTGTCCGTTCTCCGCGCAGGCTGCCGGGTTTTCTCCGGCCCAACGCAATTTGTCGGCCAACGACGTCACGGGCTCATCCGGTCCGAAGGGAACACCCGCGTCCCCGAGCACCTCCCGCGTGGCGGGACAATCGTGGTAGATGATGGCCTTGCCCATGCCGAGCTGATCGAGGAGGACAAGGCGGGTGGCCTCGATGGTGGCAGGCATGACGAAAGCGCGCGCGTTCTGGCTCAGCTCGATGTACGCATCGGCAAAACGCTGGCCGGTGAAGACAACCCTCTCGGTGGCCAACGCGCGCAGTTCCCGTTTGTACGCCCGCTCGTAAGGATCGTCTCCCACGATGACGAGAGGCAGTGAATCGGGAACGCGGCGGTATGCTTCGAGGAGCAGGGCGGCTTCGTTTTCGGGGGTGAGGCGCGAAACGTAGAGAAAATACCCGTTTGGTTTGAGATTCCATCGCTCCAATTCCCCGCAGCGTACCGGTTCGTCGCGCACGGTCAGGCCGTAGGAGAGATGTTCCGGCCGCACCCCGTAATTAAGCTCGTAGCGGTCGGCAATGGTCGAACTGTCGGCGATGACACAGTCGGCCGATTCGATGGCCCACCGTTCGCTTTTCTGCAGCCACGACCGTGCGAAGCCGCGCCATTTTTTGCGGCGGAAGTCCGCGCCGTCGACGTTGATGACGACTTTGATTCCGGCCGCGCGGGCCAGGCGTCCGAGGATGGCGTTGCCCACGCCGCAAAGATAGATGATATCAAAATTCCGACGCATGGCATCGAACACCGAAAGCGTGGTGTGGACGATGGTATCGAGGCTTTTGGTCGGGATGGTGGGCAGACCGATGACTTTCATGCCTTCCCAGACGGGCTTCGGAGCACCGAAATGCGGCAAGCGGTTGTACACCGTGACATCGTACCCCCGCGCGGCCAACCGCTTGCCCAGCTCCTGCACGACCACTTCGAAGCCGGAGTAGCGTGCCGGGACTCCGCGCGATCCGAGGAAAGCCACGCTCGGCAGGGCGTTTTTTTTCTCCGTCGACCGCGGGCCTCCGGTCAAGGCGTCGCGCAGCGTGTACCAGAGAAACAACGTGTTGAACCGGGCGTACCGTCGCCAAAGCCGCTTCGGCTCCTGCCACAGACGGTAGGCCCACGTGATGCCGAGCCGCTGCACCCATTTCGGCGCAAAGGCGCGCTCTCCGGCCAGCAAGACAAAAGCGTCGCCGACCGCACAGAAGACACCGTGTCGGTGGCGCGGGAGATTTTGCGCGATCCAGCGTTCCTGGCGTTCCCCACCCAAAGCCACCCAGACAAAGTCCGCTTTCGACTCGGCGATGGTGCGCGCGAACGCCTTTTCGTCATCCTCGGTCCATGCGCGAAAAGGCGGCGAACACACCCCGGCGATGTCGATATCCGGCTGTATCTCCCGAAGACGTGTCTGCAGCGCGGCCAGCGTTTCTCCGGTACCGCCGAAGAGAAAATGCCGCCAGGGCTTGGGCGTGGCGCGGATGGTTTTTTCCATGAAATAGGGGCCGTAAACCCGGTCTTGCAACCCGGCCCCCCTGCGATTGAGCGCCCAGCGCAATGGCATCCCGTCCGGCAGGACAAGGTCGAACCCGCGCATGATGCGGCCGAAGTCCCGTTTGTGCCGGGCGAGGGCCACGATGTGGGTGTTGCTGGCCGCCACTGCGGCCGGTCGTCCCGAGCGGGCCAAGCGCTTGCCCTCTTCGATGGCCGTGTCGTAGTCGATCACGGCCACCGGCGTGCCCAAAATGTCGATTTTGCGGGGCGGCAGGCTCACTGTGACGGACAAATTACTGGAGCCGCGCGGCCGCGGCAATGTCCCCGCCGGAAATCTCTGGCCCCGCGCGCCGGTGAAAATTAACCTCCGGCGCATGAGTCTGACCGCCAAGCTCGACCAAGACATCAAGGAGGCAATGAAAGCCAAGGAGGCCGACAAGCTCGGCGCCCTGCGCATGCTCAAATCCTCCCTCAAATACGCCGTGATCGAAAAGGGGGCCGGCTCCGAGGCGGAATTGGCCGACGCCGACGTGATCAGTGTGGTCCGGAAACGCATCAAGCAGTGCTTGGACGCGGCGGAGGGCTTTGCCAAAGGCGGACGCGAGGAGCAGGCGGCCAAAGAAAAAGCCGAGATCGCCTTGCTCGAGGCTTATCTGCCCGCCGCGCTTTCCGCGGACGAACTCGCGACGTTGGTTCGGGAGGCTATCGCCGCAACGGGCGCCACGGGCAAGGCCCAGATGGGCGCAGTCATGAAGGCGGTGATGGCCAAGGCGGCGGGCCGCACCGACGGCAAGGCGGTCAACGCGGAGGTTCTCAAGCAACTTGGCTAAGCCGCGTACCACCAAAGGCAAAGACGGAGTGTGGGCCGTGATCGTAGCCGGCGGCTCGAGCCGCCGCATGGGCTTCAACAAACTCACCGCCGATCTGGAAGGGCGTCCGGTTCTTGCGTGGACGGTAGCCGCTTTCGCCGAGTGCACGGCCATCGACTCGATCGTTCTCGTCTGCGCTGCCAGTGCCCAGGCCGAGTTGGAAAAAATCGCCCGCGAGGCCGCACCGAAGAAGCTCCACGCCATCGTGGCCGGAGGAGCACACCGTCATCTTTCCGTTGCCGAGGGCTTGGCGGCCGTGCCGGCGAGCGCGGCCATGATCGTCGTGCACGATGCGGCCCGTCCGCTGGTCACGTGCGAGATGATCAAACATTGCCTGGAAAGCGCGCGCAACAACGGCGCGGCCGCTTGCGCGCGCCCCGTGACCGACACGCTCAAGCGGATCAACGACGAAGGCTTCATCATCGAATCGGTCGACCGCTCGCATCTCTGGGCGGTCGAGACGCCGCAGACTTTCCGGGCGGATCTGCTCCGGCGGGCTTATGCCGAGGTCATTGCCACGGGCGGTCACGTCAGCGATGAAACCTCCGCGGTCCAGGCAGCGGGTGCGCCGGTCGCGCTCGTCGACGCCGGCGGGTGGAACGGCAAAATCACCTTTCCGGCCGATCTCGAGCTGGCGCGCACCATCATCCGCGGCCGCGCGGGATCCTGAACTTCATGGCGGGGCGACTTGTCACGATAGGCCTTGTCTGCTTTTTGTTGCTCGGCGGCGCTCTCATGCTTCTCGGGCCCTGGGTAAAACCCGATGCCGCGCCGGACAAGCTGCCGGCCTGCCCTTATCTGCAGACCGGGGAGTTCACGACCGTTCCCCCCGAGTTGATCGCGGCCATCGGCGCCTATGAGGTGATCCGCGAGACATTGGGCCGCGGTTCCATCGACGGCATTGCCGTGCAGGCCGGCGTGATCGCCCGCACTTTTTCATCCTCGGCACCCGACATTGCCAAATGCGCGAAGCGCTTGGCCGACGAACCCGACCTCGAGTCGGCCCGGCGCGCATTCATGCGGCTCAACCGCCTCATGGAAAAACACGCCCGCCGGATGTTGGCCGCCCGCTTCACCCGCCCGGGCGTGCTTGTGGAACGCGTCCGGCGCGTTAGTCTCTGGGGCCCGGTCCGAACATGAGCCGCATTCCGAACAGCGCGGAAATCCGCAGCAGCTTCCTCGAATTTTTCCGCGGGAAGCAGCACACCGTGGTGCCGTCATCGAGCCTCATGCCGGACTCCCCGAATCTTCTTTTCACCAACGCGGGGATGAACCAGTTCGTGCCGATCTTTCTCGGCAAGGCCAAGACCGATCTCTCGCATTGGCCCGGCGCGGTTCCCGGATCCGACACACGCGCCGCCGACACCCAGAAGTGCATCCGCGCCGGCGGCAAGCACAACGACCTCGAGGATGTCGGGCTCGATACTTACCACCACACTTTTTTCGAGATGCTCGGGAACTGGAGCTTCGGCGATTACTTCAAAAAAGAGGCGATCGACTGGGCGTGGGAATTGCTCGTCGAGCGTTGGAAATTTCCCGCTTCGCGGCTCTATGCCACGGTCTATGCGCCGGGCGAAGGAGATCCCAGCGAGTTCGACCGGGAGGCCTGGGATCATTGGGCGGTGCATTTTCGCGCCGCGGGGTTGGACCCTGATGTCCATATCGTACCCGGCAACAAGAAGGATAATTTCTGGATGATGGGCGACACGGGTCCGTGCGGCCCGTGCAGCGAAGTCCATATCGACCTCACGCCGCAGGGCGACACGCGCGGCGCGCTGGTCAACAAGGGCAGCGCCGAATGCATCGAGATCTGGAATCTGGTCTTCATCCAATTCAACGCCAATCCCGACGGTACCTTCACCCCCCTGCCCGCGCGGCATGTCGACACCGGCATGGGTTTCGAGAGGGTGTGCTCGGTGGTGCAGGGAACAAAGGGTTTCACCGAATTCAGCAACGCGAAGATTTCCAACTACGAGACGGATGTTTTCCGTCCGCTCTTTGCCGAACTCGAAAAGCTCAGTGGCCGGAATTACGGGTCGACTTTGCCCGAGGCCGGGACGGGCGGGCACAGCGAACAGGAGAAAATCGACATCGCCTTCCGGGTGATTGCCGACCACGCGCGAACCTTGAGCTTTGCCGTGGCCGACGGCATCTCGCCGGGAAACAACGACCGCAACTACGTGCTGCGCCGTATCCTGCGCCGCGCGGTGCGCTACGGCCGCACGCTCGGATTCCACGAACCGTTTTTCTACAAGCTCACCGCCGTGCTCGCACACACCATGGGCGATGTTTTCCCCGAACTGCGCGCCAAGCTGACCCATGTCGAACAGGTGATCAAAGGCGAAGAGGAGGCTTTCAACCGCACCTTGGACAAGGGCATCGCCTTGTTCGAGGCCGAAGCGGATCGCCTCGGTCCATCCGGCCGGCTCTCCGGGGCGTTCGCTTTCCGTCTCTATGACGAACAAGGTTTTCCGCTCGATCTCACCGAGTTGATGGCCCGGGAACGAGGTCTCTCCGTCGACACCGCCGGCTTCGGCGAACTCATGGAAGAACAGCGCAGCCGGGCCCGCGCCGCGCAGAAGAAACAGATCATCACCGTCTCGGAAATCGCCACCAAGGAGCCGACGCGTTTCACCGGCTACGAAGATATGTCGGTCACGGCCAAAGTCTCCGAAATCGTCGACCTCACGGGCAAACTGGCCGTCGTTCTCGAGGCCAGCACCTGTTACGCGGAGATGGGCGGACAGGTCGGCGACACCGGTGAGTTGCGCTCCGGTTCGGATCTCTGGCGCATCGCCAACACGCAGAAAGCCGGCGACGTGTGGCTCCATGTTCTCGAGGGTGACGATGCGCCCGCCGCCGGGCAAGAAGTCCAACTTTGTGTCGATGCCGACCGGCGCGCCGCCATCGAGCGGCATCACACGGTCACGCATTTGCTCCATTGGGCCCTGCACGAGACTGTCAGCCGCGAGGCGGTGCAGAAAGGCAGCTATGTCGGGCCGGACAAACTCACTTTCGACTTCAGCAGCGCGGCGCTTACCCCCGAGCAGATCTCGTCGGTCGAGCGTCTGGTCAATGCCAAGATCCTGGAAAACGCCCCGGTGAGCTGGAGCGACGTGGCTTACGCCGATGTGCGCGGACGCGACGATGTGATGCAATTTTTCGGCGACAAATACGGCGACCGCGTGCGCGTCGTCCAGATCGGCGGCGCGGCTGGCGCGTTGGACGGTTACAGCATGGAGCTTTGCGGCGGAACGCACGTGCGGGGTACGGGCGAGATCGGGCTTTTCCGCATCACGGGCGAGGGGGCGGTGGCCGCCGGCATCCGGCGCATCGAGGCGGTGGCCGGCGAGGAAGCGCGGCGCGCGGCGGAATCCGACCGCGAGCGATTGAAGACGGTCGCGGCCAAACTGGGTTCCCCGTTGGGCGACTTGGAGAAGAAGTTGGACGCCTTCCTCGCACAGCAAAAAGAAACGGAGAAAGCCCTCAGGTCCGCGCGCCAGCGCGAGGCGGTCTCGATCGCCGCGCAGCTCGCGGCCAAAGCGGAGACCATCGCCGGAATTCCGGTGGTCGCGGCCCATCTGGGCGAAGCCGATGGCGACGCCTTGCAGTCGGCGGCCGACGCCCTCAAAGCAAAATTCGACGGTGTCATCGTGCTCGGCGGTGTGGCCCATGGCGCGGTTGCGCTGGTCGCCGCAGTCGGACAAGACCACGCGGCCCGTGTTTCCGCCGGCAAAATCATCCAAGCCATCGCGCCGGTCGTCGGCGGCAGGGGCGGAGGCAAAGCCGACAATGCCCGGGGCGGCGGCAAAGATGCGTCGAAATTGGCGGACGCGTTGAACGCCGCCCGGGAGTTTATTGCCAAGGCTTAAGCCTTCCCGCTGCGCACCACGACATGCCAGTGGGCGCTGGCGTAGCGCCATCCGGAGTAGATCGACAGTATGACACTGGCCGCGATGAGTATGTGCCCGACCGAAATGATCCAAGCCGGCCACGACGCGATGTCCATGCCTTCGCCGAAAGCATCGCGCAGGAGGAAGAAACCGATCATGATCATCTGCGAGGCCGTCTTTGTTTTGCCGGCGGGATCGGCGGCCAGAACCGCGCCGTGCGAGAGCGCCAGCTGGCGCAACCCGGTGATGAGAAAGTCGCGCGAGATGAGGATGATGGCGGCCCACGCCGGGATGTCGTGCGACCACGCCAGCAGGACCAGCGCGGCGGCGATGAGCACTTTGTCGGCCAGCGGATCCATCAATCGACCGAAGTCGGTCTCGCACCGCATACGCCGCGCAATCACGCCGTCGAGGTAGTCGGTCAAAACAGCGGAGGCGAAGGCCACGGCCGCGATGGTGGCGCCCCACATCATGCCGCTTTCGCGCGCCGCCACAAAAAGGACGGTGAGTAGCAGGCGGACGATGGTGAGTTGGTTGGGGAGGGTCACAACGGGAAAGGCCGCCAAGGTGGCAAAGGGCCGACGGAAGGGCAAGGGCGGCCTAACAGAGGAGAATTGGCCGAAAACAAGCTTCCACCCCTCCGAGTTTGAACGTTCGTTTGAGTCCCCGGTCTAATGCTCTACGAACTTGGAGATCCGGCCCGCAGGGGAGCCTGGAAAAAATTTTAAGATTTTTTCAAAAAGGCTGTTGACTCTGTGTCCCAATCTGGCAATCTCTCCTTCCCCTTTGATGGGGACCGAACTAATCGGTTCGCGTTCTTTCCATCGACAACCCGGGGAGCAGCAAGGCCAAAACCTTCCCGCTCATCGTGTCGTCCGGAAAAAGCGCACGAAGATTTTTGAAATCCTGACTCTGAAAGTAAAATCAGAGGGTAACCACAAAAATTGAATTGTGGGTTATCGTCAGCAGTTTTTTAT